>CAZHIE010000021.1:4204-36024 GCA_964532435.1 uncultured Planctomycetales bacterium
TATTCGCAATTCGTAATTCGCAATTCTCTCGCTATTCCTGCAGGAACCTCACCGTCATCTGCATCCCGATCGGGAACTCCACCCCCGCCGGCGCCAGTTCGATCAGCACCTCGCGCACCTTCGCGTCCTTCTGTTCGGTCGAGCGCTCCGTGCGAATCGTCTTGCGGCCCATGATCGGCTCCAGCCGCACGACCTTCCCCGCAAACTCGCGCTCCGGATATGCCTCGGCATATGCCCGCACGCTCTGCCCCACGCGCACGCGGGCGATGTCCGCCTCGTCGACCTCCGCCCGCACGCGCAGGTCGTCGAGATTCCCGATGCTGAGAATCGGAACCGGCGCATCCGTCACCACCACCTCGCCCGGCTCCAGATGGCGGTAGATCACGTGGCCGTCGAGCGGACTGGGAATCGTGCAGAGATCGAGCGCCGTCTGCGCCGCGCGCAGCGCGGCCGCGGCACGCGCCTGCTGCGCTTCGGCGACGCGCACCTGCTCGACCGTCGGTCCGGCCTCGCTCAGACGGGCGGACTGGCGGGCTTCCTCCAGCGCCGCCGCGGCCAGACGCTCTTCTTCCACCGTCTGCTGATATTCGCTTTCCGTCGCGCTGCGCTGCTCGGCCAGCGATTCGACGCGCTTCCGCTCGCGCTGCGCGCGGTCGTGCCGCGCGCGGGCGCGCTCGACGGCCGCGGCGGCGCGGGCGCGCTCCTCCTGCCGATCCCACGCCATCAGTTTCGCCAGATCGGCATCCGCCAGCTCCATCTCCGCCCGCGCCTGCGCGACGACGGCCGCCGCCGTCGCGTCGTCCAGCAGCACGAGCGGCTCGCCCGCGCGGATGCGCTCGCCGGATTGGCACAGGATGGCCTTGATGCGGCCGGGTCGCTCGGTGCGGATTTCGACGATCTGCGTGCTTGGCTCGATCACGCCGGGCGCGGCCGCCGCCCAGGGCGTCGGAGCGCTGGCGGGCGGCGCGGCGGCGGGCGTCGTTGCGCCGCCGCGGCGGTTGTGCCGCAGGTAGGTCATTGCGGCGGTGACGATGAGCAGCAGGACGAAGAGCGTCATTGCCCAGGCGCCGGTGGAGAGCCCGCGCGGCGCGGCACGCCCGGCGGCGCCGGGCGCGGTGGCGGCGTTTGGCGGCGCGGCAGGCGCGATGGGCGTGTCGGCGTTCTTCGAGATTGTGGCGGGCTGATTCAGGCGACGGTCCTCCACGATCCGTCCGTCGAGAATGCGAACGATTCTATCCGCGAAGCGCTCGAGCCGAGAGTCGTGCGTGACGACCAGGACGGCCTTGCCCTCGTCGCGGGCAAGCTGCGCGAGCGATGAGATGACCTCTTCGGCCGCGTGCCAGTCGAGGTTTGCGGTCGGCTCGTCGGCCAGGACGAGCCGGCCGGGGCAAGCCAGGGCCCGGGCGATTGCGACGCGTTGCCGCTCGCCGCCGGAGAGCTGGGGCGGGCGAAAGTCGCTGCGCTGCTGAAGCCCGACGCGGGCGAGGCAGCGCTCGGCGGGCGCGGTGCGCCGTTCGCCGCCGGCCAGCTTGTGCGCCAGCGCCACGTTTCCGCGGGCGGTCAGCGCCTCCATCAGATTGAAGCCCTGGAAGATGAAGACCACGCCCGCGCGGCGCGCCTCGGTCAGCGCTGCTTCGCCTAGCCCGTCCATGCTGCGGTCGGCAAAGCGGATCGCGCCGCGGTCGGCCCGCTGAAGCAGGCCGAGGATCTGCAGCAGCGTCGTTTTGCCGCTTCCCGATGGGCCCATCAAGAGGGTCAGCTCCGCCGCGCGCAGCGACAACGACACGCCATCGAGCGCCCGCACCGTCTGGTCGCCCTGGCGAAATGTCTTGCACACGTCGCGCAGCTCGGCGATCGGCGCCGCGCCGCGCGCCTCGGCCCCGCTGATTCCATTCATCGAAACACTTCCGCCGGCGCCAGCCGGAACACGCTCCACGCCCCCGCGATGCTGGCCGACACGCAAATGAACAGCGTCAGCGGGAGCAGGATGATGAACATCACCGGCGGCATGTTCATGTTCACGGCCGTGCCGCCCTTGCCGAACAGCTCGGAGATGGCCAGAGCGCCGCCGACGCCGAGGACGTAGCCCAGCAGCGCGATGATGACGCCCTGAAGCACAATCACGCCTGCGACGAAGCGATTGCGGAAGCCGAGCGCCTTGAGCACGGCGTACTCGCGCAATTTCACGCGCACGCTGGTAAGAAACGTCTGCCCGACGATGACGAGCCCGACCAGCAGCGCCAAGGACGACATCAGGATGAGCGAGAATCCCATGCCGGTGCCCATTACCCAGTAGCGCCAGCTTCGCGCGGCGAACTCGGCCTTCGTCAGAACCTCCACGTCCGGGATGCGCCGCCGCAATTCCTCCCGCACGGCCTCGACGTCGGCGCCTGGCTCGCAACGCACCATGACGAACACCGTCTGTCCCGCCCGCAGGCTGGTGTAATCCAGCGCCGCCTCGTATGTCGTGAACATGTACGGCGTAATCGCGAACGAGCCCATCCCCCGCACAAAGCCGGCCACGAAGACGCGATGCCCGTTCACCTCCGCCCGCGCGCCCTCGGTCAGCAGCTTTCGCCCCAGGCCGAAGCGGTAGCGTTCGCGGTCGTCCAGCACGATTCCGCGCCCGCCGCGCTCGCCGCGCGAGTGCGTCAGCTCCGCAGGAACCGGCAACCACCCGGCGTTGCCCTCCGGGCCGACGACGATCACCGGCTCCTGCCGCCCGTCGGGAAAGCGCATCACGCTGAACCCGACGATGAGCCGGCCGGCCCGCGCGACGCCGGGCACGCCCATTGCCTGATAGCTGCGCCGCGCGGGGAGCGCGAGCGCAAAATCGGCATTGAGCGTCCGGTTGGAGACGATCCAGAGGTCGCCGTCCATCTTCCGCGCCAAGAGCGACGAACTCTGCACCGCGCCGAGGAAGATCGACGCCTGCACGGCCATCAGCACGACGGAGAAAACCAGCCCCACCAGGGCCGCGCCGAAGCGCACCTTGTCCTGCGCCAGGTTGTGCCACGCCAGCGACCACATCGGCGCGTATCCTACTGCGCCCACGCAACCTGCAAGCGTCAGGCTCTCGCGCCGGGCGTGGCGGAAAATGGGTGGGCTTTTTTCTTGCTCCAGCGCCGGGGCCAAGAGTACGATCAGCAAAGCAGGTTCAGATAAATACACGTTCCCCGGTGTGTTGCGCGCGGATCGGCGTTGAAACTCGATTGGTCTCATGCGCCTCGTCCCGCTTCGGGAACGTAAACGCCCGGTTTTCGGCGCTGGGATCGCCGCGAGTGTGGAATCTGTCAGGGCTCTGGCGCAGCCGCGCCGTTCTGGCGGCGCCGCCGTCGCTTTTCGCATTCATTCCGCAAGCCGGACAGGAGCAGGACGCCATTCGCCGCGCCGAGCGGCATGGTCCGGAGGTGTGTGTGTCGCCGTCATTCGCCGAACGGGAATCCGCACAGGCGCCTGTGCCGCGCAAGGCGCCGGGAGCTGCTCTGCGCCGGATGCTGTTCGGCCTGAAGGACCACGAGGTCACATTTGCGCGGCGCGGCTTCACAGAAAGCACGCCCGCCGCCCGCCTGCGGCTGGAGCGCGTCGGCCGCAGCTTTCTGGCCGGCTACAACGCCGCGGTCGAGACGCTCGATCTGAACGCCACGTCGGCCGCGTGCGACGCGCTGGAGCGCGAGTGGCGCGGCTTCGCCTTCGAGGGCGCGGCGATGGGGCTGCACCTGATCGACCGGATCTGGCCGCTGGGCCGCGGCCGCGTGCAGCGGTTTCTTGCCGGTCCGGGCGATCCGCACGCATACATGGTTCACGTCGGCATCGGGTGGACGCTGGCGCGGCTGCGGCGCGACCTGTCGCGCGAACTTTGGCAGTTCGATCCGTTGCTGCGCTGGCTGATCGTCGACGGCTATGCGTTTCATCAGGCGTATTTCTATCCCGGCCTGTACGTTGAGCAGTGTCATGTGCCGACGGCGCTGACCGGCTATGCGGTCCGGGCATTCGACATGGGGATGGGGCGGGCGCTTTGGTTCGTCGAATGCTGCGATGTGCGACGCCTGCTGGCGCGGCTAGACACATTCTGCCGCTCGCGGCATGCGGACCTGTGGAGCGGCGTCGGGCTGGCCTCGGCCTACGCGGGCGGCGCGGAACGCGAAGCGCTCGAAACGCTGCGCGACGCCGCCGGCGAACACCGTGCGTGCCTGGCGCAGGGCGCCGCATTCGCCGGAAAGGCACGCGAGCGGGCCGGAAACCCGGCCGAACACACGGAACTGGCCTGCGAGGTCTACTGCGGCACATCGGCCGCGGAGGCCGCGCAGCGCACCGATGAACTGCTGCCCGATGTGCGCGGGGACGCCGACCGCGTGCGCGGCCGCCGGTCTCCGCGGATGGCGCTGTCGGATATGGGCTCGTTCGTCGACACCGACCCGCCGGCGTTCAAGCATTGGCGCGTGGCGATTCAGCAATCGTATGCAGGAGTGGAGGTGAGCCGATGAAACCCAGACGCCCGTTGCATCTGCGGCTGATCACGCCGATCGCCGCGTTGGCGCTGATCGCGGGGACGTATGGCGCCGCGCGCCTGCCGTCGCTTACGGGCTCTCAGCGCGCCGACCTGGTCCGGCGATTTCAATTTGCCGCGACGCCGCTGCCCGCGCCGGAGGGGCGCGAGCCGCAGTCGGTCCGCAAGGTCGCGCCGAGCCTGGAGCGCGTCAGCGCGTGGATCTCGGCCGTCGGGGCGGGCGTTACGCTCGCCGACGTCGACGGCGACGGTCTGCCCAATGACGTGATCCACGTCGATCCGCGTTTCGACACGGCGCTGGTGTCGCCCGCGCCGGGTACACCGGCCCGCTATGCGCCGTTCGTGCTCGACGCGGCGCCCCTGCCGTACGATCGAACGATGGCGCCGACCGGCTCGGTGGCCGGCGATTTCAACGAAGACGGCCGGATAGACGTGCTCGTCTATTACTGGGGCCGCACGCCGGTCGCGTTTCTCCGCCGCGCGGACGACGACGCCGCGCCGCGCCGCGATTCGTTCGTCGCGGTCGAAGTGGCCCCCGGCGGCGAGCGCTGGTTCACCGATTCGGTCGCGCAGGCCGACCTCGACGGCGACGGCCACGCCGACCTGATCGTCGGCAACTATTTCGCCGACGGCGGCCGGATTCTCGACCCCGACGCGACCGAGCGCCAGACGATGCACAACACGAAATCCAAGTCGTTCACCGGCGGGCACAAGCACCTGTTGCTGTGGAGCAGCGCCGCGGCCGGTGCGGCTCCCGAGGTCGCTTACAAGGCCGCCGTCGGCGTGCTCAGCGAGGAGGTCTCGCGCGGCTGGACGCTGGCGATCGGCGCGGGCGATCTGGACGGCGATCTCTTGCCGGAGATTTACTTCGCCAACGATTTCGGCCCCGATCGTCTGCTGCACAACCGCTCCACGCCGGGGCATCTTCAGTTCGCGCTGCTGGAAGGCACGCGCCAGCTCACCACGCCGAAATCGTGCTGCCTCGGGCACGACTCGTTCAAAGGCATGGGCTGCGATTTCGGCGACGTCAACGGCGACGGCCGCTTCGACATCTACGTCAGCAACATCGCCACCGAATTCGGCCTGCAGGAAAGCCACTTTCTGTGGGAGAGCGTCGGCGATCCGGCCATGATGAAGAGCGGCGAAGCGCCGTATGAGCAGGCCAGCGAGAAGTACGGCCTCTCGCGCAGCGGCTGGGGCTGGGAGTCCAAGCTGGCCGACTTCGACAACGACGGCGTGCTCGAAGCGGTGCAGGCGACGGGCTTCATCAAGGGCAAGATCAACCGTTGGCCGGAGCTTCAGGCGCTGGGAACCGCCAACGATCAGATCATCAGCAACCCGTACCTCTGGCCGGCGTTTCGGCCGGGAGCCGACATCAGCGGGCACGAGCGCGACGCATTCTTCGCCCGCGCCGCGGACGGGCGGTACTACGACCTGGCAGCGGACCTGCACATTGACGACCAGACGGCGGTGGCGCGCGGCATTGCGACGGCCGACGTGGATGGCGACGGCGACCTCGACTTCGCCATCGCGAATCAGTGGGAGGCTTCGTACTTTTATCGAAACGACTGTCCCGCGCCCGGCGCGTTTCTGGGGCTGCATCTTCTGCTCCCGCCGGCGGGGTACGCATCCGCGGGCGGCGCGGGGAAGGACGTGATCCTGTCCCGGCCGGGCCACCCGTCGTCGGATTCGGCCCATCGGCCCGCGATCGGCGCGTGCGTGAAAGTGACGCTGCCCGACGGCGGCGCCCGCGTCGCGATGGTGGACGGCGGCAACGGCTTCACCGGCCGGCGGAGCCCGGATGTCCACGTCGGCCTGGGCAAGCTGCCCGACGGCGCCACAGTGCGCGTCGAGATCTGCTGGCGCGACCTTCGGGGCCAGCCGCGCAAGACCGATTTAACCCTGATGCCCGGCTGGCACACGATCGTGCTGGGCGGCGGCGCAGCGCCCGTGCGAGGAGGCGAGCAATGAGCGCAACTTTCGTCAACGCGACGAGCCAGTATTTCTATCCGAAGAGCAGTCCGGCGCGGCGGCTATTCGCGCTGTGGTACTTCGGCATCCTGATGATCGTGTGGAACGTCCTGGGGCATACGGTACTTGGCTTCGAGCAGGCGTGGGCGGCGCCGATCGTCGCGGTCGCCACCTGCATCATCATGCAGTACCTGCTCGAATACCTGGACGCGCGGATCAACGACCGCACGCCGAGGTATGCCGGCGGCGTCGGCAACTTTCTGAACATGCTGCCGCCCGCGATCATCCCGGGGTTTGCGGTCGGCATGCTGCTCTATGCGAACTCGCAGATGTGGGTGCTGGTGTTCTGCAGTGTGCTCTCGATCTCGTCGAAGGTGCTGTTCCGAGCGCCCGTGGCGCCCGGCGTGACGCAACACATTTTCAATCCGTCCAACCTTGGCGTGGCGGTCACGTTCCTGCTTTTCCCGTGGGTCGGCATGGCCCCGCCGTACCACTTCGTGGAGAACGCCAGCGACCTGGGCAAGACGATTATCCCCATCGCGGTGCTCGTATCCGGGTTGATCGTTCACTGCTTCTTCACCGGGCGCATGCCGCTCGTCCTGGCGTGGATCCTCGGTTTCGCGTCGCAGGGGCTCTTCCGCGCCTGGTATTACGGCGGCCCGCCGCTGGCGACGCTCGTGCCGATGACCGGAACCGCGTTCATCGTCTTCACGCTGTACATGATCCCCGACCCGGCGACGACACCGCTGAAGCCCTGGCGACAGGTGGCGTTCGCGCTGGCCGTCGCGGCCGTCTATGGCGCGATCCAGATGCAGCACATGGTTTTCGGCCTGTTCTACGCGCTCGTGATCGTCTGTCTGGCGCGCGGAATCAGCCTGCACCTGTACTTCCTGTCGCGGCGGCTGAAGGAAACGGAATCGCTCGGCGCGGCCGCAACCCCGGCCTGAGCGCGAGCAAACGGGAGCGAGCGTGCCGAGCGCGCCGTCCATCGCCATCGTCGGAATCGCCTGCCGTTACCCGGACGCGCGCTCGCCGCGCGAGCTCTGGGAAAACGTGCTCGCGCAGCGCCGCGCGTTCCGCCGCATCCCCAGCGAGCGGCTGCGGCTCGAAGACTATCACAGCATCGACCGCGCGCAGCTCGATCTGACCTACGGCACCGAAGCGGCCCTGATCACCGACTACGAATTCGACCGCGCCCGCTACCACGTCTCCGGCCCGCTCTTCCGCTCCGCCGACATGGTGCATTGGCTTGCGCTCGACATCGCGGCGCAGGCGCTGACTGACGCCGGCTTCGAGGGCGGGCGCGACCTGCCGCGCGAGAGCACCGGCGTGCTGCTGGGCAACTCGCTGACGGGCGAGTTCTCGCGCGCCGCCACGCTCCGCTTGCGCTGGCCGTATGTCCGGCGCGTGGTCGGCGCGGCGCTCGGGCATCAGGGTTGGGACGCGGAGCGCCGGCGCGAGTTTCTCGCGGCGCTCGAAACGTCGTTCAAGGCGCCGTTCCCGGAGATGACCGAGGAATCGCTGGCCGGCGGACTCTCGAACACCATCGCCGGCCGCATCTGCAATCACTTCGACCTCAAGGGCGGCGGCTACACCGTGGACGGCGCGTGCGCCAGCTCGCTGCTGGCTGTGACGACCGCGGCGTCGGCGCTGGCGGCCGGCGATCTCGACGTCGCGCTGGCCGGCGGGGTCGATCTTTCGCTCGATCCGTTCGAGCTGGTGGGCTTTGCGCGGGCCGGCGCGCTCGCGAGCGATCAGATGCGCGTCTACGACGTGCGTTCGGCGGGTTTCTGGCCGGGCGAGGGTTGCGGGTTCGTCGTTCTGATGCGCCATGACGACGCGGTCGCGCTGCGGCGGCCCATCTATGCGCTGATCCGCGGCTGGGGCGTTTCGAGCGACGGCGCCGGCGGGATCACGCGGCCGGAGGTCGAGGGACAACTGCTCGCGCTGCGGCGCGCCTATGCCCGGGCCGGATTCGGCGCAGACGCGGTCGGCTATTTCGAAGGCCACGGAACCGGCACCAGCGTCGGCGACGCAACAGAGCTGCAAGTCGTCGGCCGCGCGCGGCGCGAGGCCAACCCCGCCGCACCGCCCGCGGTGATCGGCTCGGTCAAGGCCAACATCGGCCACACCAAGGCGGCCGCCGGCGTCGCCGGTCTCATCAAAGCCGCCTACGCCGTGCATCAGCGCATTTTGCCGCCGACCACCGGCTGCGAAGAGCCGCACGGCGAGCTCTCCGGCGAGCGCCCCGCGCTGCGCGTGTTGCGCAGCGGCGAGGTCTGGGACGCCGCACCGCCGCGCGCCGCGGTCAGCGCGATGGGCTTCGGCGGCATCAACTCGCACGTCGTACTCGAAGGTCTGCCGTACGAAAAGCCGCGCACGCTCACGCCGCAGGAGCGCCTCCTGCTCGCCAGCGCGCAGGACGCCGAACTGTTCCTGCTCGGCGCGCCAGACGCGGCCGCGCTGGGGCAGCGCGTCGAGGAGCTGCGCTCGGTCGCTTTCGGCGCGTCGCGCGCCGATCTGACTGATCTGGCGGTCGCGTTGGCCGGACAGGTCGATGCCGGCGCGTTTCGCGCGGCGGTCGTCGCGGCTTCCCCGCGCGAGCTGCACGAGCGTCTGGCGCGCATCGCGAGCTGGCTGGCGGCCGGCGATTCGCGGCGGCTCGACGTCCCCGGCGGCGCGTTTCTGGGAAGCGCATCACCCGGCGGGAGGATCGGCCTGCTCTTCCCCGGACAGGGCACTCCCGCGCCGCGGCATGGTGGGCCGTGGCGACGACGATTCGCCGAATTCGACGCGCTTTACGAGCGCCTCGCGCTGCCCGCCGGCGCGGATGAGGTCGCCACACAGGTCGCGCAACCCTGCATCGTCGCCAGCACGCTGGCGTCGCTGCGCGTGCTGCACGGGCTGGGCATCGAGGCCGGCGCGGGCGTCGGTCATTCGCTCGGCGAGCTGGCGGCGCTCTGCTGGGCCGGCTGGTTCGACGAGGAGACGATCATCCGCATCGCGGCCGCGCGTGGCGCGGCGATGGCCGAGCATGGCGACCTGCACGGCGCGATGGCGGACGTGGCGGCGCCGCCGGAGGTTGTGGAGCGGCTGTGTGCGGGGTCGGGGGTTGTGCTGGCCGGGTTGAACGGTCCGCAGCACACCGTTGTTTCGGGGCAGCGCGACGCGGTGGCGGCGGTGAGCGCCGCGGCGCAGTCGGCGGGACTGCGCGTCACCCCGCTGCGCGTTTCGCACGCCTTCCACTCTTCGCTGGTCGCCGACGCGGTCGGCCCGCTGCGCAATGCCGTTTCGCGCGAGTCTGGTTCGAGCTCCCGCGGCGCCCGCTCGCGCGGCGCTGCGCGGACGGTGTATTCGACGATCACCGGCGCGGCGCTGCGCGGCGACGACAACGTCGTCGAACTGCTCGCGCGGCAGGTTACGTCGCCGGTCCGCTTCGAACAGGCGCTGCGCGCCGCAGAGTCCGCGGGCGTGGCGCTGTGGATCGAGCTGGGACCGGGTCGCGTGCTGACGGGGCTGGCCGGCACGATTTCGACCGTGCCCGCCGTGTCGCTGGACGCCGCCGGGCGATGCTATGAGGGGCTTCTGCGGGCCGCGGGCGCCTCGTTCGCGCTCGGCGCGCCGCTGCGCATCGAGCCGCTCTTTGCCAGACGATTCGCGCGATCTTTCGACCTGCATCGCCGGCCGAAATTCTTCGTCAATCCGTGCGAGCTTGCGCCGGTCATCGACGAGCCCGCGGACACGGTCGCCCCGCTCTCTGCCGTTCGGCCGGGCGGCGAAGTCGCGACCCCGGCCGGCGCGCCGCCGCGCGAACCGCACGCCGCGCCGGCGCCGGTCGCCGCGCCCGGGGGCGAGTCCGGCCTTGATGTCGTGCGGGCGCTCGTCGCCGCACGGTTGGAGCTGCCCGTTTCGGCGGTCTCGGCGGATAGCCGCCTGCTCGGCGATCTTCATCTGAACTCGATCGTCGTCGGCCAGATCGTGACCGAAGCGACGCGCCGCCTCGGTCTGGCGGCGCCGCTGGCGCCGTCCGCATACGCGGATGCGACCGTCGGGGCCGTCGCGCAGGCGCTGGAGGAGATGCAGCGCGTCTCGCCGGCGACCGGCGCCGGCAGCGAGCCGCTCGTCCCGGACGGCATCGACACGTGGGTGCGCCCGTTCGTCCTCGTCGAGCATGAGTCGCCGCGTCCGCCGCGCCGTTTTGCGGGCGATGCGCCCGGCGCATGGCGCGTATTGGCGCCGCCGGACGACCCGCTCGGCGCGGCCCTGCGCGAGCGCTTCGCCGGCGCGGCGGGCGGCGGCGTGGTGTGCTGCCTCCCGGCGGAATTCGACGGCGCGTCGATCGCGCTTCTGCTCGAAGCCGCGCGGGCTTTGCTGGCGATCGACGAACCGGCGCTGCGCCGCTTCGTGCTGGTCGAGCGCGAGCCGCGGGCCGCGGGACTGGCCAAATCGCTGTTCCTCGAAGCGCCCGACGTGACGGTCGCCGTGGTCGGCGTTCACGCCGGCGACGCCGACGCGGCCGCGCGCGTCGCCGACGAAGCTCTGGCCGCCGACGGATTTGTCGAAGTCCGCTACACCGCTGATGGCCGCCGATTGGCGCCGCGCGCCGAGTGGCTCGACCTCTCCGCGCAGCCGGCCGACCCGCTTTCGCTTTCGGAGAGCGACGTGCTGCTCGTCTCCGGCGGCGGCAAGGGCATCGGCGCCGAGTGCGCGCTGGCGCTTGTGCGAAACACCGGCGCCAAGCTCGCACTGCTCGGCCGCTCTCGTCCGGAGGACGACCCGGCGCTGGCGGCCAATCTCGCGCGGCTGCGCGCGGCCGGGCTGACGGTCGAGTACGCGGCGGTGGACGTGGGCGACGCCGGCCTGGTCCACGTCGCGATCCGCCAGCTTCAAGCGCGGCTCGGTGCGATCACCGGCTTCCTGCACAGCGCCGGTCGAAACGAACCGCGCCTGCTCGCCGAACTGGGCGACTCGCACTTTCACGCGACGATCCGGCCGAAGGTCGACGGCCTTCGAAACGTGCTTGCCGCGCTCGATGCCGACGGCCTGCGGCTCGTGGTTGCGTTCGGCTCGATCATCGCGCGCTGCGGGCTGCGGGGCGAGGCCGACTACGCCGTCGCCAACGCGCTGCTCGCCGCCGACGTGGAGCGCTGGCAGCAACATCATCCGCGCTGCCGCTGCCTGTGTGTGGAATGGTCGGTGTGGTCCGGCGTGGGCATGGGCGAGCGGCTCGGCGCGATCGAATCGTTACGCCGGGCGGGCATCGCCGCCATATCGCCCGACGACGGCGTCGCGATGCTGCGAAACCTGCTGAGTCGCCGGCTCGCCGCTCCGGTCGTGGTGGTCGCCGGGCGCTGGAGCGACACGCCGACGCTGCGCATGTCCGCGCGCGAGCTGCCGTTTCTCCGTTTCCTCGAATCGCCGCGCGTCGATTACCCCGGCATCGAGCTGGTCGTCGATTGCGAGCTGTCGCGCGCCAGCGATCCGCACGTCGACGAGCACGTCTATCGCGGCGACCGGCTCTTCGCGGCGGTCGTCGGGATCGAGGCGCTGGCGCAGGCGGCGATGGCCGCCTCGGGGCGTGCAGACGCGCCGCACGCGCTCGAGCGGGTACAGCTCCTGCGGCCGGTCGTCGTGCCGCCGACGGGTGCGGAGCGCATCCGCCTGGCGGCGCTGGTCGCGGAGGGCGACGGCGTCGACGTCGCGCTGCGCTGCGCGCAGACGGGCTTTGCCGCCGATCACTTCCGCGCGCGTTGCCGCTGGGAGCGCTCGACGGGCGAAGCGCCGCCCGCGCGCATCGAGCTTCCGCCCGAGTCGGTCGCGCTCGACCCGCGCGCGGATCTCTACGGCGGCCTGCTCTTTCAAGCCGGCCGGTTCGCGCGCGTGCAGAGGTATTACGAACTGTCCGCCCGCCGCTGCGTCGCGCAGATCGGCGAATCGGCCGGCGAACCAGCCGGCCGCGCGACGGACGCCGGCTGGTTCGGCCGGGCCCTGCCGCAGCGCATGATCCTGGGCGACGCTTCGGTGCGCGACGCCGCGATCCACGCGATCCAGCCGTGCATTCCGCACTGGACGATCCTGCCCACCGGCGTCGAGCACATCGCGCTGGGGGATCTGCGCGGCCCCGGCCCGTGGCTCGTCCGCGCGGCCGAGCGCCTGCGGCGCGGCGACGAATTCACGTACGACATGGAGATCGCGG
This sequence comes from uncultured Planctomycetales bacterium, assembly GCA_964532435.1. Taxonomy (GTDB): domain Bacteria; phylum Planctomycetota; class Phycisphaerae; order UBA1845; family Fen-1342; genus CAZHIE01. The sequence continues at coordinate 16,882 of CAZHIE010000021.1, forward strand.
ACGCCACCGGCGCGGTCGTCGAGCGCTGGACGGGTCTGCGCCTCAAGGTCATCGAACCCGCACCGCGCCGCGACGCCTGGCCGCTGGCGCTGCTGCGGCCGTATGTGGAGCGCCGCGTCGAAGAGCTTGTGCCGGGCGCGACGCTCGTGGTCGGGCTGGACGAAGACGGCGGCATCGAGCGCCGCGGCCGGACCGAGCGGGCCGTCCGCCGCGCGCTGGCGACGGCCGCCCCGGTTACGCACCGCCCGGATGGACGGCCGGAAGCGGCCGACGGGCACGCGGTATCGGCCTCGCACGCCGGACGGCTGACGCTGGCGACGGTGGGGAGCGGTTCTCTGGGTTGCGATTTGGAGCCGGTGCTGGTCCGGGAGTCGCGCGTCTGGGCCGACCTCCTGGGCGCCGCGCGCTTCGAGCTTGCGTCTCAGCTTTCGCAGCGCACAGGCGAGAGCGAATCCACGTCGGCGACGCGCGTCTGGACCGCCGCCGAAGCGCTCGAAAAAGCCGGCGCCGCCGCGGCGCCGCTGACGTTCGGCTCGGCCTCGCACGACGGCTGGGCGGTGCTGTCGGCCGGGCGGCGCAGCGTGGTAAGCTATGTTGCGCGGCTCGGCGACGGACAGACCGTCGCGATGGCCGTGTTGGTGGATGGCGCTGATGCGGGCGTATGAATGGCGGCACGTCGTCGGGTTTGAAGAGACGAACCTCGTCGGCAACGTCTATTACGTGAATCATCTGCGCTGGCAGGGGCGCTGCCGCGAGCTGTTTCTGCGCGACCACGCGCCCGACGTGCTCGGCGACCTGGCTCGCGACCTGGCGCTCGTCACGCTGCGTGTCTCGTGCGAATACCTTGCCGAGCTGAAGGCGTTCGACGAAATCGTCGTGCGCATGCGGCTGGCCTCCGTGGCACAGAATCAGCTCACCATGTCTTTCGAGTATTGGCGCGTGCGCGACGGGGGCGAAGAGCTGGTCGCGCGCGGCGAGCACGCGGTGGCGGCCATGCGGCGGCAGGGCGCGGCGATGGTGCCGACGCCGCTGCCGGAATCGCTGCGCACGGCGCTGAAGCCGTACATGTAGGAAATGGCGAATAGCGAGTAGGGAGTGGAAGACTCGCGCGCAGGCAGCCGCGCCGTCGCGCCGAACCTCTGCGTCCGACGGCGCGCGGGCGCCGCCGACCGCGCGCGGCGTTACTCGTTCGTCCCCGCCGGGCGGAGGACGAGGTCGGCGTCGGCGTGCAGTTTGGGCAGGGTGATCCAGCCCTCCCGCGGCGCGATGCGCAGGGGCGACGCGCCGGCGCCGAGCACTTCGCGAGCTTCGTCGCAGCGGAGCGCCAACGACCACGGACCCGGCGCGGTCTCAAATCGCAGCGAGATCGAAACCACGCCGCCGTCGCGCTGCACGCGCAGCCGGCCGAGCGAATCCGCGCCGTCGCCAAGCACGCAGCGGAGTTCGCGCGTCTCCAAATATCCGCACACGATCCATTCGCAATCTTCCATGCCGCCGACCGGCTGTGTCGGCGCGGCGGTCGGCGAACGGTCCGCCGCGCCCTCCGCCACGCTCGGCCAGACCAGCCGATGCGCTCGCTCCAGCGCCAGCCAGTCCGGAACTCCGTGGCGATACTCGCCCGACTCGCCGACGTGCAGCCGCACGCCGGCTACGCCCGCCGCGCGGGCGGCCTCCTCGAACTTGCGCATCTGGCTCGGCGGACAGATCGTCTCGTCGCGCTCTACGAATAGCGCGACCGCCGGCGTCCGGCAATTCGCGGCGGCCAATACGCTCGCCCGCGCCGCATAGGCCGCCTGCCCGCGCGGAGTCTGCGGATCGCCGACGCGCTGCCGGAGCAGCTCTCGGCGTTCGGGTGTCGTCTGGTGGTACCAACCGTTCTGAAGATCGTGGCCGTAGTCGCTGATTCCGAACCAGCACAGCGCCGCGCGCCAGCGCTGCGGAAACTTCGTGATCGCCGACAGCACGTTTCCGCCGCCGCCGCTGAAGCCTTCGATCGAGACGTCGTCGGGATTCACGAGATCGCCGTAGCGCTGCGCGACCGCATCGACCATGTCGACGACGTCGCGGATTTCCAGTCCGCCATAGTCGGGCGCACCCGCGCTTCCGCCGCGCCCGCGCATCTCGGGCGCGAGCGCCACGAACCCCCGCGCCCGGGCGAATGCCGCCGCGCCCGCCACGCTCCGCGCCTCCTCGCGAAACCCATGCATCAGCACGAGCATCGGCCGGCGCTGACCCGCCCACGATGCGCGGTAGTACACGTCGCCCAAGAGCGGCCGCAGCGCCGCGTCCGCCGAGCTTGCGTACTCGACCCGCTCGCGCCGCAGGTCGCCGCGCGGCGAGCGCAGGTCCACTGCACCGGCGATCTTCTCGGCGATGAGCCGCCCGGCCCGCCGCGCCCCGGCGCTGTGAAAGTGGAGCGTGTCGTAGAAGTACCGGCCGTCCGGGTCGGGCATCTCCGCCGCCAGGTCGACGAGCGGCACGCCCAGGCGCGCCGCCACGTCGCGCGTCGCATCATTGAATTGCGCCAGACAGTCGGCGTAGGCCGCCTCGGAGAGATACTGTCGCGTCGAAGGCGACGTCGGTCCCAATCCGCCGCTCCACCACAGCGCGCGGGCCGCAGCGGTCATGTCCTCGGCGTACAGCAGCGGCTGCGTGGCGAGAACCAGCTCGACGTTGCTTCGCGCACAGCCCTCGGCCGCGTCGGCCAGATTCCGCCGATACGCGACGAGCCACTCGGGCAGCGCCGCGCGCAGCCGCTCCGGCAGGCCGACTTTCTCGCCCGCCGCGCGATAGGCGCGCCAGTCGCGATACGAAGCCCCCGTGTCGTCGACCATCGCCTCCGACTGGCCGAGATTCACGTGCAGCGAGTCGAGCAGCGAGCGGGCCTGCCCGCGCGCCAACCCGAGCAATCGATCGGCCGACGCAATCGCGCGCGGGCCGCGCGCGACGGCCCACGGCCACGTGTACAGCGCGTTTCGCATTTCGCGCGAAGGCGTCGGCCGGCCGCCGCGCAGCCAACTGTTCATGTCCGTCGCGCCCGGCATGAGCACCACCACGCGCACGCCCGGCAACAGCGGGAGCAGATCGCGGCAATACTGCGTGCAGTGCCACGCCAGCAGGCCCGATTTCGCCGCCGTCCGCGCGACGACCGTCCGGCCGGCCGATTCCGCCAGCGCCGCGGAAATCTGCGCGGCGAGCGAGTCGCCTGTGTCGAGATAGGAGCACTCCGACGTGCTGCTGCCCATCACGAGCAGTTCCGGCGGCGCCTCCCAGTCGGCCGCGCTGACGCGCAGCCCGCGCTGATCGGCCAGGAAGCGCGCCCGCGGCGCGACGCCCGGCACGAACTCCGGGGCTGGCCGCAGCACGCGCCGGCTGAGCGGCTTGAGCGGGCGCGCCTCGTCGGACCAGTACCACAGCCCTACCCGCGCATAGCACTCGATGAACACCGCCAGGCCGGCCAGGAAGAGGAAGGCCGCCAGGATTCTGCGAACAAGCACGCGCGGCCTCCTTTCGTCAGAACTGGAAGTAGATGAACGACGCCGAATCAAACGACCCGTAGAGCAGCACCGAACTGATAGCCACAATCGCCAGACCGGCCCGCGCCGCGGAGTGCGTCGAAAGCACCGGCATCTCTTCGAGCGTGTGGCCGCAGACCTGGCGGCGATACCACCAGGCGTCGGCGAGCAGCATGATAATGCTATAAAACGCGATCATGCGCAGGTAGAACAGCCCGCGCTGCCCGATCTGCGGATCTTGAAAAATCGCAACGAGCATTTCGACGCACTGGCCGGCGCTGGTCGCGCGGAAAAACAGCCAGCCCAGGCACGTCACGTGGAAGAAGAAGACGACGCGGATCAGCCACGTCGCGGAGTTAAGCGCCGGCCCGCGGTCGCGCGGCGGACCGACGCGCCGATCCCACAGGCGATGGATGATCAGGATCAGCCCGTGATATCCGCCCCACAGGACGAACGTCCACGCCGCGCCGTGCCACAATCCGCCGAGCAGCATCGTGATCGCCAGATTGCGGTACGTCGCGATCGGTCCGCCGCGGTTGCCGCCCAGCGGGATGTACAGATAGTCGCGCAGCCAGCTCGACAGGCTGATGTGCCAGCGTTGCCAGAACTCCGGCGGGTTCGTGGCGAAGTAGGGCGTGCGAAAATTCATCATCAGCTCGAAGCCCAGGCAGCGGGCCGCGCCGCGCGCGATGTCGGAGTAGCCCGAGAAATCGCCGTAAATCTGAATCGCAAATGCGTAAAGCCCCAGCAGCACCTGCCCGCCGCTCTGCTCATCGACCGGCGTGCTGAACACGTAGTCGGCGATCATCGCCACGTTGTCGGCCACGAACATCTTCTTGAAGAACCCCCACGCCATCAGCTCCAGCCCCGCGACGAAATTCGCGTAGTCGAAAGCCTTTGGCCGCTCGACCTGCACCAGCAGGTGCGAGGCGCGCTCGATCGGACCGGCCACAAGCTGCGGCCAGAACGCGACGAAGACGGCGTAGCTGAGCAGATTGGTCTCGGCTTTCTGCTTGCCACGATAGACGTCGATCGCGTAGCTCATCGAGACGAACGTGTAGAAGCTGATCCCGACGGGCAGGATGACGTTGAGCGTGGCGAGCGACGTGTGAATGCCCGCCGCCGCCAGCAGATCATGCAGGCTGTGCGAGAAGAAGTTGAAATATTTGAAGCAACCGAGCAGGCCGAGATTGACGGCGATGCTGGAGACCAGGATGAGCTTTCGCACGCGCGGCGGATGCGGCCGAACGAGCGCCAGGCCGACGAAATAATCCCACAGCGTCGAAAAAGCGAGAAGTGCGAGGAACCACGGGTTCCAGCAGCCGTAGAAGAAGTAGCCGCCGATCAGCAGCAGCAGCGAGCGCTGGCGAACGGTGCGCAGCGTCCAATAAGCCGCGACGAACGCGGCAAAGAACGCAACGAATTGAATCGTGTTGAAAAGCATCCCAGCCGACGTTGAATCGTCCGCGTGCGCAGCGTTCGTTAGCCTGCCGACCGCCCGGCCCGCGCCGATCCTAGAGAAAATCGGGAATGGGGAACAGGGAAGAGGGACCAGGGAATGGCGAACCGGGAACAGGAAATCATTGCTCCTGTTCTCGACCTTCCGAATCGCCGACTCTGTATATTGCGAGCCGTTTTCCCTGCCGGGGCCGCAGACTCGCGTCGCTGGATCGAGTCATGCGGGAGCGCTCCTGAGTCGAGAATTGCTTGATGTTCCTGCTGCGCACACATGCCGCCGGCGCCATCTCCCATTCTGGCGGGGCCGAGGCGGCCGCCAGCGCGTGGGCAGCGGCAATATCCGCGCTCGATCCCGACTCGACCGTCCATCATCGCTGCTATCATGACGGCGTCGTCCTCTGGGCCGGGGCGCGAGCGCGCGGCGCGATAATCGATTTCGGCGCCGCGGGAAGCTGGCTCGCCGCGCTGGGGACTCCGTCGCTCAATGGTTCGCCCATCCGGCCGCGGATCACCGATATCGCCGCCTGGCGCGTCCGGGCCGAGCGGCGCGGACTCGTCGATCTGGCCGCTTGCGAAGGACTCTACGCGTTCGTTCTGCGCGAGACTGCCGGCGGCGTCGTCGCGATGATGGACCGAAGTGGAATGGCGCCGCTCTACTACGCCGAGGACCGCGCGGGGGCGTGGCTCTCGTCCTCCGCGACGGCCATCGCCTGCGTGCGCGAGTGCGAGCTTGACCCCGACGCGCTCGCGTGCCTGTGCCTGGTCGGATATCCGCTGCGCGAGCGCAGCCTTTTCGCCGGGGTATCGCGCCTTGACGCGGGCGAGCTGGCGCATGTCGAGGGCGGCCGCGTGCGGATCGAGCGCTGGTGGCAGCCGCCGGCGGTCGATGAATCGATCCGCTCGCCGCGCGAGGCGGCTGATCGCTGGTTCGAGGCTGGCGCCGAGAGCGCGCGCAGCCGCCTGAAAGGCGCGGCCCGCGTCGTCGGCACGCTGACGGCCGGGCTCGACTCGCGCTGCCTTGCGGCGATCGCGTCCGCGTCGGTGGCGAACATCGACTACTTCACCGGACCGTCCGACGACGCCTTCGAGCTGCCGACCGCCGCGGCCGTAGCGCAGGCGCTCGACGTCGGCTGGCGGGCGCTGACCCGGTCGAAATTCGGCGTCGAAGAGTGGCGCGGGCTGATCGAACAGACGGCGCTGGCGAGCGATGGCGAGAACCAGCCGCTGCGCGGCACGAGCAAATGGTGTCGAGTGGCCGGCGCGGACGCGGTCGTGCTATTCGGTTTGGGCGGAGAGGCGTTTCGCGATTACTGGTCGGGGCACGAGCGCGTCCGCTGGCTTCTGCGCGGGCGGGACCGGCTGGAGCGGCTGCTGAACTATCGCTGTGCCGGCGAGTCCGGGCTGCTGGCGTTGCTCGATCCGTCGCTTGCGGCCGACGCGCGCGAGCGCGTGCTCGCGCTGCTGCGCGAGTGCGACGAGGAGCATCGCGAGTTCGACGAGCTCGACCGGCTCGATCGCATGTACGTGCGCGAGCGGATGCGGCGGTGGGCGAGCCTGCACGTGCGGGCGTGCGACCGAATCGTGACGGTCGATCTGCCGCTGTTCACGCAGGCCGCGATCGAGCTGGCGCTCTCGCTGCCGCGGCGCGTGCGCCGCGGCGGACAGATACCGCGCTGGCTGGTCCACGACCACGCCGGGGCAGCCTCGCGCGTTCCGCTCAACGAGGGCTACTGCGCCGCGCCCGCGTCGCAGCGCGGCCTCGCGGCGCGCTGCCGCGACCTGGCGCTGGACCTGAGAAAAATCGGGCGCAAGCTGGCGCGCCGCCAGACTTCTTCGCGGCAGGCTCCGCGGCGCCCGACGTGGCGCGAAACATTCGGCGAACTGCTCGACCCCGCCGCGATGCGGATTTCGGCGTGGATGCGGCCGGGCGCCGTCGATGAGCTGATCTCGGCCGAGGCCGACCGGCCGCTGGGCGTATCGACGCTCGGCGCGGCGATCGGGCTGGAGGTCGTGCTGCGTGCCGCCGCCGCCGGTCGCGTCGCCGCGTTGCGCGGCGGCGCCGACGTGGCGCGGCGCTGACGCGGCTGGAGGAGTGCCCGCGATGAACGTGCGAGTGGCCGTCGGCGCGAGCCTGACGCTCTTTCTGCTCGGCAGTGCGCTAGCCGGCTGCGACGCCGAGCGCGCCCGCGCAAGTCAGGGCGCTGCCCAATCGGCGCCGGCGCAAGGCGGGCAGCCGCCCGCGAGCCGCCCGGCGCTGCCGCAGATGATCCCCTGGCTCGAAGTGAACACCGACGAGCGGGCCAGTCTCGATCGCGCGGTCGAGGGCCTGCTGATCTGGCGACGCGTCACCGACACGGCCATCATTTCGACCGCTCCCGGATACGCGAAAATCTACGGTCCGCTGCGACAGCGCACCGGCAACATGCGCATCATCCCCGGCCTGAAGACCGCCGAGCTGCTCAAGAAATTCGACGATCCGGCCGCCTGGCGCCTGGTGGCCGACGAGGTTCGCGCGATGTGCCTGGCCGCGAACGAGCGGCGGATCGTCTTTGAAAATGAGACGGCGCTGTGCAACGAGGAGAATCCGACCAACAACTATTGGGACGGCGTCGTCGAATTCGACTTCGACAAGCTCAAGCGCGGCATGGCCATGCTCCCGCCCGACGTCGAGGTATGGTGGTATCCGAGCTTTGTGACGGGCGGCGCGCCGCGGCGCGAGAAGCGTCACGAGCGCTCGGCCCGCCTGTGCCGCGCCGTCGCCGAAGTGCTGATGGCGCGCTTCGTGGTTTCCGAGGTCGGCATGCCGCCGGAGCGAAACGAGTGGTGGAACGCCGACCTGGCCCGCCTGCGCGACGAGATATCCAAGCGTCCCAGCATCCCGATCGTGTATTTCTGGGGCGACAACAAGTTCTGGCGTGATGACGACTTTCTCGTCGCCATGCGCAGCGTCCGCGGCAAGGACGCGATCGTGTATCCCGGGGCGAAGCGCTGGGTTCCGGCGGCGCGGCGGTTCGTCGACATGATCGAGCAGGACCGCGCGGAGAAGCCATAGATGATGGCGACCGAGGACGTCGCTGCCCCAACGAAGTCGCGCTCGGCGCCGCGCGGCGCGCTGCGCCGAAACTTCCAGTGGACGTTCCTCGGCAACGCCGTCAACGCCGCCAGCCAGTGGGGAATGCTGGCCGTGCTCGCCAAGCTCGGCGACCTCGCCGCGGTCGGCGACTTCACGTTCGGACTGGCCGTCGCGGCGCCGATCACGACGGCCGCCATGTTGCACATGCAGCAGGTGCAGGTCACCGACGCGCGCAACGAGTTCCGGTTTCAGGATTACTTCGGCGCGCGGCTGATCTTGAGCACGCTCGCGCTGATCGTCATCGTCGCGATCGCCGCCTTCTCAGCAGACGACGTGCAGACGCTCTGGTCGATTGTCTTCGTCGGCGCGGCGAAGTGCGTCGACATTGTCAGCGACATCCTGCGCGCCCTCTTTCAGAAGCGCGAACAGATGCGCTGGAGCAGCCTCAGCCTCATGATCAAGGGCCCGGCGGCCTTGCTCGCGCTCGCCGCGACGTATGCGGCGACCCGCAGCGTCGCCGCATCCAGCGCCGCGATGGCGGCCGTCTGGCTGGTCGTGCTCCTCGCGTTCGACCTGCCCGTCGCGTACCGCCTGATCCGCGCGGCGCCGCTCCGCGGCGATCTGCGCGACGCGCTGCGGCCGAACTTCGACCTGCGCACCTTCCGGCGTCTGGTTCTCATCTCGCTGCCTTTGGGCATGGGCATAACGCTGCTGACGCTGCGCGAAAACATCCCTCGTTACGTGCTGGTTCAATTCCGCGACACGCAGGTGCAGGGCGTGTTCAGCGCGCTGGCCTACGTGAACGCGCTGGGCGGAATGGTGATCGCGGCGCTGGGCCAGTCGGCCGCGCCGCGGCTGGCGCGCTATTACGTCGAATACCATCGCGGGTTCCGCAGCTTGTTCGGAAAATTGCTGGCGATCGGGGCGGGCATGGGGATCGTCTACGTCGCGGTCGCCGCGACGCTCGGCGCGCCGCTGTTGACAATCCTCTATCGCAAGGACTATGCCGCCTACCCCGTCGATTTCGCGCTGCTCGCCGTCTATGGCGCGATGCTCTTTCTCATGTTCTTCTCCGGCGTCGCGCTCGCCGCCGCCCGGCAGTTCCGCATTCAGTTGGTCACGGGGGCGGCCGCGTGTGTCACAACGCTCGTCGCGTGCTACGTGCTCGTCCCCCCTTGGGGGCTGCGCGGCGCCGTGCTATCATGCCTGGCAGCGGGCGTTGTCATGTTGGGGTGCCACGGATACGGCCTCTGGCGGATCTGGACCGACACCAGGCCGCGCCAGCCGACCGGAGCGCCGTTGGAGCGTGATCAGGGACTTCCTTCCGCGAAATGAGCCGCCGCGCAGGTGCCGCTGCGGCTCGTGGGTTGCTGTGGATTCGCGGGAGAAACGCGCACTTCTCGCCGACCGGCCGCGGGCCGGGCGGGCCGCCTTCCAGCGCGGACGATAACATAACGCCGGGCTGACACGTGCGCGGGATGTCTGCGCGCTCGTCCGGCCCGATGGGAACCGCCGGTATGGAACGACCGATCGTGCTGAACCCCGCCGCCCGGCCGCGCAACGACGGCGTGCTGCTGGTGCTGCTGATGCTGCCGGCGGTCGCGCTGGGCGGGCTGTCCTACCTCGCGGGATTTCCGCAGGGCGCGTACGCGATTGTGGGCACGGCGTTTCTCGCGGCGGTGATCGCATCGCCCGAGATCGGCCTTTACGTCTACTTCCTCATCCAGGCTTTCGACCAGGCGTTTGTCGAGTCGCACGAAGCGGTCTTCACGCCGAGCAAGGCGCTCGCGCCGCTGATTATCGCGGTCTATCTGCTGCGCCCGGAACGCGCGCTCGCGCCGATCGTGTGCAGCCGGCCGTACATCATGGCCATGCTCGGGTTCGGGCTGTACGGCATCGTGATGGCCGTCTTCTCGCTGGAGCCGCTGGCGTCGGTGCGCTACGGCGGACAGATCATCGTGCAGGTGATCCTGATCGTCGTCGCGCTGCACCGGCTCGTCGATCGCGAGCGCATCAGCCGCGCGCTGCTCTTCACGGTCGCGAGCGGAACGTTGGCCGCGATCGTCATGATCGCCACCGGCGGCCGATCCGAACAATTCTCGCGCGCCACGCTGGGCGAGTTCACGAATCCGAACACGGCGGCGCTGGCGATCAGCCTTTCGCTGTTGAGCATTCCCGCGGCGTGGGCGTTTACGACGCACCGGCTCGTCCGCGCGATTTTGCTGTGCTGCGCGCCGCTGATGCTGACCGCGATGCTGATGACCGGTTCGCGCTCCGCGCTGGTCGCGACGGCGGTCGCGGCGCTGCTGGCGACCATAACGGCCCGCGGGCTTCATCCGGTCCTGCGTTTCGTCATTCCGGCCGTCGGCGCGACGGTCATTCTTGTGACCGGCCTGCTGGTGCTTCAGTCCGGCCTGCTTCAGAAGCAGAGCCAGGAGCGCATCGAGGCATTCGTGGAAGGGCGCGAGGGCCGGCAGGAAGCTCGTTACTTCATCTGGATCGAGGCGCTCTCGACGTTCGCGCAACAGCCGTGGGGCTTTGGCTACGGCAACACGGCGTTCGCGATGGAGAAGCACCGCGGCTTTTTCCTCGACATTCACAGCACGTATCTCAGCGCGCTGGTCGACGGCGGGCCCGTTTCGGTCGGGCTGTTCGTGTTCGGCCTGGGGGTGTTGTTCACGCGCATGCGCCTGATCCGCGCGCCGGGCGCCGCCGTCGGCGCGTCGACGCTCGTCTGGTACGTTCTCGTCTCCGGAATCACGCACACGATCCACTTCTCCAAGTGGTTTTGGATCCCCGTCACGCTGACACTCGTGATGGCGGAATTCGCGCGCCGACAGCAACTCGCCGCGGCCGCCGCGCCGCGCGCCTTCCCGGTCGACTACCGCGAGCCGATGCGCGGGCTGCAGCCCGCGGTTGCGAGGGGAACCTGAATGTGCGGAATCGCCGGCGTATTCAACTACGCCCGCAAGACGGCCGTCCTTCCCGAAACCATCGAAGCCATGTGCGACGCCATGCGTTACCGCGGCCCCGATGCGCGCGGCAGCCTGCTGCGCACGGCCGAGGGGCTCGGGCTGGGGCACGTGCGGCTGAGCATCATCGACCTCGCCGGCGGGGATCAGCCGATCGCCAACGAGGATGGATCGATCTGGACCATCTTCAACGGGGAAATCTACAACTACCCGGAGCTGCGGGCGGGGCTGGAGCATCGCGGCCACGTCTTCCGCACGCGCACCGACACCGAGGTGCTCGTGCATCTGTACGAGGAGAAGGGCGCCCGGCTGGTGGACGACCTGATCGGCGATTTCGCCTTCGCCATCTGGGACGACAACGAGCGCTGCCTGACGCTGGCGCGCGACCGGCTCGGCGTAAAGCCGCTCTTCTATTCGCATCACGACGGGCAACTCGCCTTCGCCAGCACGCTGCCGGCGCTGCTGGCCGGCAGCAGCGCCCCGCGCGAAATCGATCCGCTCAGCATGTACTGCTACCTCGCGTACGGTTGCATCCAGGCGCCGCTGTCGATCTATCGCGACATGCGCAAGCTGCCGCCCGGCCACCTGCTGAGCATTCGCGGCGGCGCCGTGCGGATCGAAAAATACTGGGATTTTCAGCTTGTTCCGGATGAGACGCGCAGCCTCGATTCGTGGGCCGACGAGCTTTCCACGCTGGTCGACGACGCCGTTCGGCGGCAGATGATGGCCGACGTGCCGATCGGCGCGTTTCTCAGCGGCGGCGTCGATTCGAGCGCGATCGTCCGCCACATGGCCGATCACGCCGAGGGCCGCGTCAAGACGTTCAGCATCGGCTACCGCGAGACGCACTACGACGAGTCGCGCTACTTCAAGCTGCTGGCGGGCGAGCTCGGCATCGAGCACCACGAGCTTGTGTTCGAGCCCGATCTGCTGCGCGACGTGACCAGCATCGCGGAGCGCTTCGGCGAACCGTGCGCCACCGCCTCGGCGTTCCCGCTGTTCCACCTGGCCAAGCTCGCCCGCGAGCACGTGAAAGTCGTCCTCTCCGGCGACGGGCCGGACGAGATTTTCGCCGGCTACGAGCTGGACTATCGCTATACGTACTTGCTCGAGCGCGCCCGCCAGCTCGCGCCGCGCTCGGTTTGGCACCTGGCGTTTCTGATGACCGTGCCCACGCGCGTGCTGAGCGTCGAATCGCGCGTCGGGAATTTCTTCCGCCGCCTGCGCAAGTTCCTCGGCACCGCGTCGCTCATCCGCCCGATGTGGCAGCCGTTCCTCCGCACCAACCGCACGCTGCGAACGCGCCCGGAGCGCTTGCTGCATGATCGGATTCTGATGTCGCTCGAAGGCGAGCTGCCCTATGTCTCCGCGTTCCGACGCTACCAGGACGCCAAGGACTGGATGCGCGGCGTGCTCTACGCCGACATCAAGTGCAATCTGCCCGACGAAATGTTCACCAAGCTCGACTGCATGGGCATGGCCAACTCGCTCGAAGGCCGCGTGCCGCTCTGCGACCACCGCATCGTCGAGCTGGCCGCGCGCATCCCCTCGCGCATGAAATACGACGGCCGGCGCGGAAAGGTGGTGTTCCGCAAGGCGGTCGCCGCATCGCTGCCGAAAGCGATTCAGGAGCGGGCCAAAGTCGGTTTCCGCGTTCCGCTTAACGAGTGGTTCCGCGGCGAGCTGGCCGGCCTGGCGCACGAGATGCTGACCGACCGCAGCTTCCGCGAGTCGGAACTCTTCGCGCCGCCGGTCGTCCAGCACATTCTGGACGTCCACGCGGCGCAGCGCGACAATTTCGGCCGCATCATCTGGAGCCTGATGATCTTCGAGCTTTGGCGGCGATCGGTCGGCGCGACGCGCGCCACGGCCATCGCCCAGGCGAGCCGGCCGATCGAAGTGATGACGCCCGCGTAGCGCCACAATCATCGTTCCCGCCGCCGGCGGGAGCGCCGTCCGTCCCATTCCGGGCCGCGAGCGCAAGCGAGCGCGCCGATCAGCACGATGGAGCGTGCAGAAAGCTCGCGATGGAACGCCGAAACGCCGCCGACATCCGCCTTGCCGTGAGCGGCAACGCCGTCGCGCGGCGCGGCGGGGTCTGGCACACGCACCACTCCTTCGGCCGCATCGTCGACCTGCTCGCGCAGCGCTTTGCCGAAGTCCATTACCACGGCCCGCAGGCGCCCGACAAAACCGCCGACATGTGCGACTTTCCGCTCGACCGGCCGAACATCGCCGTATGGCCCGGCGACCAGCGGCTGAACACGCTGGCCGCGCTGCGCCGCCCGTGGCGCGTGGTCGGCGAATACCGCCGGCTCATTCGCGGGGCCGACGTGCTGCTGCTGCGCGGGAACCTGCCGCTGGCGTGGACCGCGCACCTTCTGGCGCGGCGCTACCGCCGCCCGACGGTTCATTGGCTCACCGGAAACGCCGTCGCCGTCCTGCGCGGTGCGCAGCGCGGCTACGGCGGCGCGCGCCAGTTTCTCGGCGTGCAGTACGCGCGCCTGGAACAGGGCATGACCCGCATGGCGATGCGCCTCAGCCGCGCTCACGCGCTCGCCAACGGCGCCGAGCTGGCCGCCATCTTCCCCGGCCCGCGCACGCACGTCGTGGTCAGCACGAGCATCAGCGACGGCGATTTCCGCGAGCGCGTCGACACGTGCGCCGGACCCGAGCTGCGCATCCTCTTCGTCGGGTTCGTCCGACCGGAGAAGGGAATCGAGTATCTGCTGCGGGCCATGCCGCTGCTGCGCTGCGACCGGCCGCTGCGGCTCGCGATCGTCGGTTCGTGGGGGCAGTTTTCCGGCGAGCACGATCGGCTCTGCGGACTGATCCGCGAACTCGGCCTCGCCGGCCGCGTAGACTGGGAGGGATACGCCGAATTCGGCCCGGCGCTCTTTGCGCAGATGGATCGCTCCGACATGCTGGTTCTGCCGACGCTCTCCGAGGGCACGCCGCGCGTCCTGGTCGAAGCCCGCGCTCGCAGCCTGCCGATCGTCGCGACGCGCGTCGGCGGAATTCCCAGCAGCGTCGCCGACGGGCACGACGGCCTGCTCGTGCCGCCGCGCGATCACGAAGCGCTCGCCGCGGCGATGAATCGCATCTTGTCCGACGCAGAACTTCGCCGCGGGCTGATCGTCCGCGGCCGGCAGCGCGTCCGCGAGTTGACGGTCGAGCGCTTCGCGGACATGGTGACGAACCTGTTAACCGAGCCGGGTTGAAGCGGCCGGCGCCGCGGGAGATCGGGACGCAACGTGGCACGAATCATCGCCTACGCCTGGTTCAGCCTGGTCGTCGGCCTGACCGGCTGGCTGCCCGACGTCGTGCCCGTGCTGCGGCTGCGCGGCTGGCTGGCGCGCTGGAGCCTGGCCGGATGCGGGCCGGATTTTCAGCTCGCCTCGGGCGTGCGCGTGACCTATCCGAATCGCGTGCGCGTCGGCCGAAGCGTGTACATCGCCCCGGGCTGCTGGATTCAGGGCATCGGCGGCGTGACGCTGGAAGACGAGGTGATGCTCGGGCCGTACACGATCCTCGCGTCGAACAATCACACGAAGCGCGATGGCTCGTATCGCTTCGGCCCGCCGAGCGCCGCGCCGATCCGTCTCGGCCGCGGCGCGTGGACGGGCGGCCACGTCGTCGTCACGGCCGGCGTGAGCATCGGCACCGGCGCAGCGTGCGCCGCGGGCGCCGTCGTGACTCGCGACGTGCCCGATCATGCGACCGTCGGCGGTGTGCCGGCGCGCGAGTTGCGAGCGGCGCGCCGCGAGTAGCCGTTTGGAATCGCGCGCGCGGCGGCCGGCGCCGCGGGTATGATGACCCGCTGATGGCGAAGCGCGACAAGCAGCAGCTACGAAGCCGAATCGCGAAGTTTCTGCGACAATACGCCCGCAAATCCGGCTCGCGCTACGCCAGATTCGATCCCAACGATCGGCACTACGACCGCGAGATCGAGAAGCTCGTCAAGCGGCTGAATCCCGAGGAATTGGATCGGCTGCTGCGCGAGGACGACGCGCGGGAATAGCGCAAGCACGCCACTTTCCGGCCGTCACGTCTTCACCGCGCAGCCAAACGCAATGTAACGATAGCGCGCGGGAATCAGCGGCAGCAGCGCCACGTCCAGCGCGTGCAGCGCGCGACGCTGTCGCTCGCTCCGGCCGAACGTCGCCAGAAATCCATATGTCGAGTACTCAACCGTCGCGAACGAAGCGAGCAGGAGCGGCAACTCGTCGTACGCGACATAGCGCCAGCGCGCCCCCCAGCCGACAAATTTCCGCCGCGCCCACGCGTGCAGCCGCGACGCGGCGAGATTCTCGGCGAACAGCAGCAATCCGCCCGGCCGCAGCACGCGGTGCATCTCGTCCACCGCGCGCTTCTGGCGCTCGAATGTGTTGCCCTCTCCCAGCCCGCCCAACACCGATTTGAAGCTGACAATGTCGAATTCGGCCTCGGCGAAGGGAAGATTCAGCGCGTCGGCTTCCGCGTAGGCGACGCGCGGCGAGACACCGTGCCGTTCGTGCAGTTGACGCGCCCGCTCCGACGGGCCGTGCAAGTCGGTGCAGACGACGTCGAAACCGTGAAGCGCGTAATAGAGCGAAAGCCCGCCGTGCCGCCCGCCCACGTCCAGCACGCGCCCGCCCCCGGCCCGCGCCAGCCGCGGCGCCCAGAAATCAAGCGCCCGCCGCCAACTGCCCACGTCCCATTCGAGAATATCGCGCAGTGCGTCGCGGGAAATCATGCGGCCGCGAGCATACTGGCCGCCCGATCGTGGTCAAGCATCGGGCCCGAACACGGTCACGCATCCGGTCCGCTCGTGGTCAAGCATCCGGTCCACTCGTGGTCATGCATCCGTTCCGATCGGGGTCGAGTATCC
This sequence comes from uncultured Planctomycetales bacterium, assembly GCA_964532435.1. Lineage (GTDB taxonomy): Bacteria > Planctomycetota > Phycisphaerae > UBA1845 > Fen-1342 > CAZHIE01. The sequence continues at coordinate 32,770 of CAZHIE010000021.1, forward strand.
GTTCCGATCGGGGTCGAGTATCCGTTCCGATCGGGGTCGAGTATCCGTTCCGATCGGGGTCGAGTATCCGTCCGGTCGTGATCAGTCAACCGGCGAGCGTTCGCAAGAAGGCGAGGTCTGGTTGTATTGCTCGATGGATGCTCGCGACCGCGGCCCTGGCCGGCATGGCGTCGGCCAGCTCGTGCTCGGCCAACCGGCTGCCTCGCCGCGACGCGATTGCCGACCTGCCCAGGACGCAACGTAGAAGGGACAAGGGTCGGGTCGTATTCACTCGTCCAATCCTTGTCCGGGCTGCCATGCAGCGTCGAACTGGTCAGCTCGTTGCGGTCATTATACCCAAACGGCTGCGTCGGCGGCGGCGAAGGCGAGCCGAAGGCGGTGCCTGAATACGCCACCTCCGTCCGCAGACTTAGGTCATTGTTCGTATATTCGTACTTGGAAATCAGCGTATTCGCCCCGGCCGGCGCATAGCGGTTCTCGACCGACGCGAGCAGATCGCGATCGGCCTCATACGCCCGCGTGGTCCGCAGCTTCACCGTGCCGTCGTCCCTCGCATCGACCTGGCCGACGACGTCGTTGCCTGCGTCGCGCGGACCATCACTCTCGCTTGCGGTGCGCCTCGTCGCTCCCGAATCGAAGAGACTCGCGAGCTACACCAATGATCGCATCCCCGTCGTCAAGCACGAGGCATCCGTCACCCATGGCCACTGGGACGCCAGGCAGCTGCGCAATTCGCCGTACGGATCCATCGGCTACCAGCACCGCGCCACTCCGTCCGCCGAAAATGCACTGCTGCGTATCGAAGTCGAAGGCGAGCCCAGCCCGTTCACGAACCCACTCCAAGGCGGACGAACTCGATCGACCCGCCACCAGCTCCGCGCCTTCCGCGGCGATGTCTCCGTTTTCGTCAAACAGGAACCAGCGCACAGGTGCCCTGGATGTAGGCACGACGTCGCTCCAAGTCGAATCATCTCTGTACACGACAAACACGAACGTGCCGATGCCCGCAGCGAATTTTAGCCATGCATCAGGCGGCAGCTCCTTTCGCCAGCGAAGCAGGCCAGAATCGAGGTCTCGGCAAATGAGCACACTTGGTCGGGATTCCTCAATCGCCGCACGCGAGGCGCATACCATCGTGACTGCCGACGTCGTCGGAACGTCGCCCACAAGACCGGCCGTGCCCGGATACTCATTCACAATCGCGGCCTGCCGCCAGATCAAGCCGCCATCGAAATCCCGACACTCAACGGTATCCGGGCCGACAATGAGGATGCGTTGATTCACGCATCGTACTGCACCTGCTCCGCACGGCCACTGTAATCGGCGCACTGCTCCCGACTGCAACGTCACTTCTGTTGCGATGAACTCTCCCGCACTCGTCGCGACGCCAAGAACAACGCGCGGGAACAACGACAACAGCCTGACCGGGGTTCGCGACACCATGGAATGCGCGGTGGGCGTTTTGTCAAACGCCTTGTCGAACGGGTCGTGGGCTCGCCACACACTGAACTCGACTCCCTGTCCATCGTGCGCAATCATCAGCAACTGCTCGCGCGATGGAAGAATGGCCAACAGATAATGTGGCAAGCGCCGCCTCGTCTCAAACGATGCCAGCGGGCGGCCGTTCGAGAGGCTAAGGCGCTGCCAGGAATGATAGTCACTGGAACCGAGAGGGACGCCTCCCGGCCCTCCCTGGCCTCGTTCCACGATGAGCGTCGGCCCTGCAGCACTGGGCTCTGCCGGCAGCGACAAGATGCTTCCGGCATGAATGCGCCACAGAGTATGCGCACACCCATGCAGAGGTATTGTAACCAATATCATGGCCACAACACAGCGTGTCACGTTACTCCCCACTCTTGCAAAGTGCATTCAACGCATGCATGGTGATATTGCATCCCTGGCTATGGCAGACGATCAACATATCTTTACCAGCCGCGAAGCGGTCTACCTCATCGCATAGAGCGATCTTCGGATTGAACCCCGACCATATACCGCCGTGCGGATGAATGTCGGTACAAGCACCGGTAGCAACATCTGATCCGTGACTCGGTAAGTCGCGAAAATCAACGTCGCGGGCAGTCCCCGATACACACGGTCCAGATGTGAAGTTGTCGCTCCAGAAACCATTGCCAAATATCGTATTTCCAGGGTCGAACGGATTGAGCGATCCGTTCGGGACAATATCTTCGTGGTCGAACAAGATCATGAATGATAACCGGCAACACTTGCAATCGATATGTGGCGTGTTGGTCGTCTTTGGCGCAATCATCACCACGGCGATGGTGGTTGGTGTCACGCAGCGACAGTCGGAGGACATCATTTCCTGAAGACACTTGCCGTTACTCTTTGCGTCACATTCGAGATTCCCGCGCACGTCAAGGCCTCGGAACGCACTTCGAAGGGTGGCATGGCTACCGCACGAACGCCCCGATCTCCCACACAGAACCGGGGGCTCGGCATAGTCGCCGTTGGGACGGCCGATATAATCCGACGGAGCGCACATGTCGAGTCCACGCGACGGTCCACTTGGGTCGATGCCCGAAACGAATATCGTCGTCAGACCTAGCAGGTCGATTGACGTGGTTGGTTGATTCCTGACAAACGCATATGTACTCTGTGAAGTGGTGCCACCAACGTCTAGGCGGAACTTAGACATACGAGTGAACGCCATCTCTGACGCTCTATCTCGACCGACAAATCTACCGGAGTGCGCCGCGTAGAAGCGATATCCGTAGTAGTAGAACCCCGTTTCGGCGTCGAGCGGCTTCGTGCTGAAACGCATCGGCTGGTCGAGCGAATCGGGATCGTCGATGATGTTTCCGTAGGGGTCGTACTGGTACTTGGCACTGACTGTGCCGTCGCTCGGCTTCACAACCTGCCCGACGTTGCCGTTGCCGTCGAAGAGGTAACCGTAGCCGGCCGATGTGCCGGCATCCTCCAGCGCCAGCAGCCCGCCGATCCCGCCGGCCGAGGTTCTGTCATTAATTGACCCATTCAACCCGGCCAGGTCGAGACCCCATGTGTACTTGCGAGTCGGCGCATCGTCGTCGAGCGCATCCAGCTCCATCAGCAGCAGCCAGCCATCCCAGACATACTTGGTATCCGTCTCGGGCGTCGCCTGCCAATCCTCCTCGCCCTCATCCCACGCGTATGTTGTCTTGCGAATCCGCCGGCCCAGCCAGTCGTAGTCGAACGCCAGGCGGCGCGACGACGAATCGAGCTTGCCGCCCGGCGTCCACGCGACCAGCCGATTCT
>CAZHIE010000022.1:0-5609 GCA_964532435.1 uncultured Planctomycetales bacterium
GCGTTGGAGAATCTCTGCCAGTTCGGCCGCGAAGCGCGAGCGCGGCATCACTTCGTCCGCACCGGCGGCGCGGGCCTGCTGCGCCAGCTCTTTCTCGACGTGCGGAAGGAACGCGAAAACACGGCCGGCCGGGATTTCCGCCTTCGCCGCGCGAATCAGAGCCAGCGTGTCCTGCGTCTCCACCTGCAAGTCGAGGATCAATGCGCGCGGCGGCGTCGCGAAGTCGTGCAGCGCGGCGCGCAGGTTCGCCACGCTCCGAAACGTGCGCACCGAAATTCCCGCCAGCTTGGCCGTCGCGCTGATCTTCGAGTCGAAGATCAGGTCGGACACCAGCGCCAGAATCTCGCCCGTCGCCGCGCTCACTTCGACTTGTCCGGGTATTTCGGCGCGATCACCGGCGGCGGCGGCGCGTCCTTGATTCGCAGAAGCAGGTAATCGACGGCCGCGCGAAGCTGCGCGTCCGATCCGAGAAACGTCGCGTGCGGCAGGTTGTCGACGACCTCGTCGGGCTCGACGCCGTGGCCCTCGACCAGCCACGCCCCTTCCGGCCCGAAGACGCCGTACTCGGCCGCCGTCGCGATGCCGCCATCTTCGAGGAAGTTGCTCGACGAGAGCCAGATTTCTCCGCCCCACGTGCGCGTGCCGAACACGCGGGCCAGGCCGAGCCGCTTTACGCCTTCGGTGAAGGCTTCGCCGTCGGAGGCGGTGCGTTCGTTGCAGAGCACGGCGACGTGGCCGCGAAAGGCGTATTGCATGTTCCACGACTGGGCCTGCCCGACGCGCTGGCTCCAATAGAACCACGCCTTGCGCATCAGGCGCCCGATGATCCAACTGTCGATGTTTCCGCCGCGGTTGTGGCGCACGTCGACGATCAGGCCCGCGCGCGTGAAGACGGGATAGAAGTTGCGGGCCCATTCGGTGAAATTGCCGCCGCCCATGGCGCGCAGATGGACGTAGCCGATCCGTCCGCCGCTCCACTCGTCGACCAGCCGGCGGCGCGAAAGCTCCCAGTCGCGATAGCGCAGATCGCCCGCCGCGGCCGGGCCGATGGGCGTAACCACGACGTCGCGCGGCGGCCCGTCGCCGCGCTTGAGGCGCAGCAAGACCTGCCGGCCGGCCTTGCGGCGGAGCAGCTCGTGCGGATCGCGAAGCGTCAGCGCCTCCGTCCCGTTGATGGCAACGATGACGTCGCCGGCGCGGGCCGCGACGTCTGGCTGGGCCAGCGGCCCCAGTTCGCTCGGAATGTCGGGATCGGACTCGTAGAGGCGCTCGATGCGGAACCCGCCGGCGTCCGCGTCGCGCAGCAGGATTGCGCCGAGCGACGCGACCTCGACGTCGTCCGTGCCGCGGCGCAGGTCGCCGCCGCTCACGAAGATGTGCAGCGCCGCCAGCTCGGCCACCATCTGCGCGATCGCGTCGCTCAGCTCGGCGCGCGTGCTTACGCGCTCGGTCAGCGGCCTGTACTTCTCCAGCATGGCGGGCCAATCGACGCCGTGCATGCCGCGGTCGTAGAAGTAATCGCGCTCCAGCCGCCACGCCTCGGTGAACATCTGCCGCCACTCTTCGCGCGGGGTGAGCGAAATCGACCAGCCGGATAGATCGACGTCTTTCTTTTCGAGCTTCGCTTCATCGGCGGCGGCGTCGAGGACGTAGAAGGCGTCGCCCTTTCGCACGAGCAGCTTCTTGCCGTCGGCGGAGATTTCGTAGCCGCGAACGTCGGGCGCGATCGTCTTGAGCTCGACGTTTTCGCGGGCGATCGTCACGCCGACGAGATTGACCTTCGATTCGCCGGCGGCGCGCGACGTGAGAAACAATGCCTTCTCGTTCAACGCGAGCGAGGCGTAATTGCCGGGCGGGATCGGCACGTCGAACAGCCGGGCCGCCAGGCCGTCCGCCGCGATCGTCACCGTCGGGCGCGGCTTCTCGCCGCCGCCCGGGGCGCTGGCCGGCGCGCTCGAGGGGGCGGACGCCGAGGCCGGCGCGCTGCTCGTGGTCGGCTGGCTGGCGCCGGCGGGCTTGGCCGGCTCGTCCGTTTCCATCGCGGGCGCCCAGGGAGATTTCTGCCCCTCCCCTAGCGCGAGCAGGTAGACGCGCGTGGTGCGATCGAGGAACGGCTCGGGCTGATACGCGCCCCAGGGGCTGCCGACGACGGATACGAGATTGCGATCCGAGAGAAAATAGAGCCACTTGCCGTCGGGGCTCCAGGCCGGGCTGTAGCTGGAGAAGCGGTCGGTCGTGGCGTCGACGATCGTTCCGCCGACGGTGTCGTAGATCCGGATGAAGCGAAACTGATTCTCCGCCGATTTCGTGTACGCCAGCCAGCGGCCGTCCGGCGACCAGGACAGGTCGCCGAAGTCGTCCAGCGGCGACTCGTCGATCTTGCGGTTCTCGCGCGTCTCCAGATCGAGCACGAACAGGCGCTGGTTCTTGTCGAAGTGGGCGACGCGCCGGCCGTCGGGCGACGGGGCGAAGCCCCAGCGCAGCACGTCGCCGTCGCGGGTCAGCCGCTCGGCCTCGCCGACGCCGTTGGCCGGCATCCGCCAAAGCTCGATCTCGCCGGACTCATCGGAAAGCGCCAGCAGCGATTTCCCGTCGGAGGAGAATTGCGCATCGCGGTAGCGCACGCCGGGTTTGCGGCTCGCCTCGACGAGGCGGCCCTGGCGGTGCGGCGCCACGAAGACCTGCCCGCGCGCGGTGAGCGCGACGCGCGAGCCATCGGGGGCGACGTGCGCGGCGGACAAGTAGTCGAGCGGCTTGGGAACCCAGCGCTCGCGCGTCTGGTCGAAATCGGATTCGAGCGTGATCGGGATGATTCGATCCGCGCCCGACGCGATGTCGTACATGCGCAGGTCGGCGCCAAGCTGATACGCGATGCGTCCGCGCGAGAGCGACGTGCCCTGCACCTCGTAATCGGCGTGCTGGGTGTGCTGGCGCAGGTCGCCGCCGTCCGGCTTCATCGACCAGAGGTTCATCACGCCGCTGCGGTCGGACGCGAAATAGACGCGCCCGCCCCACCACATCGGCCGGCGGCTGGTGCCCGGATAGTCGGCGGTGAGCGGGGTCGCCTCGACGTCGCCATCGGCGAAGCGCCAGATGTTTTGCGCCGTGCCGCCGCGATAGCGCCGCGTGTGCGAGCCCTGAAACGGCAGCCGCGTGAAGAAGAGCGTGCGACCGTCGTCGGCATACTCGCCGTCGGCCGCCTGCGCCAGCGGCAGCAGTTCGCGAACGCCGTGCCGGGCGGCAAATTGGACCACGATTGTGGCGAGCTGCTGATTCGGCAGCGTCGAGAGTGTGTCGATTCCCGCGAGCAGCCGGCCGTCGGGCGTCCAGCCGACATGCGAGATACGCGGCGCGTCGAACGTCCAGCGGATGGGCAATCCGCCGGAAAGCGGCATCGTGTAAAGCTCGGTCGGCCCCTCATATTGTGCGGCAAACGCGAGCCATGTCCCGTCCGGAGAAATCGCCGGGCGCGACTCCTCTCCGGCGTGCGTGGTGAGGCGCGTCGCGACGCCGCCATCGGCGGGCACTTTCCACAGGTCGCCCTCGGAGACGAAGACGAGCGTGTCGTCGTGCAGGGCGGGCTGCCGGTAATAGCCGGTGATTCCTTGCGCTGCGGCGAACGAGACGGCGCACAGCGCGACGGCCAGAGCCGGTAGAAATCCGAGTCCGACGCGCATTGTGACTCTCGCATGCCGCCTGGCAGTGCCGATCATGTGACCTCCTTGCGTGCGTTCCGGCGAACGTGGCTCATCGTCGTCGCGCGGCCGGTTTGGGGCAATGGCCGGGCGGATGCGGCGCGAAATTGTCCGCCGCGACCGTACAATGTGGGCCGGAGGTATTCCTCATGCGCAAGTGGATGCGGCTGGTTTGGGGGCTGGCGATTGGGGCGGCGTGCGTCGCGCCGGCATGGGCCGGCGATGCGGCGCCGCAGAATTTCGAGCGACGCGAAACTCTGGACGACCCGCCCGCGCCGGTCGCCGCGCGGCCCGTCACCGCTCCGCCCGCGATCGCTGGCGGTTTCGGCGGTTTCATCGCACAGGTGAACGTCACGGCGGCGGGTGAAAATGTGCTGGGCGACGCCGCCAACGAATCGTCGATCTGCGTGGACCCGCACAATCCGACGCGCATCGCCATCGGCTGGCGACAGTTCGACACAGTCGTGTCCAACTTCCGGCAGGCCGGCTTCGCCTATAGCCGCGACGGCGGCCGGACGTGGCGCAACCGCGGGCCGCTGACGCCGGGCGTGTTCCGCAGCGACCCGGTGCTCGACAGCGACCCGGACGGGCGGTTTTACTATTACAGCCTGATCGACGACTTCACGTGCGACCTGTTCTATTCCGACACCGGCGGGGCGACGTGGGCGATGCAGCCCGCGGCGTTCGGCGGCGACAAGGCGTGGATGGTCGTCGATCGCACGAACAGCACGGGGCGCGGCCACGTTTACGTCTCCTGGAGCGAGAACGCGGCCTGCTGCGGGCCGGACATTTTCACGCGCTCGACCAACCGCGGCGCGAGTTTCAATGCGCCGCTGCCGATCGCCAACTCGCCGCGCTGGGGTACGCTGGCGGTCGGACCGGGCGGCGAGCTGTACGTCTCCGGCCGGGGCGACAGTTTCTCCAATTTCTACGTCGCGGCGTCGGTCAACGCGCGGAACGCGGGAGTTACGCCGACGTTCAGCGTGGCGGGGCCGATCGCGATGGGCGGCGGATTCGCCAGCGGCGGATTTCCCAACCCCGGCGGGCTGCTCGGGCAGATCAACATTGCGACCGACAACTCGATCGGCCCGCGGCGCGGCTGGGTGTACATGCTTGCGACGATCGATCCATCGGGGATCGATCAGTGCGACATCATGTTCACGCGCAGCAACGACGGCGGCGCGACGTGGATTCCGCCGCTGCGCGTGGACGACGACACGACGACGGGGAACTTTGCCTGGTTTGGCACGATGTCGGTGGCGCCGAACGGCCGGATCGACATTGTCTGGAACGACACGCGCAACGACCCGACCGATCTGTTGTCGGAGACGATGTATCGCTTTTCGAGCGACGGCGGCGCCACGTGGTCGCCGCGGCAGGTGCTCACGCCGCCGTGGAACAGCCGGATCGGCTGGCCGAACCAGAACAAGATCGGCGACTATTACCACATGGTGTCGGACAACGTGGGCGCGAACCTTGCGTTCGCCGCGACGTTCAACGGCGAGCAGGACGTGTATTACATGCGGATCGGCGGGTGGGATTGCAACGGCAACGGGCGGGACGACGCGCAGGACATCGCCATCGGCGTCTCGCGAGACCGGAACGGCGACGGGATTCCCGACGAGTGCGAGGGGCTGGGCGATTTGAATTGCGACGGTCTGGTGGACAACGGCGACATCGAGCCTTTCGTCGTGGCGCTGCTGAGCCTCGCGCAGTACGAGCTTGATTTCCCGAATTGCGACTGGGCACGGGCGGACGTGAACGGCGACGGGCTGGTGGACAATGGCGACATCGATGCGTTTGTCGCGTGCCTGCTGGCGGGGAACTGCCCTTGAATTGCGAATAACGAATTGCGAATAACGAATGGAAGAGGTGCGGTCGGGCGCGTTCCCATTCGTTATTCGCCATTCGCCA
>CAZHIE010000022.1:5709-20397 GCA_964532435.1 uncultured Planctomycetales bacterium
AATTCGCTATTGCAAACAACGAACGGAAAATCCGCGGTTGGGCGCATTTCCATTCGTTATTCGCAATTCGCAATTCGCTATTTACAGACACCCCCCCGCCAGCAGGCACTGAACGAAGGCGTCGATGTCGCCGTTGTCCACAAACGTGTCCCCGTTCACGTCGCCGTTGGCCACGTCGCAATCCGGGAATGCGCCCGCGTAGGTGGCCGGATCGAGCAACGCCAGCACGAATGCGTCGATGTCGCCGTTGTCCACCAGACCGTCGCAATTCATGTCGCCGGTCACGCGGACCGTGAGCAGCGCGGCGTTGCTGGTCACGCTGCCGGCCGAGTTCGTCACCACGACGTCATAGCTGCCGCCGTCGGCGAACGTGGTTGCGGGAATCGAGTAGCTCGCGCCCGTCGCGCCGGAAATGTCGGCGCCGCCCTTGCGCCATTGATAGCTCAGCGGCGCCGTGCCGTCGGCCACGACGCTGAACGTCGCGCCCTGCGGCGCGCGGACGGTCAGGTCCGCCGGCTGCTGCGTGATCGAGGGCGCGACGCCCGCGTCGATCGGGTTCAGGCTGAACGCCTCGACTACGTCCGCGTCGCTGCCGCCGTTGCCGTCCACGATGTAGAACCGCTCGATCGAGCGGATGCCCAGCACCGTGTGCAGGTTGTCCAGGTCGAGGTAGATGACGTTCATCAGCACGTCGCCCGCGACCAGCGGCGATTGCAGCGAATCCACGTCGGCCCCCTGCATCCCGCCGGTGTAGCTGAGGAACACGAATTCGCCCGGCAGCACCGGCGAACCCGGCTCCACGTCGAGCGCTTCGACCAGCAGCCCGAAGTCATCCGTCGCGCCGGATTCCACCGTGCCGTCCAGCCGCACATTCGTGTCGAGAATCGCCACCTCAAACGTGCGCGTCGTCGTAACGTCCATCAGGCCGCTGCGCGGCGAGGTCGGAAGCGAGCCGACCGGATCGACAAATGTCATCGCTTCGGTCGGTGAAAACGCGCCGCCGGACGTCAGCGTGTCGGGCACATTGATGCTGAACGCCTTGAGCGCGGTAAACGTCGGGTTGAACGAGTCGTCGTACGTGGCGTTGGTCACCTGCTCGGCCGAGTTGACGACCGTCTGCGCGAGGTTCAAGCGACCGGCCGGCCCGGGCGGGTTGATGTACTGCGCGGTCGAGCCTGGGAATTCCTGGATCATCGGCGTCATGACGGCCGTGCTGGCGATGTTGGTTGATGGATCGACCAGCGCCGCGCCGTGCTGATGCCAGTCCTGCGCTGCGCCGCCGAGATTCGCCGCGACGTATTGGCCGAGGCTGGTGCCCGCGAATTCGTTGATGGCCGGGCCGGACGCGACTGGCTGGATCGCGAGATAGACCGTGGTCTGAAACGGCGCACCGGCTGCGTTTCGACCGGCGGACGGGCTGAGCACGGTGGCCGTCGCGGTCACGTTTTGCACCGCGCCAACGACCGGCGGCGCCGCGCCGTTTACGTTCGTCGCCGTCACGGTCGCCGTCGCGCTGGCGGTCGCGCCGTTGGCCGCGGCGCCGTCGGCGCTGACGAGAATTTTGGGAAGCCCGACGGTCTGGCCGCCGACGTTGCCGGCCGCGGGACCACCGGCGAACGTCGCGACGGCGGGATTGCCCGACGGACCCATCGCGGCAGAGATGTTCAGGGCGTTGTTGCCGCCGGCATTCGCACAGGCGAGTCCGACCCGCGCCGTGGTTCCCGGAAGAACCGTGAAACTCTGCTCCGCCGCGCTCGCGACGCCCAACTCGCCCGCGTCGGTTGTGCGCACCACGCGGCCGGGCGTCGGAAAAAACGGCCCGACGTTTCGAATCTGGCGATAGGCGTTCATCGCGTCGGTCACGGGATTGTCGTCGCCGGCCGTGCCCGTTTCGGTGGTCTTGCGCACGTCGATGAATCGCCGCGCGTAGCCGTTGGCAAGCCCCGGCAGGATCGACAGCACGTCTTCCTCGCCAACCTGGCAAATCAGAAGGCTGTAGGCGCCGCTGGGCGGCAGGTTGTCGAAGTTGTCGTTGTTGCCGTCGTTCGAGGGCTGATCGGTGATGTCGAAACGGCCGCTGTCATTGCTGCCGCAGCCGTCGAGGAAGCAGGTCGTCCGCAGGACCGTGTTGGTCGAGAGGCTCGGCGTGTGATTTCCGCCCGCGGGGTCTTCATCGTCGGTCAGCGCGACGTATCCGACTGCGTCGCGATTGACGAGCATGTAGACGCCTGAGCCGTTCTGAATCATTCCGCTGGCGGCCTCGGCGGGCATGTTGATGTAGGAGATTGCGGCGGGCACGGGAAAGTTCGTCGTCCCGCCGAATTGCCCGCCGTTCATCGCGACAAACGTGTAGTCGGTCGTGCTGGTCACGCCGCCGTTGACCATCGCCACGCGCGTCGACGGCGTGCCGGCCAGCGCCGTCGGTGGGTTGCCCACGTAATCGACCCAGCCGAGGAGCACGACACCGCTGGCCGGCCGGGCGATCGCGCCGGCGGTCGTGCCGTTGCTGGGGTCGAGGTCGAATGTCGGCAGATCGATGCGATAGTTGACGAGCGTGTAGCCGCTGCTGTCCTGATCGCCCTCGACTTCGTAGAACGCCAGCCGCAGCGCGTCCTTGTTCAGGCCGGGGTTCAGCCCGGCGGCGGTCGGCAGATAAATCTCGACGTATTCCTGGTGCAGGTTGGCCGGATCGCGGCCGACGGGGCCGTCGCTGGCGCCGGCGGGGTCGGTGAAGACCTCGGTAACGATCGGGTGATCGGGGATCTGCGCGAGCGTCGTCGCCGCGCCGGCCAGCGCGGCGAAACCGAGGACGACGAACGGCCGGAACGCAAGTCTCTTCATGTAGCGGTCTCCAGGAATGGGTGATGGGCACGGGTCGTGCGGCGGTCGGGCTCGTGCCGCCGAACTGTGGCGGAGCGCGTGTGTACCGACTGCCGTGGCAGACGAGTGCGCTTCGCAGCGTCCTGATACGAACGGCGCGAACTTCGATTTCGCGAAATCTTCACGATGGCTGTATCGCGCCGGTCCCGCGGGCCTCTGCTGGCGTGACGAGTACCCCATCCGGCGGCTGACCTCGCCGGCGCATCTTTCAAAACCGGAGCCAAAACCGTGCCCGCAGACGTACGAATGGATCGGCCGGATCGTCCCCGTCGCGTCCTGGCGTACTGCCATGACAGCGTGGGGATCGGCCACCTGCGTCGCACCCTGTCGATCTGCGAGCGGGTGGGGGCCGAATTTCCCGGCACCTCGTTTCTGCTCGCGACCGGCACGCCCTATGTGCAGCTTCTGACAAGCGGACAGGCGGTGGATTTCATCAAGCTGCCCGCGCTGACGAAGAACCGGTCGGGGGGCTATGAGAGCAAATACCTGGCGATTACGCCGGATCAGATCATGCGCTGCCGCGAGTCGCTGCTGCTGGAAGCGGCGCGCACCTACGAGCCGGACATGCTGCTGGTGGACAAAGCGCCGCTGGGCGTGTGCCGCGAGCTGCTGCCGACGCTGCGCTGGCTGCGCGAGAAGCGCCCGCACGTTACGACGATATTCGGCATGCGCGACATCGAGGACGACGCGGAGGCGACCATCCGGCAGTGGACGCGCGACGGCGTGCCGCAGGTGCTCGAAGAGTGTTACGACCGCATCTGGGTTTACGGCATGCGGCAGATTCACGACGTGATCGCGTCGTATCGGCTGAGCGACAAGATCGCCCGCAAGCTGCAATACATGGGCTATGTCACGCGCGGCGGCTGCTCGCACGCCCCGCCGACGAGCGACGCCTCGGCGGCGGCCGGCAAGACCGTGCTCGTCACGGTCGGCGGCGGAACCGACGGCGGCAAGGTGCTGAGCGCCTATCTCGATGGCGCGGCGCGCGGCGTCGCGGCGGCCGGCGCGAGATCGGTGATTGTGGGCGGGCCGGACCTGCCGGCGGAGACCGGAGCGCGCCTTCAGAAGCTGGCTTCGGAGACGCCCGGCACGCAATGGCTCGACTTCGAGCCGTGCATGAGCTGCCGCATTCGCGCCGCGGACCTGGTGGTGTGCATGGGCGGCTACAACACGCTTTGCGAGGTCGCGGCGCAGCGCAAGCCGGCGCTTGTCATTCCGCGCACGCAGCCGCGGCTCGAACAGAAGATTCGCGCGGAACTTTGGCAGAAGCTGGGCGTGGTTCGCATGTTGACCGAGCCGGAGTTTTCCGCCCGCGCGCTCGCATCTCACACGCTCGAAATGCTTGCCAACCCGCCGCGCCCGACGGTACCGCTCGACATCCGCGGGCTCGACCGCGTATCGGAGGAGTTCCACGACATGTGGGCCGCGCCGGCGGGCGACGCCTCGACCCGCAGCGCGAGTCACAATTCGATTCCCCTGGCCGCCATGCCGGAGCTGCCCGATGCGCCTGCTGTACGCGTGTAGCGACTTCGGCATCGACCCCGCCGGCACCAAGGGCGCGTCCATCCACCTGCGGGCAATCACCCGCGCGCTGGCCGACCTCGGCCACTCCGTCACGCTGCTCAGCCCCAAGGACGGGCCCGGCGCGGGCCACCCGGCGACGCGGCTGCTTCCGCCCGGCTGCCCACCGGCCGACGAGTGCGGCAAGCTGCTCAAAAGCTGGATGACGCCGCGCGGCTTCGGCGACGCGCTGGCGAAGGAGCTGCGCCCGCTGCTGTACAACGCCTGGGCTCTGCCGCGGGCGCAAGCGGCACTGGCCGAGTCGCCCGTCGATGCGATTGTCGAGCGCCTTTCGCTGATGGGGCACGTCGGCGCCGATCTTGCGGATTCGCTGGATGTGCCGCTGATTCTCGAAGTGAACGCGCTGCTTTCGGAGGAGGCGCGTCAGTTTCGCGCGCTGGAGCGCGTCGAGCTGGCCGAGGCGATCGAGCAGCGCGTGCTGGAGCGGGCCGACGCCATCGTCGCCGTGTCCGCCGCGCTGGCCGACCGCATCGCGCAGCGCGGCATCGACGCGCGAAAGATCCACGTCGTGCCCAACGGCGTCGACGTCGATCTCTTCGCCGCCGCGCCGCCGCGCGACGCGGCGCGCCGCGAGCTGGGGCTGCCGGCCGGATTCATCGCCGGATTCGTCGGCAGCCTGAAGCCCTGGCACGGCGCGGACGTTCTGATCGACGCATTCGCGCAGATGGCCGGAACCGCGGGGCCGCACGCGGCGCCGGCCCGGCTGCTGATCGTCGGCGCCGGGCCGCAGGAATCGGCTCTGCGCGAACAGGCGCAGCGCGCGGGCATCCTGCCGCTAGTGCTCTTCACCGGCGCGGTTCCGCACGAGCGCGTGCCGCTGTACATTCGCGCGATGGACGCGGCGGTGGCCCCCTACCGCCCGCTCGACGGCTTCTACTTCTCCCCGCTCAAGCTGTTCGAGTACATGGCCGCTCGAACGTGCGTAGTCGCGTCGCGGATCGGCCAGATCGAGGACGTGATTGAGCACGAGCGCAGCGGGCTGCTGTGCGAACCCGGCGACGCGGCGGGCCTGGCGCGGCTACTGAGCGAGCTGCGCAATGATCCCGCTCGTTGCGAGCGACAGACGCAGGCCGCGTTCGACGTCGTGCGGACACGCTTTACGTGGCAGCACGCCGCGCAGCAGGTCGAGCACGTGATTCGCTCGGTCGCGACCGTTTCCGCGAATCGCCCGCCGGCCGCAACCGAAGTGGAGCTTGCCCGATGACGACATCCGCCCGCCCGCCGCGCATCGGCTACCTGCTGCGCGCGTACCCGCGCTTCAGCCAGACGTTCATCGTCAATGAGATTCTGGAGCTGGAGCGCCAAGGCGTCGCAATTCGCATCGGCAGTCTGCGCCGGCCGACCGAGGGCATGTTTCACGAGTCCGTTTCGCGCGTGCAGGCACGCTGCGATTACCTGCCCGACACGCTGATCGGCAACGGGAGCAAGGCCGCGGCCGCCAACTGGGATCGGCTGAAGTCCGCGACGCGCGGGTACATGAGCGGCTTGCGAGACGTGCTGCGCTTCGGCGACGTTTCGTTTTTCGACCTGATTCAGGCGGCGCTGGTCTGCCGCTGGGCGCGCAAGCACAAGCTCGACCACCTGCACGTTCATTTCGGCACGAGCGAGGCGACGGTCGCGTGGCTGGCGCGGCGCATGGGCGGGCCGAGCTACAGCCTCACGCTGCATGCATTCGACATTTTTCGCGACAACGTGAACCGCCGGCTGCTGGCGCAGAAGATCAACGGCTCGCGTTTCACCGTGACAGTGTGCGAGTCGAATCGCCGCTTCATGGTCGAGCACCTGCCCGGCGTGCAGGCCGACAAAATCCGCGTGAACTACAACGGAATCGATCTCGACCGCTTCTCCGCCGACGATCGCCCGCGCGAGCCGCTCAGCATCTTCGCCGTCGGACGCTTGATCGAGAAAAAGGGCTTCGCGCACCTGGTCCGCGCCGTTGGGCTGCTGCGCGACTCCGGTCTCGACGTGCGCTGCCGGATCGCCGGCGACGGACCGGAGGAGGCGCCGCTGCGGGCGGAAATCGCGCGGCTCGACCTTGCCGCGCACGTGAAGCTCGTCGGTCCGCTGCGCCAGGACGACGTGCGCGAGCAGATGCGCCGCAGCGCGTGCGTTGTGCTGCCGTGCGTTCAGGCGAAGGACGGAAACGTAGACGCGCTGCCGACCGTGCTGCTCGAATCGATGGCGTGCCAGTGCCCCACCATCAGCACGCGGATTTCGGGCGTGCCGGAAATCATCGAACACGGACGCAGCGGCCTGCTGGTTGAGCCGCAGGACGACGCCGGGCTGGCGGAGGCCATTCGCGCGGCGCTGACGGACGAATCGCTCGCCCGCCGGCTGGCGGAAGGCGGCCGCCGGCGGGCCGAAGAGCGCTTTGACGGCCGGCGGGCCGCCGCGACGATGCGGGCCTGGCTTCTCGACGAACCTGCGCCGGTCGCGGCCGCGCCGCGCGTCGCCGCGCAACCGGCCCTTCGCGAGGTGGCGTGATGCTGCGACTGCGTTTCAAGACCCGCCGCGGCCGGCTCGACCTGAACGAGCTGCATTCCGTTCGCGGCTGGTTTTCGAAATATGCGCGCAAGCATCGCGGCACGCTGGCGCTGGCGATGCTCGCGTCTCTGGGCGTCGTCGCGGTGCAGATCGCCGCGCCGTGGCCGATCAAAGTCATCTTCGACAACATTCTCGCGAAGCACGCCCGGCCCTCGTGGCTCAGCGCCGCGCTCGAGCACGTCGCGCACACGCCGACGCAATCGCTGCTGTGGGTTTGCGGCGCCATTCTCCTCCTCGCCGTGCTCGACGCGTGCTTTTCGTATGCGCGCGACATACTGCTCGGCGGCGCCGGACAGGCGGTGGTCGGCCAGATTCGCGAAGACCTGTTCAAGCACCTTCAGACCCTGCCGCCGGCGGAATTCGAGAAGCGCAGCACGGGCGGGCTGCTCACGCGCCTGACGGGCGACATTCAGATGCTGCGACAGATGCTGGTCGACGCAATGGTCACGGCCGGGCAATCGGCGCTGCTGGTCGCGGCGATGATCGTCGCGATGTTTTGGATGAACGCGACGCTGACGCTGATTGCCGCGGCCGTATTGCCGATCACGATGTTCGCGAGCTGGCGCATCTCGCGCAAGATCCGCGAAGCCGCCGCCAAGTCGCGCGAAAAGGAGAGCCACGTCGCCAGCGTCGCTCACGACGTGCTCGGCGCGATCGCGACGGTGCAGGCGTTCAACCGCGAGCGAATCGAGTACGAAAGGCTCAAGCGCGAGAACCGCAGCGCCGTGCGGGCGGGACTGCGCACGACGAAACTCGAATCGAAGCTTTACCGCATCGTCTCGCTCTCCACGGCCGCCGCCGTCTGCGCCATTCTGTTCGTCGGCGTACGCGAAGTCCTGCTCGGCCGCATGACGCCCGGCGAGCTGCTCGTTTTCGTCAGCTACCTGCGCGCGATCAACAAGCCGGTCCGCGAAGTCGCGAAGCTCACGGGCCAGCTCGCCAAGTCGACGGCTTGCGGCCAGCGCATCGCCGAGCTGTTCGCAATTCACCCCGCGATCGCGGACGCGCCCGACGCGATCGAGCTGCGCGACGCGCGTGGAGAGATCCGCTTCGACGGCGTCACGTTTGCGTATCTCGCCGACCGGCCCGCGCTGGCCGGCGTCGACCTGCACATTCGCGGCGGCGAGCGCGTCGCAATCGTCGGCCGCACCGGGGCGGGCAAGAGCACGCTCATCAAGCTGCTGCTGCGATTCCACGATCCGGCTGGCGGGCGCGTCTGTGTGGATGGCCACGATTTGCGCGGCGTCACGACGGAATCGCTCCGCCGCAGCATCGGCTGGGTGCATCAAGACACCGTGCTCTTCGGCATGACGGTCCGCGAAAACATCGCCCTCGGTCGGCCGGACGCGGACGATGACGCAATCCGGGACGTCGCCCGCCGCGTGTGCGCCGACGAATTCATCCGCCACATGCCGCGCGGGTACGACACCGTGCTCGGTCAGAGCGGGACGACGCTCTCCGGCGGGCAGCGGCAGCGCCTGGCGCTGGCCCGCGCGCTGCTGCGCGAGCCGCGCATCCTGCTGCTCGACGAGCCGGCGACGGGATTGGACGCCCGCACGCGCCGCATTGTCGAGGAGGCATGGATGTCGCCCGCCAATCGCGCGACGACGATCGTGATCTGCCACCGGCTGCAGGACATGCAGCGCTTCGACCGCGTGGTCGCGATCGACGGCGGCCGGGTCGTCGGCGCCGCGCCGCACGGTGAGCTGCTGCGGACGTGCGACGCCTACGCCGCGCTGGTCGCCGCCGCCGAGGAGCAGCCGATCATCCCGCTTCCGGAGCGCAGCGCGTGCTGAGCAACACGCTGGACATTCCGGTGGACGCGTACCTGGGCGACTGGCGCGAGGCGCTCAGCCCGCGCAGCGTGCTCGAAGCGCTGCGCGAGCGGCTCACGCGCGTCGAGCCGCACGTTCGCCGGGCATGGCGCGATTGCCGCGTGATCGAGGCGCTGGTTCACCCCAGCCGCTATGTCCGCGTCGCATACGCGCTGCTCGCCGACCCGCAGACGCCCGACGACCGGCTCTGGCCGGAGGGGCAAATTGTCTACCTGCACGCGCCGGTCCGAGGCAGCGATTCTGCCCGCGGCGAGCGAATCGAGCTCGGCGGGCGCAGCGTCGAGGCGTATTCCTTTCCGAACGACCGCCGGCTGCGGGCCGTCCGCCGTTTCGCGGGAAAGGGCGACGCGCTGGCCGCGTGGCAGAGCTGGCTCGACGCGGCGGGCGGCGGCGAAAGGCTCGACGGCGATTCGCTTCAGCGCCTTCTGATGCGCTACGTGCCCGAGCAGAAATGGATCGTTCGTCTGCGCGGCGAAGCGCGCGGCGCGACAGGAGAGCCGAGCAAGCGCCGCATTGCGGTGCGGGCCGCGTTGCCGCAGGCATGTCGCGAGCTGGCGCAGCGACATCGCGCGCTAGCCGGCGCCGCCCGCGCGCTGGGCGGAGACCTTGTCATTCCGGACGTTGTCGGATTCGACGCGGACGAGGGATTGCTCGCGACGGAATGGCTGCGCGGCGATTCGCTCATCGAGTCGCTACGCGCCGGCGACTCCGGCGCGACGCTGACGCGCGTCGCGCTCGCGCTGCGCGACTTTCAAGGGCTGCCCGCGGGCGCCGTCGATCCGGCGCCGCCGAACCTCGCCGAGCGCGTGCGCGACTCGGTCGCCGACCTGGGCCTGGCGGAGCCGGCCATTCGCTCGCGCGCGGCCGCCGTCGCGGGGGCGTGGCGAGCAATGGCGGCCGGGCTTCCCGAGGTCGCGCCAGTTCTGCTGCACAATGACTTTCACTGGAACCAGGCGACGATAAAGCGCGGCCGCGTCGTGCTGCTCGACCTGGAGCGGACGTCGCAGGGCGACGCGCTGGTGGACGTCGCGAACTTCATCACGCAGCTGCGAATGCTGCCCGTGCGCGGCGTGGAAAGCGTAACCGCCGACGAGGCCGAGGCGTGGGTCGCGCAATTCCTCGACGCGTGGCGCCGCGCCGGCGGCGCGAAGCCCGATTCCCTGCGACTGCGGCTCTACTCGGTCGTCACGCTTCTCGAACTCGCCCGCGGGATGATGCGACACGCCCGACCGGGCTGGCGCCGGCTGGCCGACTCCTGCGTGCAGCGCTGCGAGGCGGCGTTGTCCGGCATTCCCGCGGAGGCGGCATCGTGAGCGGGCTGGCCGTGCGACGCCGCGGCGCCGTTTATCTCGCGGACTTCTTCGACCCTGCTGCGATTGCGGCGCTGCTGACTCGCGCGATGTCGCGCGATGCTGCCGCCGTGCCGTTGAATGACGCGCGCGTCGAGCGCTGCTGGCCGGCGAAGGGCGGGCTGCGATTCGAATGGTCCGCGCGGGTCGGGCGCGGGCGACGCATCGCCGCGTTTGGCGCGTATCAGGATGGCGAGCCGCTCGGAGCGGATTCTCCCGGCCGCCTCACGCCGGCGGGATGGCGCGGCCTGTCGCGGCAATTCCCGGAGCGCGACCTGCTCGTCCATTCGCCCGACCGGGACGCGAAGATGCCGCACCTGGCCGAATGCCTGGACGCGGAATCCATGATTGGCGCGCTCGGCGCGCTACTGCGCGGGCGCTCCAAGGCGCCGCCGCGCGCCGATTCGTTCCGCGCGAAGCTGCTCGGATACAAACCGGCCCGCCGCGCGGCGCTGCGCTATGAATGGTCGCAGGGCGGCCGGACGCGCCGGGTGATGGGCAAGACGTTCCGCGACGACCGCGGCGAGCGCCTTGTCGAGCTGCATGAATCGGTCGGTCGCCAGCTTCGCGAGCGCTCCGACGGCCGGCTGCGCGTGCCCGAAGCGCTCGCCTATCTGCCCGAGCGGCGCATGGCCCTCTTCGAGTGGGTGCCCGGCCGCAGCATCGACGACACAGGTCGCTTGTCGCAAGGCGCGCTCGATGCGGCCGTCGATGCGCTGGCCACGTTGCACGACGTGGCGGTTCCGGGGCTTCCCACGTTTTCACGGACCGACGAGCTCGCCATCGTGCAGCGCTGGCTGCGGACGCTGCGGCTTGTGAATGGCGGCGCGGCGTCGCGCGGGGAGCGGCTGGCCGAACGGCTGGAGCGGCTCGAACAGAGGCTCGCCCCGCCGGCTGTCGCGACGATTCACCGCGATTTCTACGAGAAACAACTGATCTCTCACGCCGGCCGCACCACGTTGCTCGACCTCGATACGCTGGCGCGCGGGGAGCCGGCCCAGGATCTCGGAAATCTCCTCAGCCACCTGTATCTACGCGGCCTGAGCGGCCCTCGACTGAGGTATGCCGGCCGTGGCGCTCACGCAGACGCGCTGCTGAAGCGTTACGCGCGGCGGCGAGGAGCGGCCGACTCCCGCGCGGTCGCCTTTTATGCGGCATCGTCGCTGATCCGCGGCGGCGCGCTGCATGCGCTTCGCAGCGCCAGCGCGCAGCACTCGGCGGCCCTGTGGACCGAGGCCCAGCGCATCCTGAACGAGGTTAGCTGAATGACCACGACCCGGCGCGCCAGCGCCTTCACGCTGATCGAACTGCTCATCGTCGTCGGCATCATGGCATTGCTGATGTCGATCCTGCTGCCGTCGCTCTCGCGCGTGCGCTATCAGGCGCGAAGCACCAAATGCCTCGCGCAGCTTCACGACATCTACCTCTCCACACAGATGTACATCCACGATTACGCCCGCCTGCCGCCGCTCAACAACGACGCCAACGAAGGCGCCTGGCAATACAACTACCTGATCTATGACGGCCGCGATTTCGACCAGTGCTTTGGCCCGCTGGGACAGCCGACCGGCCCGGTCCGATACACCGTCGAGCTGTATTGCCCGCTTCAGAAGAACGAGTTTCATCGCTTTCAGACGCCGAACAATCCCTGGCCGCCCGTGCCGAACGCCGACGTGCGGGCGGGCTTCGCGCGGCGACACGGCATGACCGGCCGGTCGTTCTCCGACTTTCGCCACACGCTGGCGTTCATGAGCGACCTGATGCACGAGCCCGCGCTGGTGCGCAGCGGGCACGGCAACGGCGTCAACGTCTGTTACACGGACGGGCACGCCCGCTGGGTCAAGGATCCGGGAATTCTCACGGACAACAACCTCGCCAGCCCGTTCGATCCGCTCGACAACCCGATCGTCGAAAACATCTGGAACATGCTTGACCGGGGTGGGCGATGAGCCTCACGCGATCGCGCCGGGCGCTCCTGTTCGCGCTGGCGGGCGCGGTGCTCGTGGGCGGCGCGGCCGCCGGGGCGCTGCTGCTGCGCGGCCCGCACCGCGGCGGCGCGGACGATGAAGCGCCGATGTGGGTGGAGGTGAAGCGCATTCGCTCGGGCGACACGATGATCGTATCGCCGGACAACAAGCTGACGCTGGCGGGCGTGCGCGCCCCGATTGAGGGCGAGCCGCACTTCGACGAGGCCGTGAAGTTCATCACCGCCGGTGTGGAAGGCAAAAAACTCCGCCTGCGCTTCGAGGACCAGGAGCGCGACGCGAAGGAGCGGCTCGTTGCGTACGCATATGAAGGCAAAAGGCTGCTGAATGCGGAAATCGTGCGGGCCGGCCTCGCGTACGCCCGCATCACGCCGCAGTCGCAGAGCCACGCGGACGAGCTGCTCGCGGCGCAGTCGGCCGCGCGAAAGGCCCGCCGCGGCCTGTGGGCGGACGCGCCGCCGGCGGCCGAAGTCGGATACTGGGCCGATACGAAATACGCGAACTTTCACCGGGCCGCGTGCGAGGAGCGCAAGAAGGCGAAGCCCGAGCGCGTGGTCGAGTTCAAATCGCGTAGCGAGGCGCTCGACCGGGGCATGGCGCCGTGCGCCGATTGCAGGCCGTGAGGCACGCAGAGGCGCTGGGAACGCAGAGGGGGAAAGACAAAGAAACGGATCGTGCGGGGTTCATAACTCGCTACTCGCTACTCGCTACTCCCGATTCCCCCAACCTCCGCAGCCGCTCGATTCTCTGCGGTTCCGCCTCGACCAGCCACGCATCGCGCGACAGCAGCTCATGCGCCCGCGCGAAGTGCGGACGCGCATCGACGCCACGCCCAAGCGCCAGCAGGCACTCGCCGATTTCTTCGCATCCGAAACCATCCCGCTCGCCGATGCGCTCGCATTCCTCGTGAAGGGCTGTCTGCTCGGCCAGTGCCTCCTCCACGCGGCCGAGCGAGCGCTTCGCGCGGGCGATGCACCAGCGCGCAATGCGGATCTTCGCCGCCGCGCCTTCGACAACGCGCGCCTGCAACGCATCCTCGAACGCGCGCAGCGCCTCATCGAACGAGCCGCCCGCGTGCAGCGACCAGCCGAGGTTGTTGTAAAGGCTGCCCAGCCAGTTGCGCGCTTTCGCGTCGGCCGACGCGCGGGCGCGCTCGATCCCGGCGCGATGCCAGCGCATGCTCTCGTCGGGCGGCGAGACGATCGCGAGCATGTGCAGCGCGTCCACGGCGAAATCGTCCGCTCCGGCGCGATCGGCCGCGGCGGCCGCTTCGTGAAACAGCGCGACCGACTCCGGCCGCCGCCCGCCGGAGTTGAGCGCCCGGCCGCGCTCGAGCAGGCAGCGCGCCCGGGCGCGATCGTCATTGGCCGCAAGCGAAAACGCCTCGTCGAGCAGCGCATGCGCCTCGTCGAAGCGCCGTTGAAGGCCGAGCGTCCGTGCGATCTGGCTCAGCAACTCGGCCTTGCGCGGATTGGCCAGCTTCGCCCCCTCGCGAGCGAGCACATCCCGAAACACGCGCTCGGTCCCGGCCGGGTCGTCGTAATCCCACAGTGCGTCGAAGTCCGTCATTTCGCCGCTCCGGCGACCGAGCCGCGCGGCGAAAGCGGCTTCGCCGCTTCAGCAGCCGTCGGCGCCGGCCCGAGCGTTCCGTCCATCGTCGGCGGCACGAGAATTCCGCCCGACATGATGACGCGAATGCCGTCTTCGACCGTCCAATCGAGTTCCGTCACCTCCGAGCGTCGCAGGATGAATACAAACCCGCTGGTCGGATTCGGCGTCGTGGCGATGAACACGGAGACAAGCTCTTCGCCCGTTTCCTTCTCTCGACTGAAGCCGGTGATGAACCCGATCGAGCGCACCGACGAATTCGGAAACGGGATCAGCGCGACGCGCTGAAACGAGGCGTTGTCGTCGCCGGCGAACGTCACCAGGATCTGTTTGCTGGCGCGGTAAATCGTCTTGACCAGCGGAACGCGGTCGAACAGCACGTCGACGCCCTGCAGGATGCGCTTGCCGAAAATGTTCGCCGTCAGCAGGCCGATCGCGTACAGCATCAGCAGCGTGACGAAAAACGACAGGATTCCGATCGCCCAGGTGATGCGCCAGTCGGTCAGGTCGGCCGCGGTCCAGAATTGCCATTGCGGCCGCCACTCGGGCGGGAGCAGCCGCGCCCAGTCGCCGTGCAGCACGCCGTAGACGACCCACTGCGACGTGTCGCGCGTGATCTGAAACACGAAGCGCACGATGTAAAACGTGACGATGATCGGCACGACCACGACGATGCCCGCGGTGATGCGGGCGCGGACCAGCGCCTTGAGCGTGTTCCAGAGTCGCGACGAGGGCGGCTGCGGTGCGGGATGGATCGGCGCGGGCTTGCTCATCGGCTCTCGTGAAAAAAACCGCCGGCGGCCCTGTCGCACAACTCCGCCGGCCGCCGCGGCAACGTGTACGATACCCGCCGCGGCGGACATCGTCAGCGGTGGCGAATTCGGCGGGAGAATGCAGCCGGGGGCG
>CAZHIE010000022.1:20497-35495 GCA_964532435.1 uncultured Planctomycetales bacterium
ATCGCGGTCGGACTTGACACTTGCGAGCGCGTCGGCTATCGCTGTGCAAGTCTCTGTCGCAGCAACACGTAACAAAATGTCGGGCGGCGCGGTTTTGAATTTGGCCGCTCCTCGATCGTCCCTATGCCCGGCGGCGCTGCGCCGTCGCGCCTGCGAAAAACGCACAGGAGGTTTCCGACATGCAACGCGGCACACGCCTGCTCGGTTTCGGCTTCACGTTCGTGGCGCTGCTCGGCGTCTTCGGCTTCGCCACGCCTCAGCGCGCGAGCGCCGCCGACCCGATCCTGATCGGCCATTACGGCTCGCTGACCGGCTCGGAAGCCACGTTCGGGCAATCGACCTCCAACGGCATCAAGCTCGCGATCAAGGAATTCAACGCGACCGGCGGACTCAACGGCCGGCTGATCGAGCTGAAGGAATATGACACCAAGGGCGATCCGAAGGAGGCGGGCACGGTCGTAACGCGGCTCTGCACGAGCGACAAGGTTGTGGCCGTGCTGGGCGAAGTCGCGTCGGGGCTTTCGCTGGCCGGCGCGCCGGTCTGCCAGCAGCATGGCGTGCCGATGATCTCGCCGTCGTCGACGAATCCGCGCGTGACGAAAGTCGGCGACATGATTTTCCGCGTGTGCTTCATCGATCCGTTCCAGGGCTACGTCTGCGCGAAGTTCGCGTTCGACACGCGCAAGGCGAAAAAAGTCGCGACGCTGTATGACCAGGGCGCGCCGTATTCCGACGGCCTGTCCAAAGAGTTCAAGAAGGCGTTCGTCAAGCTGGGCGGCGCCGTTCCGACCGAGCAGCGCTACAAAGCCGGCGACACCGACTTCACCGCGCAGCTCACCGCCATCCGCGGCGCGAACCCGGACATGATCTTCGTCCCCGGCTACTACACCGACGTCGCCAACATCGCCGTGCAGGCCCGCAAGCTCGGCCTGACCTGCCCGCTGCTGGGCGGCGACGGCTGGGACAGCGAGCAGCTTGCCAAGATCGCCGGCAGCAACATCGAAGGCAGCTTCTACTCCAACCACTACGCGCCGCAGGACCCTGCCCCGCAGATTCAGGACTTCATTAAGAAGTACAAGGCGGATTACGGCGCCATCCCGGACGGCCTGGCCGCGCTCGGCTACGACGCCGCCAACCTGCTTTTCCAGTCGATGAAACGGGCCAAGTCGCTCTCGGGAAACGACCTGCGCGACGCGATCGCCGCGACGAAGGATTTCACCGGAGTGACGGGCAAGATCTCGATCGATGCCGAGCGAAACGCGGTGAAGCCCGCCGTCATCGTCGAAATGAAAGGCGGCATCCCCACCTACGTCACAACCATCGAGCCTGCAAAGTAAGCGCGCCGCGGCGGCGGTCGGCCGCGCAGCGGCGCGGCCCACCGTCCCTGCGCAGCGCAACGCTCGTTGACGATCGGCCAACTCTCGCGTAAGCAGGGCGCGTGACCGACCTTCTCCAGATTCTCATCAACGCTGTGGCCATCGGCAGCCTCTACGCGCTCATCGCGCTGGGCTACACGATGGTCTATGGCATCCTGAAGTTCATCAACTTCGCCCACAGCGACGTCGTCGTCCTCGGCGCGTGGATCAGCTACACGCTCGCCACCTGGCTGCTGCCCATGCTCGGCGCCACGCCCACGCAAGCCCCCTTCTGGGCGGCCGGGCTCGTGCTGCTGCTTGCCATGGCCGCCTGCGGCGCCATCGGCTTCTGCATCGAGCGCTTCGCCTATCGGCCGTTGCGATCCGCGCCGCGGCTCAACGTCCTCATCACCGCGATCGGCGTGTCGCTCTTCTTCCAGAATTTCGGCCAGCTCCATTTTCCCATCACGCGCGCCGTCGAAGGCGCCGCGCCGCCCGTGCCGGCGCTTCAGTTGCCGTTCGGCACGCGGCCCGAGGGAATGCCCGCGCTCGTGCCATCCGTCGACCTGCTCGGGCCGACGATGCGGTTCTTCGGCGCGGCCGATCCCGGCATTCGGCTGGAGCTGGTCGACGTCGTGATCGTCATCACGGCCGCGCTGCTCATGGTCGCGCTTCAGATTCTCGTGCATCACACGAAATTCGGGATGGCCATGCGGGCGGTCTCATTCAGCACGCAAAACGCCGCGCTGATGGGTGTCCCGGTCAACCGCGTAATCTCGGCGACGTTCGTGCTCGGTGCGACGCTGGCCGCCGCAGCCGGCTTCCTCTTCACGATGAAGTATTCGACCGTGCAGCAGACCGCGCACGCGTCGTGGGTTCTGCTCGGGCTGAAGGCGTTCGTGGCCGCGGTGGTCGGTGGCATCGGCAACATTCGCGGCGCGGTGCTGGGCGGGTTCCTGATCGCATTCATCGAGCTGTACGGCGAGTGGTTTGGGGCGAAGTACCTGACCGCCGGCATGCGCGACATCTACGTCTTCGCGGCGCTCATCCTCGTCCTGCTGTTCAAGCCGAACGGGCTGCTCGGCTCCACGGTTCGGGAGAAGGTCTGACGTGTCGCTCGTGCTCGACAAGGCCGCCGCACTGCGCCCGCCCGTTCTCCCCACGTGGCTGCTGCACCGCGCGCCGCTCGCGCTGGGCGTGCTACTGGCGCTGGCGCTCTATCAGTGGGCGCCGCAGAAGCTCGGCGCGTATCAGGAGCGCGTGCTGCTCGACATCAGCGTCGCCATCGTCCTGGCCGTGTCGCTCAACATCGTCAACGGCTACACGGGGCAATTCTCCATCGGCCACGGCGGGTTTCTGGCGATCGGCGGCTACGTCGCCGGCACGGTCACGTATTACGGCTCGCTGGTTCTGTGGGGGGACGCTGCGCTGCGCGGCGGATTTCTGGGCGTCGGGCAGTGGCTTTTTGTGCTGGGCGGATTGTGCGGCGGGCTGGCCGCCGCCGGCGCCGGCTACCTGGTCGGGCTGCCGTCGTTGCGCCTGCGCGGCGATTACCTGGCGATCGTCACGCTCGGATTCGGCGAGATCGTGCGCGTTCTGCTGGAGCTGAGCAATTCGCAGTTGTTCGACGCCCAGGAGCTGCATGACGCGACCTGGCGCCAGCTTGTGCCGCCGCCCTGGGGCGGGGCGCAGGGCTTCTCCGACATTCCGAAATACACCTCGCTCTTCTGGGCCTACGTCGCGGTCGCGGTGATGCTCATTTTCGCGTACCGGCTGAAGCAATCGAGCACCGGCCGGGCGCTGCTTTCCATCCGCGAGGACGAGGTCGCGGCGCAGGCAATGGGCGTCAACATCACGCAGCTCAAGGTGCGCGCGTTCGTCTTCGCCGCGTTCTTCGCGGGCGTGGGCGGCGCGATCTACGCCCACCAGAGCGGCACCATCCTCCGCCCGCTCGACGCCGGATTTCAGCGCTCGTTCGACGTCATCATCATCGTCGTGCTCGGCGGAATGGGGTCGATCAGCGGCGCGACGCTCGCCGCCATCCTGCTGACCGTCGCCGGCGAGTGGCTGCGCGAGCCGACGCACATCTGGTATCTTGCGATTTACGTCGGCCTGGCGCGCGTCGCGTTCACGCCCGGCGGCGGCTGGTGGAAGCTCGCGCTCATCGCCGCATCGGCGGTCGTGCTCGAAACGGCGCGCGGCCTGGCCGGCCCGCTCGTCGCGTTCCAGCTCGGCAACGTCCCTGTGCAGGTCTACGAGCTGCTCTATCTCGCGCTGCTGATCGCGCTGGTGGTCATGCGGCGCGAGGCGCGGCGCGGCGTGCTCGTCGTTTTCGCGATCATCGCGGCCATCGAGATCGTCCGAGCGCTCGCAATCCGACGCGGCATCGCCCTGGGCGACTACCGCATGATCATCTACGCGCTCCTGCTCATCTCGATGATGATCTTCCGGCCGCAGGGACTTTTCGGCGTTCACGAGTTTTGGGACTATCTGCCGCGGGCCAGCCGCGCGAAGAGAGGCGCCGACGCATGAGCGCCCCCCTGCTCGACGTTCGCGGCATCTCGATCGCCTTCGGCGGACTGAAGGCGGTGCAGGATTTCTCGCTGGCGCTGCCGCGCGGCGCGCTCTACGGACTCATCGGCCCCAACGGCGCCGGCAAAACCACCGTGTTCAACCTCCTGACCGGCGTCTATTGGCCCGGAGGCGGAACCATCCGCCTCGCCGAACGCGACATCGCGCGCCGCGTGCCCAGCCAGATCGCCGCGGCGGGTCTCTCGCGCACGTTTCAGAACATACGCCTCTTCGGCCAGCTCAGCGTGATCGACAACGTCCGCCTCGGCTGCCACGTTCGCGGGCGGCACCACCTGTGGTCCACCGTCCTGCGCACGCCCGGTTACGTCGCGCAGGAACGGGCGATGACACAGCGCGCCCGCGAGCTGCTCGCCATATTCGGCCTCGACGACCGCGAAGACGAGCAGGCCTGCAACCTGCCGTACGGCGATCAGCGGCGCCTGGAGATCGCCCGTGCGATCGCCACCGAACCGCGCGTCCTGCTGCTCGACGAGCCGGCCGCGGGAATGAACACGCAGGAGAAGCGCGACCTGGCGGGCCTGATCCGCGACATCCGGCAGCGCTTCGGGCTGACGATCCTGCTGATCGAGCACGACATGGGGCTGGTGATGGAAATCTGCGAGCGAATCACGGTGCTGGACTACGGCCAGATCATCGCGGAAGGGACGCCGCGGGAGATACAGAGCAATCCGCGCGTGATCGAAGCGTACCTCGGCACGGCGCAGGAGCTGAAGCCGGGGGCAACCGTGTGAGGTGAAGTCTGAAATTGGAATTAAGAATTCAGAAGTACGGATCGCGACCGGACGCGGGTCCGAACTCCTGAGGTTGGAAGTGGGAAGTTGGCATTAAGAATCCAGAAGTACAGATCGCGTCCCGACGCCGGTCCGCACTTCTGAATTCTTACTTCTGACTTCTGAATTCTATCGCGAGGCGAAGTGGGAAGTTGGAATTGAGAATTCAGAAGTACAGATTGCGTCCGAGCGCGAGTCCGCACTTCTGAATTCTTACTTCTGACTTCTGAATTCTAGGGTGTGTGAGGCGAAGTCTGAAGTTCGAATTAAGAATTCAGAAGTACAGATTGCGTCCGGGCGCTAGTCCGCACTTCTGAATTCTTACTTCTGACTTCTGAATTCTGAGGTATCTGCGATGCCCCTGCTGGAAATTCGCAACCTGAGCGTGCATTACGGCGCCATTCAGGCGCTGCACGGCATCTCGCTTTCCGTCGAGGCCGGCCAGATCGTCACGCTGATTGGCTGCAACGGCGCGGGCAAGAGCACGACGCTGCGGGCGGTGTCGGGGCTGGTGCGCGCTTCCGGAGGCAGCATCCTCTTCGACGGCCGCTCGCTGGTCGGAATGTCGCCTGACCGCATCGTGCGGCTCGGCATTGCGCATGCTCCGGAAGGCCGCGGGATTTTCGCGAATCTCTCGGTGGACGAGAATCTGGAGATGGGCGCGTTCGCCCGCCGCGACAAGGCCGGCATCGCCGCCGACCGCGAGCGGGCCCTGACGCTCTTCCCGCGCCTGCGCGAGCGATTGCGCCAGAACGCGGGCACGCTCTCCGGCGGCGAGCAGCAGATGCTCGCGATCGGCCGCGCGCTGCTGGCCCGCCCGCGCCTGCTGCTGCTCGACGAGCCGTCGCTGGGGCTGGCGCCGCAGATCGTCCAGACGATCTTCCACATCATCCGCGAGATCAACGCCAGCGGGACGACGATTCTGCTGGTCGAGCAGAACGCGCACATGGCGCTGCACACGGCGAACTACGGCTACGTGCTCGAAGTGGGCGAAATCGCCATGCACGCACCCGCGAAGGAGCTGGCCGAAAGCGACGACGTGCGCAAGGCGTATCTGGGCGCGGCGTAGCTGCTGCCACATTCGCGTTGAACCGCCCCCCGAATCCGCTATGATGCGATTCATCGATCCGGCATCGTGCCCGCACCGATCGGGGGGCGACACGTGAATCCGTAGTTGGAGTGGGCACTTTCCGGGCCACTACGTGAAACGGTTCAATGGATGAGGATTGGAGGCAATCTCATGCGAAACATCCTGCTCAGTTTCTTCCTGCTCGCGGCAACGGGCATCGCGGCCGCCGACGTCATGCACGTCATCTTCAGCGAAAAGCCCGGCCACGCGACCGCGACAGTTCCCGGCGCGCGCGATCTGAACGGCGACCCCATCTTCACCGAGTTCAAGGCCATCGAGTCGCTCAGCGTAAGCTGGGATGGTTCGCTCTGGATTCTCGAAGCCCGCAACCTGCTCGGCAGCGACCTCGAAACCATGCTCCTCATCGGAAGCGGAACCTCCGGCGACATGCTCGCGCAGGAGGGGCAGCCCGTCCCCGGCCGGACCGATCCGGCCGAGCTGAGCGACTTCTTCGACGGTGTGGCCGGCTTCAACGACGACAATGACTATGTCATCGGCATTCGCGCCCGCGGCGGGCTGACAACCGACAATGAGAAGCTGATCGTCTGGGACGGCGCGAGCTTTACCATTCGCGTGCAGCAGGGCGACGCGGCGCTCGGCCTCGTCGACGTGCCCGCCAACCCGACCGGCGACGAGCTGTTCGGCAACTCGATGAACTCCGAGCACATCCTCAACGACGGCACGATCGGCTTCGTCAACACGCCGATCACCAACATGCACTCGAGCCGCTATCCCGCCGTTTTTCGCGACAACACGGCCTTCGCCCAATCGGGCGTCACCGCGGTGGACGGCTCCACTTGGGACAGTTTCTCGCTGGAGCTTGGTTTCCGCACCACGCCCGACGGCGCGCACTGGATGGCGCTCGGCGATGACGAGAACACCAACACCGCGGTCGATGAGATTCTCACGCTCGACGGCGCCGTGGTGATTCGCGAAGGATCGACTATCGCCGGCAGCGACGTGGTCGTCGACGACACGCTTAATTACGAATTGCTGCACAACGGAGAGTGGATCGCGCGCGGCGACGAACTCAGCGGCGACGACTGGGCCGCCCGCAACGGCGCCGTCATCGCGCAGACCGGTGCGCCGATTCACGTCTCCGCCGCGGAGAATTGGGGCGCGGCGATCTTCGCCGTGAGCGGCAACGTGAGCGGCGATTTTCTCGTCGGCGGAAACACGGACAGCGCCGACCCGGCCGCCAACGAGGTCATCGTGCTCAACGGCGAGCGCGTTATCGTGCGCGAGGGCGACCCGGTCGATCTCGACGGCAATGGGCAATTCGACGATGACGCCTTCATCGGCCGCGGCAACAACACGCTCTCGGCCTTCAGCGCCGACGCGGTGAAGCTCACGAACAACGGCTACGTGTTCTTCATCACGCACCTGCACAACGCGGCGGGCGAGGACATCAGCGCGCTGCCGGTCTTCGGCACGGGCGGCGACGCGCTGATTCGCCTGACGCTCGATGCGGCCGGGCCGCTGCTCGGCGACGTGAATTGCGACGGCGCGGTCGACAACGGCGACATCGACGCGTTTGTGCTCGCGCTGCTCGACGCGGCCGCCTATGCCGCGGCATACCCGGATTGCGACATCAACAGCGCGGACGTCAACGGCGACGATTCGATCGACAACGGCGACATCGACGGATTCGTGGAGTGCCTGCTGGCAGGCGGCTGCCCGGGCTAGCGAAGAGCGAATGTCGCGTTGGGGGAGCATTCGAGCCGCGAGCGTGGCCGATTTCAGAACCGCGAGCGTAAGCGAGCGAAGCGCTCGGCATGGAATGATCCGAGCCGCGAGCGTCAGCGAGCGAAGCCTGCGGATTGAGTTCTGTTGCAAGAGCGCGTAGGTCTGCGTGCCGACGTGACAGATTGAACGCCGGTCGTCGCGTTCGCGGACGCTCGCGGCTCGGAAAATTCGCGGCGATGAACCTACGTGCAAGTTACTCGACGCTCGCCGAACGTTATGGCGGCGCCTGCTCCCGCTCGCGCTGCCGATCCGCTTCGGCGCGCCACGTCGCGACGGCTTCCGCGTCGCCGCGCGCTTCGCCCAGCCGCACCAGCCGGTCGGCCGCTTCGCGAACGCGCGCCGCAGGCGCGCCGTCGGCGGCGCGCAGCGCCTCGTAACTCTCGCACAGCGCAGCGTCCGCCTCGTCCAGCCGGCCGAGGGACAGCAGCGCGTCGCCCCACAGACTACGCGAGTTGGCCGTCAGCCAGTGCCCCGGCGGCAGCCGCTTCTCGCGAATCTCCAGGCACTCGCGCGCCAGCGGCTCGGCTTCGTCCGCCCGGTCGAGCTTGAGCAGCGCGGTGGCGAGTTGCGCCAGCGTCATTGCCAGCGCCGGGTCGTCCGCCGCCAACGAACGCCGCCGCGCGTCGAGCACGTCGCGCAGCAATGCCTCCGCGCCGGCCGCGTCGCCGCCGGCCAGCAGCACGCGCGCCAGGTTGATCGACCCGTCGATGATGTAGCGGTGGCGCGGCGGCAGCTTGTCCCGCAGAATCCCCAGCGCCTCGCGGTACAGCGCCGCGGCCTCCTCCAGGTCCGGCTTGGCCTCCAGCGACCACGCCAGGTTGTTCATGCTGACGGCCAGATCGACGTGCCCCGGTTCGAGTACGCGCCGTCGAATCGCCAGCGCCTCGCGCAGCAGCCGCTCGGCGTCGTCGCGGTGGGCGAGGCTCATCTCGACCAATCCGAGATTGCACAGGCACGTCGCCGTGCGATAGTTCTCGTCGCCGAGCGTGGCGCGATAGATCGCCAGCGCCTTGCGATACAGGTCTCGGCTTTCGACGTGCTTGCCGGCGCCGGACAGAAGCTCGGCGAAGTCGTTGTACGCCGCGGCCAGGCGCGTGTCGTTGTCGCCTGCCTCTTCGAGCAGGATGTCGATCGATTCGCGCAACGCGAGCGAGGCGCCCTCCAGATCGCGAAGCTGCGCCAGGACGATCCCGTGCTCGCGCAGCGACTGGCCCAGCTCCATGCGCCGCGACGAATCCGCGCGCAGCGCCGCCACGAGGCCGCCCGACACCTCGGCCGCCTCCTCGTATTTGCCGAGCCGCTCCAGCACGGCCGCAAGCGAACTCATTGAACCGAAGCGGATCGTGGCCGCCTCGGGCCGGTCTGCGGGCGGAATTGCGATCACGAGGCGATATTCCTCGGCCGCGCCGGCGAAGTCGCCGCGGCCCTGCTTGAGGCTGCCGGCGAGATTTCGAGCCGAGGCGTACTCCATGGACGCGTCGCCCTTCACCTGCTGCGCCAGCTCCAGCGCGCGCTGCACGTGCGGCTCGGCGCTGTCGTTCTCGCCCATGTTGAGATACGCCGACGAAACCGCCGATTGAAGCGCCAACTCGAGCTCGGGGTCGGCGGCGAACTTGCCGATGGTCTGCTCGGAAAACTCATCGAGCATCTCGCGGACGGTCATGTTCGCGCCGCGAAAGCTCGCGTCGGCGCTCCGCCCGAACATGCTCTGCATGACGTTCATCACGGTCTCGGTCTGCATCAGGCGATGCTCGGCCGTGCGTTTCGCCTCACGGGCGCGGTCGCGCTCGCTGCTGGCCTCCTTCGCCGCCACCCTGGCGCGCTCGCCGGCCTTCTCGGCCCGTTCGCGCTGCGCGTCGGCCTGGCGCCAGAACGCCAGGCTGACGCCGAAACCCACGATCGAAACGAGAAACACGGCGCCGGCGGCCGCGGCGGCGTAGCGGTAGCGGCGGAGCTGTTTTCGGAGCACATAGCCGAACGAATCGCGCTTCGCCTCGATCGGCTCGTTGTTGAGATAGCGTTGCAGGTCGCGCCCGACGTCGCCGGCTGTCTGGTAGCGGCGCGCGCGGTCCTTCTGCAGGCACTTCAGGACGATCGTCTCGATCTCGTTGTCAACGCGCGGCGCGCTCTTCCAGCCATGCCCGCTGGAGCTGCCGCCGCGGGTCGAAAGCGGCTCCGGCTCGACGCTACGAATCTGCTCGAGCACCTCGGCCACGCTGCCGACCACGCGATACGGAAACCGGCCGGTCAGCGCCTGATAGCACATCACGCCGATGGCATACACGTCGGTGCGCGTGTCGATCTGCGACGGGTCGCCGCCGGCCTGTTCCGGGCTCGACCACGGCAGCGAACCGACGAACTGCCCCGTTTGCGTCATGGCTGTGTTCGTCGCGCCTTCGAGCGAGTCGAACGTGAACTTGGCCAGGCCGAAATCGAGCACCCGCGGCTGACCGGCCTTGTCGATGAGGATGTTCCCCGGCTTGAGGTCGCGGTGAATCACCCCGCGCAGGTGCGCCGCATTCACCGCGTCGCAAACCTGCACAAACAGTCGGACGATGCCCGCCGCGCTGTCGCGCGTACCGCGCGAGGAGGCTTCCGCGGCGGCTCGGAGCGTCGCGGTCCAGCGATCGAGCGGCGCGCCGTCGACGAGGTCCATGACGTAGTAAAAGCGGCCGTCGGCCTCGCCACTGTCGAAGACGGTAACGATGTTGGCGTGTCGTAGCTGCGACAGGATCTCGATTTCGCGCTCGAAGCGGCGGCGCTCGGTGGGGCCGGTGCGCGGACCCTCGTAGAGAACCTTGATCGCGACGCGCCGCTTGGTCGCGAGCTGCACGGCCTCGTAGACGACACCCTGTCCGCCGCGGTGGCGCTCGCCGACGATCTCGTAGCCGGCCAGCGAGTCGTGCTGCATCCGGCCGGCGTGCGACGCGCCGGCATCCATAAGCGCCTGCGCCGCGGCGCGGCGATCGCCGTGCGGTTTCGGCGAAGCGGCGGCACGGGCGAACTCCACCTGTCGCAGCGCGGCGAGAATGAGCGCATCGTCGCTGCCGGATGACTGCGGCTCGGCATTCGTCGTCACGACGTGTGGCCTCCGACTGCGCGAGCATGACCTGGCGCGCTCGCGCCGCACCGGGCGGGAGCACGAACTTGTCGAACCCGGCTATCTACCGCAAGCGGAAAATTGCCCGGCACATTCACGCGGGCCGCGAGAAAAAATTTGTCCCCGGCCCCAGCAGCGATCGGAGCTGGTCATGCGCGCGGGCACGCAGCATATGCACCGCGCCCGGCGATCGTCCAAGCTGCGCGGCGACGTCTCCGATCGCGCGGCCTTCCAGGTCGTACGTGCGAATCACCCTGGCGTAATCCTGCGGCATCCGCGCCAGCGCGTCGTCGAGCACGCTTCGCACTTCGCCGGCCGCCACCGCCCGGCTCGGCGTCGTCTGCGTCACGCCCAGTTGCTCCAGCAGCGCGACGGCCGACTCGTCCGCCGATGGCGGCCGCATCTGAACCGCCGGCGGGGGCCGCTTCTGCGCCTCCAGCGCTCGGATGGCGTCGCGCAGGTTGTTCTCCGCGATTCGCCGCAGCCACGCGACGAACGCGCCATCGCCGCCAGGCACGAACGAGGCGATTTGCAGAAACGCCTCCATGTACGACACCTGCAGCACGTCGTCGACGTCCAACACGCTCTGCCAGCGCGGGTCGATCGACAGAAGCGCGCGGACCCGCGGACCGTGCTCGCGCAGCAGGTCGCTCAGGGCGGCCGTATCGCCCGCACAGGCTTTCGAGATTCGGGCGTCGTCGGCGGGAAGCATGAAACCAGTCTATTCGCGGCCCGCGGATGAATCCAACGGCGGTCCGGCGGTGGCGTGGCACGCCGATTGCTAGGAGAAGGCCGGCCCAACCGCGCCGGACGGGCTGTGGAGAATCCCCATGTTCCCGCCATTACCACCCTGGGAAGGCATGCATCCCCTGATCGTCCACCTGCCGATCGGCATTCTCTTCGTCACGCCCGTGCTGCTGCTGATGGCTATCCTCTGGCGCAGTCAGCGCTTCCCTCTCACCGTCGCCGCGCTCGTCCTTGTCGCGCTCGGCGCGGGAGGCACGTTCCTGGCCGCCGCCAGCGGGGAGGCCGGCGAAGGCGCCGCCGAGGCTGTACCCGCCGCGTCGGACGCTTTGGAGCGGCATGAGGATCTGGCCGACACGACGAAGCTCGTGTTCGCGGGTCTCGCGGTGCTGCTCGCGGCGATCACGCTGGGGCCGCGGCTGCTGCGGCGGGCGATTCCGCGCGGCACGGAGACGATCGCGCTGGTCGCGTTCCTGATTCTCTACGCCGGAGGCGCGTTGCTGCTGGCGAAAACGGGACACGAGGGCGGGCAACTCGTGCATCAGTACGGGGTCCGCGCCCCGACGGCCGCCGGAGCGCCGGGCATCGGCGGACCTGCGGCCCCGCGCCACAACGACGACGATTGAACGGTACGATCCGCTGTCCGCACCCATGAAACGAGGACTCTCGACATGATTCGCCGCCGATCCTGGGCCGAGCCGTGGAAAGTGAAGATGGTCGAGCACCTGCGCATGACGACGCGGGCGGAGCGCGAGCAGGCCATCGTCGCGGCCGGGTTCAACACGTTTCTTCTGCCCAGCCGGATGGTCTACATCGACCTGCTCACCGACAGCGGCACGTCGGCCATGAGCGACCGCCAGTGGGCCGGCATGATGAGCGGGGACGAGGCCTACGCCGGGTCGGAGAACTTCTACCACCTTGAAGCGGCGGTGCAGAAGTTCTACGGCTACAAGCACCTGATCCCGACGCACCAGGGCCGCGGCGCAGAGCACATTCTCAGTCAGTTGTGCATCAAGGAGGGCGACGTCGTCCCCGGCAACATGTACTTCACGACGACGAAGGCCCATCAGGAACTGGCCGGCGGGCGGTTTGCCGACGTCATCATCGACGAGGCCCACAACCCGGACAGCGAGCATCCATTCAAGGGAAACGTCGACCTGGGCAAGCTGGAGCGGCTGATCCGCGAAGTCGGCGCGAAGCGCATTTCGTACCTCTCGCTGGAAACCAACGTGAACATGGCGGGCGGGCAGCCCTGCTCGCTCCAGAACATCCGCGAGACGTGCGCGCTTTGCCGCCGGCACGGAGTGAAGGTCTACCTCGATGCGACCCGCGCCGTCGAGAACGCATACTTCATTCAGCAGCGCGAGCCGGCGTACGCGGACTGGACGATCGCGCGCATTCTCCGCGAAATCTGCGATCAGACCGACGGCTGCACCATGTCGGCCAAGAAGGACGCGCTGGTCAACATCGGCGGGTTCCTCGCCGTCAACGACGACGCGCTGGCCGAGCAGGCGCGCAATCTCGTCGTGCTCTATGAAGGGCTGCACACGTATGGCGGACTCGCGGGCCGCGACATGGAGGCGATGGCGATCGGCATCGAGGAATCCGTCCAGTATGACCACATCCACGCCCGCATCGGACAGGTCGAATACCTGGGACACAAACTGATCGAGGCGGGCGTTCCAATCGTGCGGCCGATCGGCGGGCACGGTGTTTTTCTGAACGCGGCGCGGTTTCTGCCGCACCTGCCGCGCGAGCAGTTTCCCGCGCAGGCGCTCTCGGCGGCGCTGTACGTCGAGTCGGGCGTGCGCGCGATGGAGCGCGGCGCTGTCTCGGCCGGCCGGGACAAGGAAACGGGGCAGAACATCTATCCGAGCCTGGAGCTCGTGCGGCTGACGATTCCGCGCCGCGTGTATACCCAGGCGCACATGGATGTTACGGCGGAATCGGTGATCGAGCTGCTGGAGGAGCGCGAGCGGATCGTGGGCCTGCGCATGACGCACGAGCCGAAGGTGCTGCGGTTCTTTCAGGCGCGGTTTGAACCGGTCACGGGCTCGCGCGTGTTCCGCGACTGAATCTTCCGGGTTCCGATGGCCGGCGCGAAGCTCGCGCCCTGCGCCGCGTGAGCATGGGGATTCCTGACTGCGCATTTTCGCGCACCCCGCTGCGTAATTTCGCGCAGTCGCCCCAGGGAGGCCGACCATGAAAACCATCATCGAGCCGTTTCGGATCAAAGTCGTCGAGCCGATCCGCATGACGACGCCGCAGCAGCGGGACAGCATCCTGCGCGAGGCCGATTTCAATCTCTTCCGCATCCACGCCGACGACGTGCTGATCGACCTGCTCACCGACAGCGGCACCGGCGCGATGAGCAGCCTGCAATGGTCGGGCATCATGCGCGGGGACGAGTCGTATGCCGGCGCGCGGAGCTGGTTCGTGCTGGAGCGCGCCGTGCGCGAGCTGACCGGCTTCGCACACATCCTGCCCACGCATCAGGGCCGCGCCAGCGAACGCATTCTCTTCGAACTCGTCGGCGGGCCGGGCAAAGTCGTTCCCAGCAACGGACACTTCGACACGACGCGCGCCAACATCGAGCATTCCGGCGCGCGGGCGGTCGACCTGCCCGTCTCCGAAGCGCGCCAGCCGCGTGCGCGTCTGCCATTCAAGGGCAACATGGACACGCAGGCGCTGGCGGCGCTGATCGACGAGGTTGGGCCGAAAAACGTCCCGCTGGTCATGCTGACCATCACGAACAACACCGGCGGCGGGCAGCCGGTCAGCCTGGAAAACGTGCGCGCCGTTCGCGCCGTCTGCGACCGCTTCGGGCTGCCGCTGTTTCTCGACGCCTGCCGATTTGCCGAAAACGCCTGGTTTATTCGGCAGCGCGAACCGGGGCAGGCCGGCCGGCGCGTGCGCGAGATTGTGCGCGAGCTGTTCGGCCTGGCGGACGGCGCGACGATCAGCGCGAAGAAGGACGGGCTGGTGAACATCGGCGGGTTGCTGCTGCTGCGCGATGCCGAATTGGTGCGCCGCGCCGATGAGTTGTTGATTCTGACCGAGGGCTATCTGACGTACGGCGGGCTGGCGGGCCGCGATCTGGAGGCGATGGCGCAGGGGCTGGAGGAAGTCGTCGAGGAGGACTACCTGCACTACCGCATTCGAGCGACGGAGTATCTCGGCGAGAAGTTGCTTGCGGCCGGCATTCAGATCGTGGAGCCGCCCGGCGGGCACGCGATCTACGTGGATGCGGCCGCGTTCTGCCCGCACATTCCGGCCGAGCGTTTTCCGGGGCAGGCGCTGGTGTGCGGGCTGTATCGCGCCGGGGGCGTCCGGGCGTGCGAGATCGGCAGCGTGATGTTCGGGCTGGGCGGGCGGCGGCCGGCGATGGAGCTGGTGCGGCTGGCGATTCCGCGGCGCGTGTATACGCAGAGCCACATCGACTACGTGGTCGAGTCGATGATTGAGGTTTTTGGCCGGCGGGAGGAGCTGCGCGGGCTGGAAATCGTCGAGCAGCCGCCGTCGCTGCGACATTTCACGGCGCGATTCCGCGAACTGTAGCGGC
>CAZHIE010000023.1:0-7804 GCA_964532435.1 uncultured Planctomycetales bacterium
GCGCGCCGCCGGCGCGCATGCGGCTCGGCTGCCTGGGGTGGTCCTGGCCGGCGCGGCTTCGGCCGGCGGACGGGCCGTATCCGGGGTACTTCGACCATGAGAGCCGAATTCGCTGGCGGCGCGGATGCGCGGCGGGAGACGGCGACGCAGAGGAAGACGCGAGAGGATCGGCCGTGTGATGCGGAGCGACGTTGCCGGCGCAACGCGTCTGAACTGGGAGTTTTCGCGCCATGCGACGGCGCAGGGGCGATGAGGCAGACCGTGGTTTCGATGCGCGACATTCGAGCTTTCGCCCGACGCATCGCGGTCGAATTCAAGCCGCGGCGGATCATCCTGTT
The DNA here is from genome assembly GCA_964532435.1 of uncultured Planctomycetales bacterium. Taxonomy (GTDB): domain Bacteria; phylum Planctomycetota; class Phycisphaerae; order UBA1845; family Fen-1342; genus CAZHIE01. The sequence continues at coordinate 339 of CAZHIE010000023.1, forward strand.
CGGGTCGTTTGCGTACGGCGAGCCGACGGACGATTCGGACGTCGATTTGATGATCGTGATCGGACACACAGGCCATCCGGCGCGCAAGGCTGCCGCGATCCGCCTGCGGATCGATGCTCCGTTTCCACTCGATCTACTCGTTCGGTCCGAGGCAGAATTGCGCCGACGATATGAGATCGAGGATTGGTTTATTCGCGAGATCGTAGACAAGGGAAAGGTCCTGTATGAAGCCGGTGACGCGCGAGTGGGTCGCCAAGGCCGAAGCGGATTACCAGTCTGCGGTGCGCGAATTGCGACGTCGCACGCATCCAAACTACGACCTCGCCTGCTTTCTGGCGCAGCAGTGCATCGAAAAGTATCTGAAGGCGCGGCTCCAGGAAGCGAGCGTCGCCTTCGGAAAGACGCACGATCTCGAAGCGTTGGGGATTCAGGTCGTCGACCTTGAACCTTCGCTGGCGCTGCTGGCGCCCGCGCTGAAACCGCTTTCGGCCTATGCCGTTGTGTTTCGGTACCCGGGACGATCGGCAACGAAACGAGAAGCAAGAGAAGCTGTAGACTTTGCGAAGCAAGCGCGGGAAATCGTACGCGTTACTTTGGGCTTGCCGCGCGCCGTCCGCGGCACGCGACGAACACGCGTTCGTTCGCGGCCGACAGTGGCTCAACGCAAGAAAGGTCGGTAGTTCATGACTCGGCTCGAATCCGCCCGAAATGGCGTCGTCGCTCACGTTTCACAGCGATCGACAATCGGAAATCGCAAGAAGTTGCGGGATATCCATTTGACCTGCGTTTCGGTCCTCGTCGGCTGCATTTCCTCGGTATGCACTGCGCAGCCAGAGGCTGCGATTCTTCGAGTCGTCACAGCGGGCGATTCGGCGTTTATTTCGCGATGGAACGGCACCGTCGAATCCATTCATGTCGCGGATGGAAATCGGCAATGGAGCAAGCGTTTTCACCAGAAACCAATCGACGTGCTGGCAGTGTCGCCTGGCGAAGCTTCCTTCGGCGTGTCCGCGAGCGAGGACCGCGAGGAGACAGCCAATCTCGTGGTATGGCGTAAAAAGGATGGCGAGGTGGCGCGTACGAAGTCGATCGACCTCTCGCCGGTAACCGCCGTGATATCACAGGATGGTATGCACGTTTTGGTCGGCGGCTATGCGGGCGCGAACGGTCAGTTTGTTCGCCTCGCCAAGGACGGCAAGCCGCAACCCGTCAAGGGTTTTGACACATCGATGGTCTCGCGCATCGCCCCGGCTGATGGAGCCAATGTCATTGTGGGAACGGAGACCGGGGAGATAGCAAAGGTTGCTTTGGACGGCACGAGCACGAAGGTCACGGCTGTAGCGATCAAAGAGCGGATTGGGCGGATCGAAGCCCTGTGCGCTCTGCCTGACAACATGGTCGCGGCGGGGACGTCGAGCGGTTGCCTGGCCCTCGTGGACGCGACCACTGGCGAGATTCTCTTCAAGCGCGAATTTTCCGGCGGGCTGGGCGTACGCGAGATTCGCATTTGCGGAAACACGATGATCGCATGTGTACACGACCAACTGATCGTCGCACGCATTGCAGCCCGCAAGTTCGAGAACGCTCAGTCACTGAAGTCAAGGCTCGGCCAGATCAACAGCTTTGATGTCACCCCAGCACATGACGCAGTTATCGTCGGGCACAACAGCGGCGCGCTGTCACGGTTGCCGTTTGATTCCAAGAACGCACGATTCGGCACAGAGTCCGAGGAACAGGAAATCAAGATCGTAACCAAGTAGTGCTCGCGTTTGGAGTATCGAAATGACCCAGCTCGAATCCGCCCGTAAGGGCGTCGTCACACCCGAAATGATCCGCGTCGCCGTTCGCGAGAACGTCACGCCCGAGTTCGTCCGCGACGGCGTCGCGCGCGGCGCGATCGTCATTCCCGCCAACGTGCGACACCTGGCCGGAAGCGGTGGAATAGCGCCGAATGCCGAAGAACGCAGCGGCAAGCGGAACGGCGCTGCTGACGCGATTCAGAATTCAGCATTCAGCCCTCAGCATTCCGCGCAGCCGGCCGGCCATCCCACCTTCACGCCCGATTCGGCGCTGTGGGTCAATCAGACTGTCGCGCAGCGCCGCGCGTGGCTCGACGACCCTACCCATTGCCGCGGCCAGCGCGCTCCCAAGCGCCTCGACCCGACCGGCATCGGCCGGCCGATCACCACCAAAATCAACGCCAACCAGGGCGCGTCGCCCGTCTCGTCCGACACGGCCGAAGAGCTCGACAAGCTGCGTCACGCGATCGCGTACGGCGCGGACACGGTCATGGATTTGTCCACCGGCGGCCGGCTGCGCGAATGCCGCCAGGCGATCATCGACAACAGCGTCGTGCCGGTCGGAACCGTCCCGATCTACAGCATGATCATCGGGAAAAAGCTCGAAGACCTGACCTACGACGACATCCTGCGCGAGGTCGAACTCCAGGCGCAGCAGGGCGTCGATTACTTCACGATCCACGCCGGCGTGCTGCGCGAGCACCTTCCGCTCATCCGCGGCCGCATCACCGGGCTGGTCAGCCGCGGTGGCTCGCTGCTGGCCAAGTGGATGATCCACCACGGCAAGCAGAACCCGATGTACGACATGTTCGACGAGATCAGCGCGATCATGCGGCAGTACGACGTGACCTATTCGCTGGGCGACGGCGTGCGGCCGGGTTGCCTGGCCGACGCGAGCGACCCGGCCCAGATTGCGGAGCTGCACGCCCTCGGCGAGCTCGTCCAGCGGGCCCGCGAGGCCGGCGTGCAGGTCATGGTCGAAGGGCCGGGGCACGTGCCGCTGAACGAGATCGCGTGGAACATGGAGCATCAGCGGGCGGTCTGCGACGATGCGCCGTTTTACGTGCTCGGGCCGCTCGTGACCGACGTCTTCCCCGGCTACGACCACATCACGTCGGCCATCGGCGCGACCGAGGCGGCGCGGGCGGGCGCCGCGATGCTCTGCTACGTCACGCCGAAGGAGCACGTCGGCCTGCCGAAGGCCGAGGACGTGAAGGCCGGATGCATCGCGTACAAGATCGCGGCCCACGCGGGCGACATCGCGCGCGGCGTTCGCGGCGCGCGGCGCTGGGACGACGACCTGAGCAAGGCCCGCGCCGCGCTCAACTGGCCAAAGCATTTCGAGCTGGCATTCGACGGCGAGACGGCCCGCGCGCTGCACGATGAAGATCTCGACGTCGACACCGATTTCTGCGCCATGTGCGGCCACGACTGGTGCTCCATGCGGATCAGCAAAGAGATCGAGGAGTGGGCCAGCGGCAAGGCCGCGGGCTTTGTGCCGCTGAAAGTCGCGGCCAAATCGCCGGGCATGACCGACGCGGCCCGCAAACTGCTGGAGCAGCGCGGCGTGAAACACGCCTGCCACAGCGACAACGTGGCGGACGCCGAAACGGCGAAGCGAGTGCAGCGCGAACACGTTTCGGCAAAGATCGAGCACTGACGCGAAGAACGGCGGAAAACGGCATGCGGAAACGAGCGCGCCGCTGCGATGAGCCGGGAATTCGCAGAGTCGATGCGTGTTTTCACTCGGGGCGCGCCGTGGCTGCCTCCAGAACATCCGCGTTCGCATGTCTCGCGCTTTGCCTCCTAAGCCTGTTGATTACCGCGTGCAGGCCGGAGCGCACGGGTGCGACCAACCACAACGCCGACTCGCCATCGCGATTGCGCGTCGTCACGTGGAACATTCAGAAGGGAGAGGCTGGCGTTGACGCGACGGCGCGAGCGCTGCTTGAACTGTCACCGGATGTTGTGATGCTGCAGGAATGCGTGCGATCCGCCGCCGGCGATCAGGCGAAGCAGCTTGCTGCGACGCTCGGCCTCTCCGTCAATTGCGAATGCGGAACGCTCGACAACGGGCGCAATCAGTGTATTGCGCTGCTATCACGCTTTCCCGCACATTCCGTCGAACCACTTCGCACGCGGACGGATCGGGCGTACGGGATTGCGGCGACAATTGTTCTGAATCAAACTGATTTGCGAGTCGCGTGCGTACACCTCGCGGGCACGTGGAAGCCGGAGCTATCGCACGTGGCCGAGACGTTCGCGCGACGGGACGAGGAGTGCGCGGATCTGGCCCGCTGGGCCGCCGAGCAGACGTCTCCGGTGGTGCTGGCCGGCGATTTCAATCCGCTCGCGGAGAGCCATGTACGATTGCTGGAACGGCCGCTGCATCGCGTCGTCGGCCACGGCCCTACGTTTCCGAGCGCGAACCCGATGTTTGAATTCGATCGCGTTTTCCATTCTGCTTCGATTCGTCTGATCTGCGCGACGGCGCCGCCGAGCGACCTGTCGGATCATCGGTCTGTTGTGGCCGATTTCGAAATTCCCGCGCGCGAACGGGGTGCGCCGTGAAGCAATTCATCTACACCGCAAATGACCCGCTGGGAAAGCGCGTCACCAATGTCATTCCGGCGCGCGATGCCCGCGCGGCCGTCGAACGACTGACCACTGACGGTTTCACCGACATCGAGCTGCGAACCGATGATCTGACCACGACCACGACCGATTCGCCGGCGTCGAAAGTCCGCCCGGGATTTCTGCTGAAAATCCGAACGGCGGGAAGGCTGGGCGCATATCTGATAATCGTACAGGAGTTGTATCGGCGCTACTGGTTTCCGCTGCTGCTCCTCATCGCGACCATCGCCATTCGGCGATACAACCACAACGATTGGAGTCTGATCGACTGGAGCCTCGCAATCGGGTTGGTTATCCCGTTCGTGACGCCGTTTCTCGCCCCGCGACATTCGGGCCAATACGCCCAATTGCAATCCGCGGTTCTCAGAACCGACTGGGCCGAGGTGCGGCGCCTGGCGGACCGGTTGGCGCCCGTCCTGTCGAAAATCGGGAGCGACGGGATACTCGAACTGACGTACTGGCGTGCGCGGTCGATGTTGGGGCTCGGCCAACGGCGCGAAGCATTTGACGAGTTGAACGCACTGCGCGCGCGGAGCGACATACCCATCGGCAGGTTGCTGTGGCGCATTTCGACGCTTCACATGGCAGAAAACGATTACGCCGCCAGCCGCGCCGTCCTGGAAGAGGCCGTTGCGCTCGCTCCGGACGACCTGGCGCTGTGGATCGGATTGGCCGAATTGCTGGCGTCGCATCTAAACGAGCCCGCGACGGCGCGCGATGCATTGAAGCGCGCCCGATCGTTCCCGCTGAGCGAACAAACGCGCGAGGCGCTCTCGGGCATCGAGGCGCACATCGCGCTGTGCGAAGGGCGCTATGAGGAGGCGCGGCGTGGAATTGAGGCGGCCATTGCCAGGATTCGGCAACAGGAAGCGGCGACGCCGCTGGCGCGCGGGCTTCGCCACGTCACGGAAGCAGCCCTCGTCGTCGCGTGCGCGCGATCCGGCGACCCAGCCGCCGCCCAGCGCGCGTATGCGAGTTGCCGCGATTTTCTGCGACTGCACCAGGATACGTCGTTGCTCGCGCGAGCCGAGTCAGCGCTTCGTGACGCGGGTGTGCCGATCGAACGGTAACGGTCACTCATTGCTCGTAAGGGTCGCACACTGCGCCGGAGACCGCACGATAGCCTGACACGGACACCCTGCCTCCCAGAATGAGGTCGCCCAATGCCCCGAATCGTCCGAGCCGCGCTCATCCAGGCCACGCTTTGCGAGTCGGCCGCCGCGCCGCTCGAAAAGATCAAACACGCCATGATCGACAAGAACGTCGCCCTGCTCGAATCGGCCGCGGCAGGCGGGGCGCAGCTCGTGTGTCTTCAGGAGTTGTTCTACGGCCCCTACTTCTGCGCCGAACAGGACCGCAAGTGGTACGCGCTCGCCGAGCGCGTGCCCGACGGCCCGACGATCCGCCTGATGCGCGAGCAGGCCCGCCGGCTCGGCGTCGTGCTCGTCGCGCCGGTGTATGAGGAAGAGCAGCCCGGCGTGTATTACAACGCGGCCGCCGTGATCGACGCCGACGGCGCATATCTCGGCAAGTATCGCAAGAATCACCTGCCGCATTGCGAGCCCGGCTTCTGGGAGAAATTCTATTTCCGGCCGGGCAACCTGGGCTATCCGGTCTTCGAAACGCGCGTCGGGCGGGTCGGCGTGTACACCTGTTACGATCGGCACTTCCCGGAAGGGGCGCGCTGCCTGGGCCTGGCCGGGGCGGAGATCGTGCTCAACCCGTCGGCGACGGTGGCCGGGCTTTCGGAATATCTCTGGAAACTGGAGCAGCCGGCACACGCGGCGGCGAACCAGTATTTCATCGGCGCGCTGAACCGGCCGGGCCGCGAACCGCCGTGGAACATCGGCGAGTTTTACGGCACGTCGTATTGGTGCGACCCGCGCGGGCGAATTCTCGTCGAAGGCAGCCGCGACCACGACGACGTCGTGATCGCCGATCTCGACCTCGACCAGATCCGCGAAGTCCGCGACATCTGGCAGTTCTACCGCGACCGCCGGCCGGAAACGTACGGCGCGGTAACGGCCCCATGAGCGGCGGGCTTCCATTCGTCTCCGACCGAACGGCTGGCTCTTTTGCATGACGGGACAACATGAGTTTTGCGACGCACATCGGCACATCCGGCTGGTCGTATGACGACTGGGTCGGGCCGTTCTACCCGGCCGGCACGGGCAAAGGGGACTACCTGTCGTACTACGCGACGAAATTCGGCTACGTCGAAGTGGACAGCACGTATTACGCGATTCCGGCGCAGCGCGTCGTCGAAGGCTGGGTCGCAAAAGCGCCGGCCGAGTTTCGCTTCGCGTTGAAACTGCCTGGCGAAATCACGCACAAGCGCGTGCTTTGCGACTGCGACGAGGAGATGGAGAGATTCCTGGCGGCGATCGCGCCGCTGGGGCAGAAACTGACCTGCGTTCTGCTGCAATTCGGCTACTTCAACCGCGCGGCATTCGCTTCGCACAAGCCGTTTTTCGCCCGGCTGGAGGAATTTCTCGATCGATACGCGCCGCGCGTGCCGCTGGCCGTCGAGATCCGCAACAAAAACTGGCTCTCGGACGCCTATTTCGATCTGCTCCGGCAGCGCCGCGTCGCAACGTGCCTGGTCGAGCACGCCTGGCTGCCGCCGATCGACCGGCTGATCGTCGAGCACGACGTCGTCACCGGCCCGTTTTCATACGTACGGCTGATCGGCGATCGCGAGGCGATCGAAAAGACCACGAAGACCTGGGAGAAAATCGTGGTCGATCGGGCGGCCGACCTGCGGCGCGTGGCTGCGTCGATCCGCCGGATCGCCGAGCGCTCGGACGTGTACGTGTACATCAACAATCATTACGCCGGCCACGGGCCGGAATCGTGCCGGATGTTGCGGGGAATCGTGAGTGGCGAGTAGCGAATGGTGAGTTGAAATCCGAACCCCGACCGCCAGGGAGGGGCCAACGGCGCGTAGCGAGTGTCAAATAGCGAATAGCGAGCTGAATTCCGAACCCACCACGCAAGTGGTGGGTCCGGACGCGGCGACGCCTGCGATGTCGC
>CAZHIE010000023.1:7904-10721 GCA_964532435.1 uncultured Planctomycetales bacterium
TCCGAACCCACCACGCAAGTGGTGGGTCCGGACGCGGCGACGCCTGCGATGTCGCGCAACCTCCGGACCGAGCGGTCTCACGCAACTATCGGGACGCCTTCCGTCTGCGTGATCGCGCGAAACAGATCCGAAATGCGACGCGTGAGCGGACCGGGCGCGCCGTCGCCGATCGATCGGCCGTCGATTCGCAGCACGGGGACGAGTTCGCCCATCGTTCCCGAACAGAACACCTCCGCGGCCCGATATGCCTCCGTCAGGGACAAGTCGCGCTCGGCGCTGGGAATCTGATTTTCGCGGCACAGCCGCAAAACGGCCGCGCGGGTGATTCCTTCCGGGCAGGCGTGGCAATGCGGCGTAAGCACGCGGCCGCCGGTTTCGACAAGAAACACGTGCGTCGCGTTCGTCTCGGCGAGGAAGCCGCGCGTGTCGAGCATGAGCGCATCGTCGGCGCCGGCCTGATTTGCCTGAATTTTCGCGAGAATCGACTGGATGAGGTTGCAGTGATGAATCTTCGCATCGAGGCAGTCGGGCGGAAAGCGCCGGATCGCGCTCGTCGCCAGCGTGATGCCGCGCGCGTCGTAGACCGGCGGCTTGTGCTCGGCCAGGATGATGAGCGTGGGCCCGGCCGTGTTGAGGCGCGGGTCCATGCCGCTGGTGTACTTCACGCCGCGCGTGAGCGTGAGGCGGATGTGGACGCCGTCGCTCATGGCGTTGGCGGCCAGCGTGCGGCGAATTTCCGCAATGACGGCCTCGCGCGTGGGAACCTGCTCAAACGCCAGCGCGCGGGCGGAGCCGAACAATCGATCGAGATGTTCGTGCAGCGCGAAGATGCGGCCGTCGTATAGCCGCAGGCCCTCCCAGACGGCGTCGCCGCCTTGCACGGCCGAGTCGAACGGGCTGACGCCGGCTTGGTCGCGGTGAACGAGTCGGCCGTCGATGTTGACGACGAGGTCGCGGTTTCGCGGGTCGTAGGATTGGAGCATGAAGGGATTCTGTGCGGGCGGCGGGCTGGCGGAAAGCGGGGACGCGGGATAGTCTGATGTCACCAAACGGATCGCAGGGCGACGTTACAACGCGTGCGCGAGGAGATCGCGATGAGAATGAACCGTTTCACGTCGGTCGCCTTTCTAATTTTCGCAGCTGTCGGCGGGCTGGCCGCGATGGCGCAAGCGCCGGCGGAGCGCAAGGCCGCGGCGGGACCGGCCGCGGCGTGGCGCAGCCTGCCGGTCGCCGCGCCGCTGGGCGAGAAGCAGCACACCGGCTCGTACACGGTCGGCGATCCGACGAAGACCGGCTGGCAGCGGCCGAAGATTGCGTATGACGAGCGCGCCGCGACCGGCCGCAAGCGCGCGAAAGTGGTCGTGCTGATCTACGACCCGATCTTGGAGAGCGAGGGCGGCAAGCGCCTGACGGAGCACGTCAAGGCGAATGATCCGGTCGAATACTCGTACATTCTGCGAAATGTGATCCGCGAAGCGAGCTGGGGATACATCAATTACGAAATTGTAGACATCATCCGCGTGGACAGCTATCCGATCAAGGTGGACGGGTTCCGCTACACGGATGAATCGTTCGCCGACGTGCGCAAGACGCAGAAGAGGCAGCCGGCGACCAGCTCTTACCGCGGGTTCTTCACTGAGAACAACCTGCTCGAACGCTTCCAGAAGGAGGACATCACCGAGCTGTGGGTCTGGGGCGCGTCGGGCATGCATTTCGACGAATTCGCGATGTACATACCCAATCGCGCGGCGCGCTTCGGACCGACGGACAATCCGTGGCTCTATCGGCCGTACGACATTCCGGAGGAGCTTGGGCGCACGACGTGGGTGATGGGCTTCAACTACGAAGTCGGCGCGGACAACATGATCCACAGCTACACGCATCGCGTCGAGAGCATGGCCGCCCTGGCGATGGCCGACGGCGTGTGGGAGACGTATGGGCGGCGCGATCCGTGGAACGTCTTTTCGTGGCTGGAGATGGACCACACGGGCACGCCGTCGCAGGTGGGGAATTGCCATGTTCCGCCGAACGGCCAGAGCGGATATGACTACAACAACGCGCGGCGCGTGATGAGCTGGGCGGACAACTGGTCGAATTACCCCGACGTGCGCGGCAAGCCGCGGCTGATTTCCAGCACGGAGTGGGGCAACAACCAGTTCGGATACCAGAAGTGGATCCTGGAGCACGTGCCGAAGTTTCCCGGCCACACGGATTTCGGCTACAACAACTGGTGGGTGTACATCGCCAACACCGACGAGGAATTGCCGGAACTCTCCGGGCCGGATCGGACGAAGTTTGTGCTGCCCGAAGGAATGCCCGGCCCGGGGCCCAAGCCGGAAAAGCAATGACGCTGCGCCCCTCGCGAAGCGCCGCGGAGCGCTGCGAAGTCCGTGCGGCCTGCGAACGAAGCGCTCCGCCCGCAGGCCGCACCGTCAATCCCCGGACAGCGCGCCTCTGCGCGCTACGGACCCGCCACGCCGAGCGTGAAGCTGCCGCTGGCGCCGTTGTATCCCGAGACGCGGATGTAGATCACCTGGCCCGTCGTTACGGCCCGGCTGACGCACGAATTCAACCCGCCGCACGGGCTGCCGCCGCAATCGTCGTTGCAGACGAGCTGATTGGTGGTCGTGCCGGGACAGCCGCTGTGCAGCGACAGCACCGTGTCATAGCCGCTTCCGCAGGTGTTTACGTTCAGCGTGCCGGCCCGCGGCGCCGTATAGCGATACCATACGTCGCGCGTCGTCGAAGAGCTGCCGCAAGTGGCCGACCCGTCGCGTGTCGCGGCCGCCGTGCTGCCGGTGTACGTGCCATTTGTTA
>CAZHIE010000023.1:10821-14038 GCA_964532435.1 uncultured Planctomycetales bacterium
GCATTCGTGAAGGCGAGCGAGACGGTCAGGGTCGCGTTGGCCGCGACATTCACCGAATACCAATCCTCGTCGCCGCCGGAATAGCGCTTCAGCACCAGGCCGGAGTACGTGCCCGGCGACATCGCGCGGGCCGTGGCGCAGGTGTCGTTGTTCTCGTACGCGTCGTCGCTGCCGGCCGCCAGATACCCGCTGATGCTGCCATAGGAAGTCGAGAACGCGCCGTAATCGTCATAGCTCTCGTTGCCGCAGGCCGACGGCCCACCATAAAGCTGGCCGACAAGCTGCTGCGTATCGTCGCGAAAGAGGCCGGAGCCCGACGAGCCCGGTTCGGTGGGGGCGTCGTACCAATCGGCCCGGATGAAATTCGCCGCGGCGCCGCTGGTTTTCGTGGCAAAGCTGATCCGCTTCCATGATCCCGATGGATGGTGGATGCAGGTCATGTTCGTGCCGTTCGCGACCACTGCGGACGACCAGCCGGCCCAGAACAGCCCGGACGGGATCGCGCCTTCGACCATCAGCAGGCTGTAATCCGACACGGCGCTGAACGACAGCCGCGTGCAATTCGTCGAGCGCGGCACGCTCGACAGCGACGGCGCCGTGCCGTTGCACGTCGACGTCTGATAGAGCCAGAAAATCTCGCTATTCGAGGCCGCGCTGGCCGAGCTGATGCAGTGGTTCGCCGTCAGCCAGTAGGGCGTCTGATCATTCGCGTTGTTCGTAATCATCGTGCCGGAGCAGAAGAGGGCGTTTGTGCCGACCGAGCCGATGCCCGCGCTGGCCCGCGCGACATTGGCCCACGCCGAATAGCACGTCACGTCGTTGTGGCAATTGCCCACCGCGATGCCGCCGTCGAGCAGCGGATCTCGATAGACGTGCTGACACGCGCGAATCTGGAAGGCCGTCGCGGCCGACGCCGACTCGCCGATCTCGCCGGGCTCATACGGAGCGGCGCCGCTCGACGCCGGCACGAAATATTCCACGCGCGCGGTCGGGCCGAACGTCGTCGGGGTCCAGAACTCCCCCGAGTCGAGCACGCCGCGGCCTTCGTACGGGCCGAAGACCGTCTCCGGGCGGTCCGGCGAATACACGTACACCTGCGCCCCGGCCGGCAGCTTCATGTCGACGAATTGGAGCCGCACGCCGACGGCCGTCGGAACGCTGACATCGCCGACCCACAGATACCCGTCGCCGGCCAGATCGAGCCACTGGCCGAACGCGAGCGGATCCGCGCCGACCGGGCGCCAGAAGCCGTAGCGGATGACCTTGTCGACTTCGCTGCGGGCGGCGTCCTCGGCGTAGATCGCGTCCCACTCCGCGGCGCTGAGGTGCGGCAGTTTCACGTGCGGCACGGCGTCGAGCACGATGCCGAGCGCGGTCGACGGCGCAATGACGACCTCGTCGGCGGCGGCGGCGGGGTTCTGGTCGTCGAGCCCGAATGTCTCGGCGGCGATGATTTCGTCGCCGATGTCGGCCGGGTCGATCTGGGCGCGTGCCGCCGCGCGAGTGAGTGCGGCGGCGATCAGTCCGACGAGCCAGCCGCGCGAAGCGCGGAGCGCGCGGAACCGGAACGATGCGGGGCGAAATTTGGCGAACATGTCTGGCAGCTCCTGTTTTGACGATGATTCCCGAAGTGCCCGGCGACGAGCCAGCCGCGCGCTGCGCGGCGGTCGTCCATGGCTGCGTAGTCTGACCATGCGACGCCGATGGTTCAAGTGGGTCGCACCAACAACGACCCCGCCAGTCCCCCGGCGTGTCGCGCCAATTGCGAGCCCGCCTGTTCTCAGGCGGGTCGCGCAAGCAATCTCTTCCATCCCACATGCGAACAGTTCCCAACGCGCGATCTCGCACCGCCCCGCCGAGTGCGATTGTCCGCGTTTTTCCGGCCAAAAACGCGGTTTCGCCCTCGCGGTTAAGATCGGATGAGCGCAACTTCAGAACCATTTCAACCCGGTATCACACGGACGTGCAAATATGTAGGGGTGAGCGGCGCAGTACGCCGAAAGCCGGCCGGGCAATTTCGGGACGCCGCGCACGGTTGCCGACGCGCACGCAATGGCGTCGAGAATATGAGGAGAAACGCATGTTGGAGAATAAGCTCTATCGTTTTGCTGGTCTCGCAGTATGCGGCCTCGGCCTCGCAGCCATGACCGGTTGTGCCTGCACGAAGTCCGCGTACGCCAGCAAGGGTTGCGACACGTGCGACAAGTCCGAGACGGACGTACGCGCTACGATGGTCGCGCATCTGCCGCCGGACGCGGCCCCCGGCGAGTGTTTCGCGCAGGTCTACGTCCCGCCCAAGATCGAGACGGTCTCCGAGACCGTGTGCATCAAGCCCGAAAGCGAGCGGCTCGAGGTCGTGCCCGCCCGCTTCGAGTGGGTCGAGGAGAAGATCTGCGTCAAGCCCGCCAGCAAGCAGCTCGAAGCCGTCGCGGCCGAGCATCGCACCGAGCAGCAGACCGTGCAGGTGCAGCCCGGCTATCGCGGGTGGGAGACGATGGACTCGGAGAACTGCACCATCGAAGGCGGCCGCGACACAGCCGGCCGCGTCTTCTGCCTGGTCGATCACCCGCCGGTCACCCGGACGGTGACGGTGCAGCGCTGCGAGAAGCCGGCCTGCGTGCGCGAGGTGACGGTCCCGGCGGAGTATCAGACTGTCCGCGTCCAGAAGTGCGTGGAGCCGGCCACGACCCGCAAGGTCAAGGTTCCGGCCGAGTACGACCAGATCGAAAAGACGGTCGTGGTCGCGCCGGGGCGGATCGAGTGGCAGCGCGCGATTTGCGAGCGCACCGTGGATTCGGCGCGCGTGAACGCGCTCAAGAACGCCCTCGCGGCGCACGGCTATGAGCCGGGCGCGATGAATGGGCGGCAAGACCAGACGTTCTGGGTGGCGCTGCGCCAGTTCCAGACGGATCAGGGTCTGGGCGTCGGCGCGCTGACGCAGGAAACCGCGACGCGCCTGGGCGTGCGCGTGAATTAGCGTCTCGTGCGGCCATACGCTGCGCGAGCGACGAACCTCACCGACTTCGCCGCGATGCAACTGTCAGACTCGGAAATCTGAATGATGAATTCAGAATTCCGAAAATGACAAATGCATACGGCGGAGTCGGTGTGCATTAACGAATGCTGAATGCCAAATGCTGAATGAAGCCACGAAGCCACGGACGGCGGAGCATCCGAACCCCGATCGCAAGAGACGGGCCAGCCGGAATGCCGAGTG
>CAZHIE010000023.1:14138-16690 GCA_964532435.1 uncultured Planctomycetales bacterium
CGGCGGAGCATCCGAACCCCGATCGCAAGAGACGGGCCAGCCGGAATGCCGAGTGTCGAGTGCCGAGTGCTGAGTGCCAAATGCCGAGTGCTGAATACCGAGTGCTGAATACCAAGTGCTAAATGCCGAGTGCTGAATGCCAAATGCTGAATGCCAAATGCTGAATGCCGAGTGCTGAATGCCAAATGCTGAATGCTACGTTTCGAGGGCGACGAGTAGCCGGCGTCGGCCGGCCCGTAGCGTCGGACCTCTGCGTCCGACGCCGTGTCCGATCCGAGCCGCGAGCGTCAGCGAGCGCGACGCCCCGCCTTGAACCTGTCCAATCAGCGCCGAAATCCACAACCGCTCGACAGCTACAGCGCCGACATCTTCGCCGACACCAGATCCGGCAACTCCTCCAGCATCTCGCGCGTGACTTCATCGTCCGCCATCAACCCCAGACCGGTCGCGCAAGGCAACTCCAGCAGGCGCACCGGCCGGTATGGCGCGTATTCCAGCAGCACGCAGACGGCGTCGGCGAATTGCAGCAGCAGGCGCTGCGTGCGCAGCGGATCGTCGGCCGCCGGGGGCGCGTGGTGATTGCCGACCAGTTGCGGCAACGGATCGGGAAGATTCCACGATTCCGCCACGCGCAGGCCGAGATGCTCATGCCATTCCTGGCAGAGCCGGTCGAACAAGGGCCGCGTCAGACGACCCTTGCCGCGCCGCTGATAGTCATGCGACACGCGCAGAATGGCGAGCTTGCCGATGTCGTGTAGCAGGCCGGCGAGAAACGCGTCGTCTTCGTTCAAGCCAAATCGCGCGCTGAGCCGGCCCAGGATGATTCCCGACGCCCAGGCGCAACGCCACAGCTCCTCGCCGACGGTGCGCTGCGCCGCGCCGACTCGGATGGCCACGTCCTTGACGATTGCGGTCATGAGCAGGCCGCGCAAGGCGCGCTGACCGAGCCGGGCGAACGCCTGATCGAGCCGGGCCACCTCGCGCACGCCGCGAAACGCGACCGAATTCGCGACGCGCAGCACATTTGCCGCCAGCACCGGATCGCGGGCCGCCACTTCGGAGGCGCGGCGCATGTCGCCGTCCGGACTGCTGAGGATGAGCAGAACGTTTTGCGCCACCTCGGGAAGCTGCGGGAGATCCAGGTCGGGATCGTCGAGCGCGGCCGTCAGCTCTCCGTGCAACGTCGCGTCGATTTCCTGCGGCGCTTCGGTCGTGGCGGCGGGCTCGGCCACGGGCGCCCACCACGGCGCGGCCGGCTCGTCCGGCGCGGGCGCGTCCTTTTCGATCACGTTGGTTCGCGGAAGCTGGAGAACGGTGTCGCAATCGTCGGTGTTCGCCGCGTCGGCGGAAGGCGCGGCGGCCGATCCGAACAGCGACTTCAGGATGCCGAGCAACGACATGGAACACGCTCCAGCTTCCGCGCAGTTTCCGCGCATGGCGCGCCGCGCGGCGCTTCTATCTATCGGCCGGCGCGAACATTCTGCACAGCGCAGGGGGATCGGAGCGCGAACCGGCCGGCGGCGCAGGCCCAAAGGCGCGCCCGCACGCGAGGGGGCCGGACGAATCGGCCGCGCGCCGGGCGGATACGCCTCGTGCCAGCGCCGACCGATAGGTCTTAGCAAGGCGCGGGCGGCCGCCGGCGGTAGAATCCGGCGGTGCGCCCGCGCTTCCTCCAGTTGCCGAGGGCCGGCGGGCATGACGTTTCGCATCTCGCTACCGATCCGGGTCGAACGACAGACGCACGACCTGAGCGATTCGGTGCAGGTTGACGTGCAGATCGTGTATCAGGGCGGACGCTGGCGCGGGCAATGCGCCGCGCCGCCGATGATCACGCACATGTGCGACAGCATGCAGGAAGCGATCGTTGCGGCCGCCAAAGAGCTGATTCGCAACTGGGAGCTCGACCGGGAGTGAGACCCGCCATCGTCCAATGCGTCGGCGAAGTTCGTCTCGGCGTTCGGATGGAAGACGAGCCGCGCGTTCACTTTTTCTACGAGGAAATCCTCGGCGTGCCGCCGTGGCCGCTGCGCTGGCGCCTGCCGGGCGGATTTGGCGCGGGCGACCCGCAGCGCGGCATATTCTATGAATACCGGCACGACCCGACGATCGATCCGATGCGCCGCCGCGCGACCGTCGTGGTGCCGAGCCTCGACGAAATCGCGGCCCGCCTGGAAGAGCACGAGTGGCCGTTCGAGCGCTGCCGCGGATTGGGCGCGGGCGACGAATGTCTCGTCGTAGTCGACCCGGCCGGGCATCGGCTGGAGGTTCGGGAGAGCCGGTTGCTGTAACCGTGCTCGTCAGTAGCGAAATGCGAGTAGCGAGTAGCGAATTTCAGAGCCGCGGGCGTCAGCGAGCGCGACGTCCCTTGCCAAATCTGTCCCCACAGCGCGCCCGGGCCGATCGCTTTCTTGCTGCTTTGACAGATCGAGCTCCGAGCGCTCCGCTCGCTGACGCTCGCGGCTCGGATCGGATGCGCCCGCTGACGCCCGCCTCTCCGAAACTCGCTGCTCGCCGAACCCCGCTCCGGCCGCGCGAGGGCGCGGGCCGCTACA
>CAZHIE010000023.1:16790-35425 GCA_964532435.1 uncultured Planctomycetales bacterium
CCCCGCTCCGGCCGCGCGAGGGCGCGGGCCGCTACAGCCGCGCGGGGGCGCGGGCGTCGAGCGCGAGCAATTCCGCAAGATCATGCGCGTTGGCGTCGGGCTCGACCGGCTCGCCGCGGCAGACGATCCGGTCGCGACCGTCCGACTTGGCGGCGTAGAGCGCTTCGTCGGCGGTTTCGAGCAATTGTTCGGGCGTCCAGCCGGGTTGCCATTGCACGACGCCGACGCTGGCGGTGATCGGCAGAGGAATTCCGCGATAGACGGCGATGTTGGCGCGCAGCGTTTCGATGAGCCGGTGGGCGACCTGCCCCGCGCCGTGCATGTCCGTGGCGGGCAGCATGATCACGAACTCGTCGCCGCCGGTGCGCGCCGCGCCGTCGAAGTGTCGCAGGACCGACGTGATACGCCCCGCGACGTGGCGCAGGATGGCGTCGCCGGCGGCGTGGCCGTTGCGGTCGTTGATCTGTTTCAGGCCGTCGAGGTCGATCGCGAGCAGCGCGAGCGGCTGGTCGAAGCGTTGCGCTCGCGGAATCTCGCGATCGAGCGATTCGATGAGCCAGCGGCGATTGAACACGCCGGTGAGGGGGTCGACGCGCGCGTCGCGCCGCGCCTTTTCGTGCTGGCGCGCATGACTTAGCGCGCGGGCCAGAAACGCGAAGAGCAACTCGCCGGGACAATCGGCCTCGCCGGCGGCGCGGCGCGTGCTGAGCGAAACGACGCCCCACAGGCGGCCGCCGTCACGCAGCGGCGCGATCACGCACGCATCATCGGCGTAGCGGGCCGCGCCGTCGGCCCGCGCGATCTGGAGCCGCTCGTATTCCGCGCCGACATCATCGGTGATCAGCGCTCCGTGCCCCCGCAGGGCGGCGGTCAGAAGTTGCTTCGGCCGGCCGCGGGTGGAGAGGATCAATTCGATCGGGCGGGAATGGGTCGTGTCCGCCAGGCGCAGCGTTCGATCCTGCGGCTCGTATAGATACAGGGAGCTGTCGCCGTAGCCGAGCTTCGCCGGCAGGATCGATGTCATCTTCCCCGCCAGCGTGGCGAGGTCGGTTTCCAGGAGCGCAAGCGCCCAGCCGGGAAGGCTTCCGGGCAGGGCCGATCGCGGCGGCGCGGCGCGGCGACGGGCGGCCGGGACGGCGCCCGCCCAGAGCACGTCGATCATGCCCGCGGTGCAGGGTTTGCGAATGAAAATTCCGGGCGGAAGCGTGCCTCGCTGCGGCGGTCTGGCACTGCAGAAATAGACGTTGCGTGTCGCGCGAGGGGGCAAACCTTGCCGGGCGTGGTCGAGGTCGGTCCAGCTCTCGCGGGCGCGAATCGTCACGTCAGCGCGCTCGGCGACACGCAGACTGGCCGTCGCGGGCCTGCGCCGCTCGACGAGCGCGCGCAGCGCTGCGTCTTGCGTGATGAGCAGAACGTCGACGCCCACGCTATGCACCTGCCGGCGTGCGACGCGCTCGACCGTCCGGCGCCCCACGGATGGAGCGAAGCGCGGCCTGGGTCGAATTCGCTCGCCGCTCTTCTATCGGCTTGGCGGGCCGCGCCGATTCAGCGCCCCGGACACGGGACGAACTTGCGCCTGCCGCGCAGTTTCCGATGCGCCGGGTTCGCGTGGCCGACCGATAGGAGGGTGAGCGGGCGGCGGTTGCGGGTCGCAGGCGCCGCGCGGACGCTCTATTTTCGGCGGATTGATCGCGATGATGCGCGGGATCGAGTACGTAACGAAACTGCTGGCCGGGCGCTGGCAAGTGCCGTTGGCGCTGGTCGCCGCGTCGCTGGTCGGCGTCACGCTCTACCGCCTCTCGCCGCCGCCGGCGACGCTGGACTTCGACGCGATCATGGCCGACGTGCGCGCCCTGGAGCGCGGCGGCGCGGCCGACGACGCGATCGAGGCGGCGAACCGGCTCTTGCGGCGCGATCCGCCGCTGCCGGGAGCGCAACAGGCCGCGGTTCATGATTTTCTGGCCGATCACTACTTCCGCACGGAAGCGGGCAAGCCCGACCCCGACGCGGCGACGCTGCGCGCCTTGCTGCGGCATCACGAGCAGGCGGAGGCGCTGGGCCTGCCCGCCACGCCGCGCACCGCGCTGCGCGCCGCGCTGGCAAACGACAAGCTGGGCGAGACAAAGCCGGCGGCGAAGGCCTATCGCGCCGCGCTCGATCAGGAGCTGACGCCGCTCGACCGCCGCCGCGCGCTGCAATCGCTGGTGCGGCTGCTGCACGACGACCCGGGCGCGGCCCCGCAGCGCAACGAATTGCTCCACGCGCTGCTCGCCGATGCGCGAACGACCCCCGAATACACATGGTGGGCGCTGCGCGAGGGGATCAACGAGAAATTGACGACCGGCGACACGGCCGCGGCCCGCGCGCTTTACGACGAATATGCGCCGCGGCTCGGCAATTCCTCCGTACACGGATACGCAGACTATCTCGACGCATTGCTGCTGCACCACGAGGACCGCGACGACGAGGCCGAGCCGGCCGTCAAATTGGTCGAGCAGTGGCTGGACGGCGACGACCGCCTGAGCGGCGATCTGGACGAGTTCGGCCCGCTGGCGCCGCTGGCGCGCCAGCTTCGCGGAGAGATCCTGCTGGCGACGCACCGGCCGGAGCAGGCGCTCGAAGCATTCGAATCGGCCGAGCGAATCATGCCGCGCGCGGATCGGGCGCAATCGCTGATCGGCCGCGGGCGCGCCCTGGCGGCGCTGGATCGCGACGATGAGGCGCGGCAGGTGTTTCGCGAAGCGGCGGAGCTGGAGAAAGCCGGCGGCGCGTCGGCCACGCGCACCGCGCTGCAATTGCTTTTCGCCGAGCGCCGAGCGCAGGAGAACGAGGCCGCCGCGGCCGGCTACCTGGCGCTGGCCGAAGAGCTGACGCCCCAAACGGACACGGCCGCGCTGGCCGGATTGCAGCAACAGCTTGGCGACACGTTTCAGGCCGCGGGCGACGCGGCGACGGACGCCGACGAACGCGGTCGATTCTTCGCGCGGGCCGGGCGCGCGTTCGAGCTTGCGGCCGGCGCCGATCCAAAAGACGACGAGCGCCGCGCCGAATTGCTGTGGAGCGCGGCGCAGGCGTATGACCGCGCCGGGCAGTTGCGCAACGCGCGCCGCATGTTGCGCACATTCGTCGATGGCCGCAACGAACATCGCTTTCTCGCGGCCGCGCTGCTGCAACTGGGCCAGACGTACGAAGCATTCGGCGAGCTGGACGACGCCTTGCATTGGTACGGGCGCGTGGCGGAGCGATTCCCGCGGCTGGAAGAAGCGACGCGGGCGCGCACGCAGGCCGCCGGCTGCCTGATCGCGCAGGGCCGTTCGCATTATTCCGAAGCCGAGCGCCTGCTGGGCGATCTGCTCGACAGCGACACGGTCGCGCCGGATGCGACGAGCTTTCGCGACGCGCTGCTGCAATTGAGCGATCTGCTCTATGAACAGCAGCGGTATGGCGAGGCGATCAGCCGCCTCGAGGACTTCGTCGGGCTGTATCCGCAGGACGCCGAGCAGCGCCGCATCAGCTTCATGCTGGCGGATGCCTATCGGCGCAGCGCGATGGAGCTGCGCCGCCAGGCGGACGAAACGCCGTCCGATGACGCGGCGCCGCGCGACCGTGCGGCCGCGGAAAGCCGCGCGCGATTCCGCCTTGCGGCCGACCGCTTTGCGGCGATCGCCAATGTCGTGGCGGCGGGCGAAGAAGACGAGTCGGAGCGCGTCTATGCGCGCCTGGCCGCGATGTACCAGGGCGATTGTCTGGCCGAACTGGGCACGCCGGAGGCGCATGATGCGGCGCTGGCGGCGTATCGGGCCGCGGCGGCGCGGTTCGAGAGCGAGCCGACCGCGCTGGCGGCGCACGTTCGCATTGCGGTGCTGCTGCTGCAGCGCGGCGAGACGGTGGACGCGGCCCGCTCGATCGAGCGGGCGAATTGGCTGCTGCGGGGGTTGCCGGAGCAGGCGTTCGCGGGCGCCGCGCCGGGCCTGGGGCGGGGAGAGTGGGACGGCTATCTGAATTCGATCATGGCTTCGGATTTGTTTCGCGAGGTACTCAGCGGCGCGCAGTAAGCGGCGCCCGTGGAGCGTGGCTACGATGATTCCATCGAACCCGACCGACGTTCAGCATCTGCTCGACCTGCTCACGCGGCAGCGCGAACACTATGCCCGCCTGCGCGAGCTGAGCGACCGCCAGCGATCGCTCATTTCCAGCGATCGGCCTGAGGCGCTGCTTGGAATACTCAAGGAGCGGCAATCGCTCGTCGCGGCCCTGACGAAGCTGAACGAAGAGCTGGCGCCGTTTCGGCGGAACTGGGAGGCGATGTATGCGGCGCTTCCGGAGCCGGCCCGCCGCACAGCCTCCAACCTGCTCGCGGAAGTGAACAGCCTGCTGCGCGTGATCCTGCGAAGCGACCTGGAAGACAGCGAGATTCTCAGCGCGCGCAAGAAGGCCATCTCCGACGATCTCGGCGGGCTGGCGGGCGGACGCACCGCCAATGCCGCCTACGCGCAGCAAGCCAAGCCCGCGGACGGCACGGCCCGCGGCGCGGACCTCAAGGGATGACGTTTCGCCCGCGCGGCGAAACTTCGGCATGGAAGCCTGGTGCAAGCGGCATGGATGCGGCAGCCATTCAAAACGACGACGGCACAACGGCGGGCGCTGCGGGCGAGCTGGGCGAAGTCTTGCGGGACTACCTGGCCGTCGCACAGCGCTTGCAGGTGACGCACGAATCGCTGCAGCGCGAGGTGATCCGCCTGCGCACCGAGCTGGCGTCGAAAGACCGCGAGCTGGAGCGGCGGCGCCGGCTGGCCGCGCTGGGCGAGCTGGCCGCGGGCGTCGCGCACGAAGTTCGCAATCCGCTGGGCGCGATTCAACTGTACAGCGGGCTGCTGAGAAGCGAATGCAGCCGGGCGGCCCTTTCGCCTGCGTTGGCGCTGCTCGAAAAGATCGAGAGCGGCATTCGCGCGATCGACGGGATCGTGGCCGACACGCTGGCGCTGGCGCCGCGGGCGCGGGCGCGAGCGGGCTGCCGGCTGAGCGCGATCGTCGAGCAGGCGAGCGAATTCGCCGGACCGGCTCTGGCGGCCCGCGGCGCGCGGCTGGAGACGCACTTCGCCGATCGCGACGCGCGCGTGCTGGCGGACGAGGCGGGCCTGCAGCGCGTCATCATCAACCTGATCGTCAATGCGGCCGATGCCTCGCCGCCCGGGGGCGTCGTGCGCGTGGATTGCTCCGGCGCGGCCGAAGGACTGATCGAGCTGCGCGTGACCGACCAGGGCGACGGCCTGCCGGAAGAAATTCTCGACCGGATTTTCGATCCATTCTTCACCACCAAGCCGCACGGCACGGGCCTGGGCCTGAGCATCGCGGCCCGGCTGGTGGAGTCGTATGGCGGGCGATTGTCCGCGGCGAACCGGGCCGCGGGCGGCGCGGAATTCTGCGTCGCGCTGCGCGCGGCGCAAGGCGGGAGCGAACAGGAACCGGACGAAGTGGAGGCGCGGCGGACGACCGCCGCCTGACCGAGCAAGGAGAGCTCATGGCCCTGATCTGTGTTGTAGACGACCAGCCGATGATGCGCGAGTCCCTGGAAGCCGCGCTCGCGGCGCAGGACCACAAGGCGGTCTCGTACGCCAGCGCGCAGGACGCGCTGGCCGGCATCAAACAGCAATCCTTCGACGTGATCCTGACGGACCTGCGGCTGCCGGGCATCGACGGCATCGCGCTGCTGCGCGAGCTGCGCCGGCTGGGCATCGACGCGCCGGTGATCCTCATGACCGCGTTCGCCTCGGTCGCCAACGCCGTCGAGGCGATGAAGCTCGGCGCGTTCGATTACATCCAGAAACCGTTCAACGCCGAAGAGGTCGCGATCGTCATCGAGCGCGCCCTGCGCGAGCGGACGCTGCTGCGCGACGTCGAGATCATGCGCCGCACGATGGAGGACATCGACCGCAACAAGCAGCTCATCGGGCAGTCTCCGACCATGCGCCCGGTGATCGAAAAGATCCAGCGCCTGGCGCAAAGCTCGGCGACCGTGCTGATCACCGGCGAAAGCGGCGTAGGCAAGGAAGTGATCGCCCGCGCCATCCACGCGGCTTCGCCGCGCTCGGCCGCGCCGTTCCTGGCGGTCAATTGCGCGGCCCTCTCGCCGACGCTGCTCGAAAGCGAGCTGTTCGGACACGAGAAAGGCTCGTTCACCGGGGCCGACCGCACGCGCAAGGGGCGCTTCGAGCTGGCCGACGGCGGCACGCTGCTGCTCGACGAAGTCTCGGAGATCGCGCCCGCGCTGCAGGCCAAGCTGCTGCGCGTGCTTCAGGAGCGCGAATTCGAGCGCGTGGGCAGCTCCGTGACGCGACAGGTCGACGTGCGCGTGATCGCGACCACCAACCGCGATCTGCGCGAATGGTCGGCCAAGGGGCGCTTCCGCGAAGACCTGTTCTATCGCCTCAGCGTGCTGCCGATCGAGGCGCCGCCCCTGCGCGAGCGGCGCGAGGACGTCCCGCTGCTGATGGACTACTTCATCGATCGCGCCTGCACGCGCGAAGGGCGCGAGCGGCCGAAATTCACCCCCGAAGCGATCCGCTCGCTGACCGAATACGGCTGGCCGGGCAACGTGCGCGAGCTGCAGAACGTGTGCGAGCGCGTCGCGGTGCTGGAATCGGGGCGCGAGGTCACGCCGGCGACGATCGCCCCGCTCCTGGGCGGGCCGCTGAAGATCGCCAGCGCGCCTAGCGAGGGGCTGACGTATCGCGACGGCACGATCCTGGCCGACGCCGAGCGCGACCTGATCCTGCGCACGCTCTCGCGCTTTCACGGACATCGTGAAAAGACCGCGCGAGCGCTCGGCATCGGCCTGCGCACGCTCGGGCTGAAGATCAAGAAATGGCGCGAGGAAGGCTCGTTTCCCGAAGCGCTCTCGCGCACGGTCGTGACGGTCTGAGCGCTGCGGCGCGCGAGAATCACGCGGCCTGAGCGTCGGGTGCGCGGGCAGCCTGCCTGCTCCAACCCGCAGATTGTGCCGCCCAACGCGCAGCGCCGGGACCGGCCGGCGTCGTGCGTGCAGCCGAAAGCGGGTTGCGGCGCGCGGCGCGCCGATTGCCAACGGAGCGGTGCATGACGCCCTGGATCGACAGATTGCTCGCCAACCGCACGACGCACGCGCTGGAGCTTTCGGCGCAGTTCGCCGAGGCGCGCCACCGCGTGCTGGCCGAAAACGCGGCCAACGTCGACACGCCGGACTATGTGTCGCAACGGCTCGACGCTGACGCGTTCGCCGGCTCGCTGCGTACGGCGCTGGACGAGGCCGGCAAGACGAACGCCACCCGGCTGGAATTGCGCGGCAACGCGCAATTCGAGCACGACGACGGCGGGCGCCTGGTCGTGCAGCCGGTGGAAGAGCCGGCTCAAAACGTGCTGTTCCACGACGGAACCAACGCGCACCTGGAGCGCCTGATGGGCGACGTCGCCAGCAACTCGCTGGCGTACGAGATGTCGACCGCGCTGCTGCGCGGGCGGTTTGAGACGATGCTGCGCGCAATCCGCGGCCGGACCGCCTAACGGCCGGCGCGCGTCGCGCGAATGAGGTGACAAGCAGTGCTCAAGACGCTGGACATCAGCAGCTCGGCGATGATCGCGCAGCGCACGCGGCTGGACGTGATCGCCGGGAACATTGCGAATTCGGAAATCACCGTTCAGGAAGACGGCACGGTGCAGCCGTATCGCCGCCGTTTCGCCACGTTTATCAGCGGCGACGGCGCGGGCGGCGCGGGCGTACACGTTTCGGAAGTCTCCGAAGACGAATCGCCGCCGCGACTGGTGCATCGTCCGGGGCATCCGCAGGCCGACGCGCGCGGCTACGTGCGCTTTCCGAACGTGAACGTCTCGATGGAGTACGTGGACGCGCTGGAAGCCAGCCGCGCGTACGAGCTGAACGCGGCGATGATGACCGTGTCGCGCGGAATGGTGCAGCAGGCAATCCGGCTGTTCGCGTAGGTGCGGCGGCCGTTTCAATCGAATAGGGCGTCATGATCGATCCGATCGGAATTTCGCGCAGCGCGCCGGCGGGGCCGGCGGTCGATCCGGCCGCCCGGACCGGCGAGGTGCGCAAGGGCGGCGCGGGCTTTGCGACGCAATTGCGCGAGCAGCTCGAACACGTCAGTCGCATGCAGGCTGAGGCCGATGAACGGATACAGAACCTGCTGACCGGGCAATCGGACAACGTGAGCGAAGTGTTCACGGCGGCCCGCAAGGCGGAGGTGGCCTTCAGCCTGATGATGGAGATCCGCAACAAGCTCGTGGATGCGTACGGCGAGCTGAAACAGTTGCGGGTCTAGCGGCGAAAGCGGCGCCATCGCGGGCTGACGTACAACGGAGCGCCGCCCACGGATGGGATCCCTCCAGAAGACACTTCAACAGATTCTCTCGCGCATGCGCGGCGCGACGCTGTCGCAGCGCATCGCGCTGCTGCTCGGCGGCGCGCTGACCGCGGTTTCGCTGCTGTGGCTGGGAAATTGGGCGGCGACGCCCGAGCTGACGCCGCTGCTCGATCAGGATCTCGGCGCCACGGAAATTGCCAGCATCCGGTCCGGCCTGGAGGCGATGAACGAGAAATTCGAGGTGCGCGGACAGCGCGTCTACGTCCGCTCCGACGCGAACCGCGCCGCGCTTCAGGCCCAGCTACTGCAAGGCGGGCACATGCCGGACAACACCAGCGCCGGCTTCGCGGCGCTGGTTCGCGAAACCAATCCGCTCATCTCACAGGCGGAGAGCGATCGGCGCTGGAACTACGCGCTGCAAAAGGAGCTGGAGACGGTGTTGCGCCAGCTCAGCGGCGTGCGGGCGGCTTCGGTGCTGCTGCCCGTCACGACGCAACGCACGCGCTTCGCCAAGTTCGATTCGCCCGTCACCGCGAGCGTGACGCTCACGATGGCCAGCGGCGAAAACGTGCCGCGGACGCTGGCGCTCGCCGCGGCGCGGCTTGTCTCGGGCGCCGTTCGCGGCCTGCCGCTGAAAAACGTTCAGGTGGTGGACGGCAACGGCGTGTCGGCGCTCGATTGGGAGAGCGACGGCCCGGACGGCGCCGGCGCGCTGAATCGCGAGCGCGCCGCCCAGGAGCGCGCCGTCGAGGAAAAGCTCCGGGCGCAGCTTCCCGACCCGAAAGTGCGCGTCAGCGTGCGCGTCGAGCTGGAATCCACCGCGCGAAACACGACCACCGAAACGCCCGTTTCCGGAGTGGAAAGAATCGAGCAGAACAGCTCGACGCGCATTTCGCGCTCGCGGCGCGGCGCGGCGCCGGGCGTCGAGCCGAACACGGCCGTCACAGCGGGCGGCTCGACCGGCCCGGATGAAACGCAGGAGACCGAAACCACGCGCACCGAGAAACAGACCGGCATGGAAACGCGGCGCGAGGAAACGCCCGCGGGCGGCATCAAGGAGATTCACGCCGCGATCAATGTCTCGGCCAGCTATCTGGAGGCGATCTTTCGGCGGTCGAACGCGGCCGACGCGGCGCCGAATGAGGAAGCGCTCAAGACCATTTTCGAGCGGGAAAAGCCGCGCTTCGTGAGCCAGGCGGTCAAGCTGGTCAAGCCACAGGCGGACGAAAACGTCGCGGTGGATTGGTATTACGACATTGTCGAGGCGCCCGCGACGGCGCCGGCCGGCGCGATGGATCAGGGTCTCGACGCGCTCCGCAAATACGGCCCGCAGGGCGGCCTGGCGCTGCTCGCGCTGATCTCGCTGGGGCTGATGCTTCGCCTGGCGCGGAAAAGCGGCGACACCGAGAGCTTCGGAATCGAGCTGGGACTGCCGCGCGAGGCGATCGACGCGGCGCGGCAGGCCGCGTCGGACGCCGGCCACGCGGCCTCCGCCCGGGCGCGAACGGCCGGAAACACGCAGCGCCACGTGGTCGGCGGGGGCGGCGGGACGGCCGTGGTCGCGGCGATGCCGTCGGGCAGCGCGCTGGACGGCGTTCCGGCGATGCCGGTCGGCACGACGGCGGTGACCGAGGGCGTGCTGATGGCGCAGGAGGTGGATGAGGGCACGGTGCAGACGAACAAGATGATCGATCAGGTGGCGCAGCTCGTCGACGCCGATCCGGACAATCTCAGCGCGCTGTTCGAGCAATGGGTGCGGCGCGGCGACGCGTACCGCAGCCGGGAGACGTAGGCGATGTCGCGCGGGATCGGCGGAGAAAAAACGGGCGGCGAGGAGCTCAACGGCGCGCGCAAGGCCGCGATTCTGCTCATCGCGCTCAAGCAGGAAACCGCCGCCAAGCTGCTCAAGACGCTCAGCCGCGACCGCGTCGAGGAGATCACGCGCGAGATCGCCGCGCTCGACTCGATCCGCCCGGAAGTTCGCCGCGAGACGATCCGCGAGTTTTACAACCTGGTGCTCGCGCGGCAATACGTGGACGCGGGCGGGCTCGGCTGGGCCCGCACGCTGCTGCAAAAAACGCTGCCATCCGACGAGGCCAAGCGCATCATCTCGACCATCGAACACCAGGTGCATCAGCAGCCTTTCAGCTTCCTGCAAAAGACCGAACGCGAAAACCTCGTCACGTTCCTCCAGGAAGAGCATCCGCAGACGATCGCGCTCGTCCTCTCGCACCTGCCGCCGAACATGGCGTCCGAAATTCTCGTCTCGCTCCAGACAGACCGGCAGATCGACGTGATCTCGCGCGTCGCCGGCATGGACCAGACCAGCCCCGATGTGATCAAGGAAGTCGAGCGCGGGCTGGAAAAACGCCTGGCCGGACTTGTCTCCGAGCGCTTCGAGCGGGTGGGCGGCGTGCAGGCCGTCGCGGAGATTTTGAACCTGGCCGGCCGTGCGTCCGAAAAGGCGATTCTCGAAGGGCTGGAGAATCAGAACGGGCAGCTCGTCGAGGACATCCGCCGGCTGATGTTCGTCTTCGAAGACATCATGCGCGTCAACGACAAGGGCATTCAGGCCGTGCTCAAGGAGGTCGAGAACGAGGAACTCGGCCTGGCGCTGCGGACGGCCAGCGACGACCTGAAAAACAAGATCTTCAAGAACATGTCGGAGCGGGCGGCGACGCTGATCAAGGAGGAGATGGAATTCATGGGGCCGGTGCGCATCAGCGACGTCGAGGCCGCCCAGCAGCGCATCGTGGACATCGTCCGCCGGCTGGAGGACGCCGGCGAAGTCGTCATCGCCGGCAAGGGCGGCGATTCCGACCTGGTCGTGTAGCGGCGCGCGCGGCGCCGCGGGGAGCATGGATGATCCCTCGCGTAATCAAGGCGGGCACGGCGGCGAAGCACTATTCGTTCGCCGATTTCGAGCGACAGGGCGCCGAACTGCTCAACCGCGCCCGGGAGCAGGTGTCCGACATGCTCGCCGAGGCGGAGCGCCGCGCGGCCGCGGCCGCTGCGCAGGTGAAGCGCGAGGCGCGCGAGGCGGGGCTGGTCGAGGGGCGGCGCAGCGGCCATCAGCAGGCGCTGACCGAAGCGCGGGGCGAGGCACTGCGCGAGGCGCGGGCGGAGGTGCAGCAACTGGCGCAGGCGCTGGCCACGGCGCTCGATCAATTCGAAAGTCAGCGCCGCGGACTCGTCGCGCGAGCCGAGAGCGGCGTCATTCAACTCGCGCTGGCCATCGCCGGACGCATCTGTCGAAAGCGATTCGCCGCGCCGGCCGACGACGGCGCTGAGCATCCGCTGCGGGCCGCAGCTCGCGCCGTGCTGGCCCAGACGCGCGGCATCGGCGATTGCGAACTCGCCTTTCATCCGGCCGACGTCGCCCTGCTCGGCCAGACGGCCACGGATTTGACGAGCCGCGCCGCCGGTTTGTCGCACGTTCGGCTCAGCACGGACGAAACGCTCGCGCGCGGCGCGTGCGTGCTGCGTACGCCGGACGGGCGGATCGACGCATCGCTGGACGTGGGGCTTGATCGCATCGCGCAGATTCTCGTCGAAAGCGCGCCCGCGCAGGCGGCGCCGCAATGAGCATGACCCAGTCCAACAGTCCCACCGACGACGCGCCGGCCGTCGATCTGTTCGACGCGCTGTGCGGCGAGGTCGATGAGCTGTTGATCGAGCGCGCGATCGGACGCGTGGCCTCTGTCCGCGGGTTGAACGTGTCGGCCGCCGGCCTGCGCGTGCCGATCGGTGCGCGCTGCATCATTCACACGCAGCGACATGGACCGGTCCCGGCCGACGTGGTCGGCCTGGGCCGCGGCGAAGCGGCTCTTTCGGTGCTGGGCGAGACGGCCGGCGTCGCGCCCGACGATCCGGTCGAATGCGTCTCCGGCGCGGCCCGCGTGCCGGTCGGCATGGACCTGCTCGGGCGCGTGATCGACGCGCAGGGCCGCGCGCTCGACGATCGCCCGGCGCCACGCCTGAACCTGCGCTATCCGCTGGATCGCGACGCGCCGGCCCCGCTCGATCGCCGGCCGGTGGATGCGCCGCTCGGGCTCGGGATTCGCGCGATCGATGGTTTGTTGACGGCCGGGCGGGGGCAGCGTCTGGGCATTTTCGCAGGCACGGGCGTCGGCAAGAGCGTGTTGATGGGGATGATCTGCCGCCACACGCAGGCGGACGTGAATGTGATCGCGCTGGTCGGCGAACGTGGCCGCGAAGTGGGCGACTTTCTTCGCAACGACCTGGGTCCGGAAGGGTTGAAACGAAGCGTCGTGGTCGCGTGTACGTCGGACGAGCCGCCGGCGCTGCGCGTGCGCTGCTGCCTGCACGCGACGGCGATCGCCGAGTATTTTCGCGATCAAGGTCTCGACGTCCTGCTGATGATGGATTCGCTCACGCGCATGGCAATGGCGCAGCGCCAGATCGGCCTGGCCGCCGGCGAGCCGCCTACCACAAAGGGCTACACGCCCAGCGTGTTCGCGCTTCTGCCGCGGCTGCTCGAGCGGGCCGGCCGCACGCGACGCGGCAGCATCACGGGCGTGTACACGGTGCTGGTGGAAGGCGACGACGTCGACGAGCCGCTGGCCGACGCCGTGCGCGGAATTCTCGACGGGCACATCTGGCTGTCGCGCGGGCTCGCGGCGCGCGGGCAATATCCGGCCATCGACGTTCTGGGAAGCGTAAGCCGCGTGGCGCCGGACGTGACGACGAACGAGCATCGCGCCGCCGCGGTGCGCGTGCGGCGCGTGCTGGCGACCTGGCGCGACATGGAAGATCTCGTGAACATCGGCGCGTACGTCGCGGGCGCCAGCGTGGATTACGACGTCGCCTTTGCGCTGCGCGGCGAAGTACAGGCGTTTTTGGCGCAGGATCGCGCGGCACGATCGGCCTTCGCCGAGTCGCAGGAGGCGCTGCTCGCGCTCGGAACGCAGATCGAGCGCGAGTACGCGACCCGGGCGGCGCGCGTTGGAAAATAAGCGTGCGGAATCGGCGATCCGAACGCTCGACCCCGGGAGCGCAGGCGCTTGGCGAAGCGATTTGAGTTCCGGCTTGGCGCCGTGCTGCGCGTGCGGCGCTTGCGCGAGGACGACGCGCAGCGGCAGGTGGCCGCGCAGCGCGCCCGGATCGCGCGGATCGAAGAACTCGACGAGCAGACGCGCCGCGAGATCGCGTCGCAGCAGGAGCAGTTGCTCGCCATGCAGCGCGAAGAGCATCTCGACCCGCGCGAAGCCGCCCGTGGGCGGGCCTGGGTCGCGCATCTGCGCCACACGGTGGCGCAGCGCCAGCCGGTGCGGGCGCAGCTCCTGCGCGAGCTGACGGCGCTTCAGCAGGCGCTGATCGCGGCGCGACGCGACGTTCGCGCGCTGGAAATCCTGCGGGACAAGCGCCTTGCCGAGTGGCGCCGCGACCGGGCGCGGCGCGAGCAGGCGGCGACGGACGAAGCGGCACGCAACTTGCAAGGACGCGCCGCGATGTAAGCGGCGAACAGGATCAGGCGCGTGATGAGCAAGCTCTACAACCTGCTCGCGATCTTCGCGATCTCGTCGCTGCTGGCGTCGACGGGCGTGCTGGGCTACCTGGTCGGCGCCGGGAAGCTCAGCCCGCTACGCGCGGAGTTGATCGCCCGCGTGCTGCGCGGCGAGCTCGACGCGCCGCCGCCCCCGGCGTCTCAGCCGGCCGCCTCGCAACCCGCGGAGGAAGAGCCGCGCCGCGCGCGCACCGCCGACGAAGTGCGCGAGATGCGCCGCATGGAGCACCTCGAGAGCCTGCGGCTGGAACGTGCCCGGCGCGACCTGGCGGCCCAGAAGGAATTGCTCGATCAGGCGCTGGCCCATCTCGTGTCCGAGCAGGAAGGGTTGGTCAAGCAGCGCGACGAATTTGAGGCCCGCCGCAAGCGATTGGCCGAAGCGGACAAGGACGTGGGCTTCCAGCGCGAGCTGCAATACATCGCCGGGCTTCAGCCGAAGCAGGCGAAGGAGCACCTGCTGCGCAGTTGGGCGAAGCAGCCGGCCGACGCGGTTCGGCTGATGATGAAACTCGACGTATCGAAGGGCAAGCGCATTCTGGAGCAGTTCAAGACGCCGCAGGAAATCGAGACGATGCACGAACTGTTGGAGCAGGTTCGTCGCCAGGATTCCGAAAGCGATCTCGCCAAGTCAGGGACGGCGCGGGGCGAGGCGGAGCCATAACAAAAACCGGGCCGCAAGCCCGCACCGCCGGACCCGTGCGTCCGGCGAAAGCTCCGCTGATTTTTCTCGACGAAAGAAACGAGTCGATCGCCACGTGCGCGAGCCGCCGATTCCGCGCGCCGCGCACAACGGGAGCCAATGTGCAAACGGCAACCCCACCCGCACTCGCGTCCGCCGCATTCGCCGCGCAGAGCGGCGCGCTGACCGGTGCGCTGCTCCGCATCGGGCAGCCCGACCCGCGCGCCGCGGCGCTGCGATCCGATCAGGCACGCCGCGACCGCGATGACGACGAGCGCGACGAGCAGCGCCGCCGTCGCGGCCGGCCCACCGACGGCGTCGACGGTCGCGACGCGGCTCGGACGGACGCGGCGCGGCGCGATTCGATTCGCGACGGCGAGCGCGCATCTCGCCGAGCAGACGCCGCCGACAGCGCCGCGCAGCGTCGCGCGGAACGTCGCGACGATCTGCGCGAAGCGTCGGGCAACGCATTTCGGCGGGATTTGAGCGAAGCCGCGGAGCACAAGTCTCCGCGCGGCGAACCTGCACCAGCCAAGTCCGCCCCGCCTCTCGGCATTCCTTCGCAGTCGAATGCGCCCGCCGGCGCCATTGCCGGGCGCCAATCCTCCACCGACGGCTCGGCGCAGCGCGCGCAACTGTCGGGCGCCCCGGCGCCGGCGGGATCGGCGCCTCCGTCTGCGGGCGGCGCGGCCAGCGCGCCGGCCGCGGCAATCGCGCGACCTGCGAATTCGCAGCCGGCCGCACAAGTCGCCGCCACCCAGCCGGCCGCTACTGCCTCCCTCGCGCCGAGCGCGACAACGCGCCCCCCCGGCGGGCCGGCCGGCGGCGCGGCCATCGCCGCCGGCGCGACGGCACGCGTCGATGCCTCCGCGTCGGCGTCGCATTCCGCCCTGGAAGTGGTCCCGCGCGCTTCCGACGCCGCCCGGGCGATCGGTGCAGGTCGCGGCGCGGCGCGCGCCGACGCCGCCGCCGCCGGCCCCGACTCGACGCGCAGCGATGACGCCAACGTCGAACGGATTCTGCGCCTCATCCGCGGACGAATCGACGAGCGCGGCGGCAGCGCGACGATGCGGCTCGACCCGCCGGAGATCGGTAGCGTCCGGCTGCACATCGAGTTGCGCGACGACGCCGTGAGCTTGCGCATGGACACCAGCAGCGAACTGGCACACCGAATGCTAAGAGAGCAGCTCGACGGGCTGCGCCAGCGAATGGAGCAGTCGGGATTGCGCCTCGAACAGGTGGAAATTCGCCCACCGCAACCCGCCGCGCCCGGCGATGGACGTAGCGACGGCGCCGCCGGCAAGCATGCCGGGACCGACGCGGGCCGGCCGCCGAACGACGGCTGGTTCAGCGATAGCGGCGCGAGCCACGGCCGCGAACATCGATCGAGCGAGGACGTCGAGCGGCAGGGAAGCCCGCTCGACCCGCACACGGACGTGCAATCGACCAGCGCGACGGCGGGCAGGGAGGCCGTGCCGGAGCGCCCGGGCGCGACGCCGCGCGTCAACGTGCTGGCGTAGCGCCGTCGAACCGAAATACGAGCCCAAATCGGCCATACACGAGGTGATCGCATGGCAACCAGCGCCATCGAGAATGTCGGAGCGTCGGCCGCCGGCGCAAAGCGCGGCCTGACAAATTTGAAAAGCGAGGACTTTTTCCGGTTGCTCATCGCGGAACTGCGGCAGCAGGATCCGCTGCAACCGTCGAAGACCGAGGACATGATCGGCCAGGTCTCGCAGATTCGCAGCATCGAGCTTTCCGGCCAGCTCACTGACGCGCTGTCCGCCATCACGCAGCAGCAGCGCACGAGCGGCGCGTCCGACCTGCTCGGAAAATATGTCACGGCACACGTCGCGGGCGACGACGGACAACCGGTTCAGCAGAGCGGCATCGTCACCGGCGTGCGGTTCGACGCCGACGGCTCGGCCATTCTCGAACTCGACAGCGGCTTCGCGATTCGCGCGGCCGACGTAACGCTTGTCACGACTTCGGATCAGGCGGCGCGGCAGAGCGCCGGCGGAGCGACGACCGCGACCGGCGCGCCGCAGCAGAATCCGCCGCAGCCGCAGGCGTCGGCCGGCGCTGCGGCGGAACCGGCGGCGGACAAGTCGGCGGCCGCCAGCAAGCCGCGCTGGATGAAATGGCTCGGTCTGTAAGCAATTGGAATTTCAGCACGCCGCCCGCCAACTGGCGGAAAGGGGCAGTTCATGGGCCTCACCACGGCCATGTACACGGGTCTGAGCGGCCTGAACGTCAACCAGGCGCGCATCGACGTGATCGGTAACAACATCGCCAACGTCAACACGACGGCGTACAAGGGTTCGCGCATGCTGTTCCAGACGCAGCTTGCGCAGACGATTTCGGCCGGCTCTGCGCCCAGCGCGACGACGGGCGGGACGAATCCGTTCCAGATCGGGCTGGGGGCGGTGGTCGGAACGACGCAGCGCAATTTCAATTCCGGTTCGATCGAGACGACCGGCGTCGCCAGCGATCTGGCGGTCGAAGGCAACGGATTTTTCGTCCTGCGCGACGGACAGGGGCAGCAGGGTTTCACGCGCGACGGCTCGTTCTCGGTGAATTCCGACAACCGCCTCGTGACGCTCGACGGGCGCTTCGTCCAGGGTTACGGCGTGGACTCCAACTTCGGCATTGTGCCCAACGTGCTGAGCGATCTGACAATCCCGCTGGGCACGCTGAGCCTGGCGCGTTCGACCGAAAACGTCCGGCTCGACGGAGATCTGAGCGCCGCGGGCACGCTCGCCACGCTGGGCGGGGAGGTCGCGTCGCAGGCGCTGGTGCGCGGCGGCGGCGCGGCGGCCGACGCCTCGACGGCGCTGACCGACGTGCGTTCGGCCAGCGCTGCGGGCGTGGCGCTGTTCGAGGATGGCAACACGATTACGGTGTCGCGCGTGACAAAGGGCGATCGCGAGCTTCCGCCGCAGACGTTCGTGGTCGGAACGACCGGCAGCACGCTGGGAGAGTTCGCGGCGTGGCTGAACGGAGCGCTGGGCATCAACACGACGACCGGCGTTCCCGGCACGCCCGGCGCGACCATCGAGGGCGGGCAGCTCATCATCCGTAGCAACACGGGCGAGCAGAACGACATCGAGATTTCCGCCGGCGACTTCGCCAGCGACAGTGCGACCACGCCGCTTCCGCTCACGTTCACGCAAAACGCGGCCGCGAGCGGCTCGAGCGTCTACACGGCGTTTACGGTGTACGATTCGCTCGGCTCGCCGGTCGTGGTGAACGCGACATTTGCGCTGGAATCGACGCCCGACACGGGGCCGGTGTGGCGCTATTACCTTGAGACGCCGGACGGTTCGGGCGCCGCGCGAACGGTCGGCACGGGCACGGTCGCCTTCGACACGCAAGGCAACTTTCGCGCGGTCACGGGCAATCAGTTCACCATCGACCGCAGCGCGACCGGCGCGACCACGCCGCTGGGGTTCACGCTCGATCTGAGCGGCGTGCATGGACTCTCCACGCAAACGTCGAACGTGGTGATGTCCGATCAGGACGGCTTTCCGCCCGGCACGCTGACGAACTACGCGATCGGCGCGGATGGATCGGTCACGGGCGTCTTCACCAACGGACTGACGCGCACGCTCGGCCAGGTCGCGCTGGCGACGTTCGCGAACCAGGAAGGGCTGGTCGCCGACGGCGACAACCTCTACCTGCAAGGCGTCGCGAGCGGCCCGCCGTCGATCGTCACGCCCGGCACATTCGGCGCGGGGCGGGTGCGCAGCGGCGCGCTGGAATTGTCGAACGTGGATCTTGCGCAGGAATTCATCGGGCTGGTCACGTCAAGCACCGGCTTTCAGGCTTCCAGCCGGGTGATCAGCGTGTCGAGCGATCTGCTCGATCAACTGCTCGTGATCATCCGTTAGTGTTGTTGGTCAGAAGCATTGCTTCACGGGTGGTGCGGGCGTCTCGCCCGCACTGCTCGCTGATACGATGCAGCATCTTCGACTTACTGCAGTCCGGCGAGGAATGGATCCCTCTCCAGGCGCATGCATCCGAACCCACCACGCAAGTGGTGGGCCGGAAGCCGGCGACGCCCGACTGGTGA
>CAZHIE010000024.1:0-5361 GCA_964532435.1 uncultured Planctomycetales bacterium
CGCGCGAGGGCGCGGGCCGCTACGCGCGAGGGCGCGGGCCGCTACACGCGAGCGCGCGGGCCGTTACACGCGAGGGCGCGGGCGGCTACGCGCGCGGCCGCTGCTCGCAGGCGTGGGCCGCCACCGGTGCCAGACGCAATCGACGCCGCGGGCGCGTCGCTACGCCGGCGTGGCAAGATGGGCCAGGGCGCGGCGAACACGCTGCGCCGTCCGCTCGCGACCGAGGATGGCCAACGTCTCGAAAATCGGCGGGCTGACGGTCGTGCCCGTCACGGCAACGCGCAGCGGCTGAGCGACCTTGCCGAGCGACAGTCCGCGCTGCTCGCCGAAGCCGCGGACGATCGCCTCGATCGCGGCGGGCGACCACTCGGCACACGACTCCAGCGCGGGCAGAATGTCCCGCAGCACGTCCGCGCCGCCGCCCTTGCGCAGCACCTTCGCCACCGCAGGCTCGTCAAATCGCACGGCCTCATCCGGCGCGAAGAGCACGGCGCACTTGTCCTCGACGTCGCGAAGGGTGCGCACGCCCTCATTGATCTCGATCAGCCGCCGCAGCAGCGCCTCGTCGAGCGTCGTCAGCGGCGATGGCTCGTTCTGCGCGAGGAAGTCGCGCAGCGCGGCGAGCTTGCGCGGCGCATCCGCCGCCGCGAGGGCCGTCGTGTTGAAGTTGAGCAGCTTGTCTCGGTCGAAGCGGGCGTTCGTCTTGCCCACGCGATCGAGGCTGAACAGCCCGCACATCTCGTCGAGCGTCAGCTTCTCGCGGTCTTCGCCGGCCGACCAGCCGAGCAGCGCGATGAAATTCAGCAGCACTTCGGGCAGGTATCCGCTCAGGCGGAAGTCGTGGATCTCGATCTCCGGCAGCCGCACTTCGAGGCGCCGCGCCAACCGCCGCAGCGCGTCGCCCTCGATCTGCGTCAGGCCCGCCAGCCAGGCCGCGAAGAGCGCCGCGTCGGTCAGGCCTGCGTGCCGCATGAGCGTCGCCTCGTCGGCCTGTCCGGCGCGGATCAGCGTTTCGGCCGCGGCCCGCACGGCGCGGTCCTTTTCGCGCTTGCTCATCTTGGCGCCGTCGATGTTCAGGATGATCGGCAGATGGGCGTAGACGGGCGTGCGGCAACCGAGCAGCTCCTGCAATCCCAGGTGATTCGGCGTGTTCATCAGGTGCTCCTGCCCGCGGAGCACGTGCGTGACGCGCATGTCCTCGTCATCGACGACGACGGCGAAGTGATACGTCGGCCAGCCGTCGGCCTTGAGCAGCACGAAGTCGTCGACCTCGCTGGCGGCGATGCGCACGTCGCCCAGAATCTGGTCGCGCACGACATATTCGTGCTCGGGCAT
Organism: uncultured Planctomycetales bacterium; assembly: GCA_964532435.1. Lineage (GTDB taxonomy): Bacteria > Planctomycetota > Phycisphaerae > UBA1845 > Fen-1342 > CAZHIE01. The sequence goes on from CAZHIE010000024.1 coordinate 1,336, forward strand.
GCGCAGGCGGACCACGACCGGGCGGCCGGCGTCGCGGGCGCGCTGCGCGTCGGCGTCGCTGGGGAAGCGCTCGGGGCGGGGATAGCGGAAGCTGCGGCCGGGCTTGCCGGCCTGCTGCTTGCCGGCTTCGAGGCGCATGGCTTCAAGCTCTTCGCGCGTGTCGAAGGCGTAATAGGCGTTGCCGGCGTCGAGCAGTTTTCGGGCGGCGTCGCGGTACTTCTGAAGGCGTTCGGATTGATGATACGGGCCGTAGGGGCCGCCGACTTCCGGCCCTTCGTCCCAGTTCAGGCCGAGCCAGCTCAGGTCTTCCATGAGCTTGCGGTCGGCCCGCTCGATGTTGCGCGTCTGGTCGGTGTCCTCGATGCGCAGGACGAATTTTCCGCCCAGCCGGCGCGCCAGCAGGTAATTGAACAGCGCGGTCCGCGCTCCGCCGATGTGCAGATAGCCGGTCGGCGAAGGGGCGAATCGCGTGCGAACCATCTCGTTCATCAGCTCCTCAACACGCGAGCGGATCGGCCCAATGTTGCCCGTTTCTCACAAGGCGACGCAGACTATCGCGGCCGGGCGAAGTTGCCTACCGCCCGCGGGCCGCCGCAACCAGCGCCTCGAACAGGCGCAGATGCTCCGGCCGGTCGGTCATGTCTTCAGGATGCCACTGCACCGCGACGAGGAATCGCCCGCTCGTGTCCTCGATCGCCTCGACTACGTCGTCCGGCGCGAACGCCACGGCCCGCAGGCGCTCGCCGACCTGCTCGCGCTGCACGATCTGATGATGCCGGCTGTTCACCTCGACGCGCGTGGCGCCGACGATCTGCGCCAGGCGCGAGCCCGGCTCGATCCGCACGTCGTGAAACGCCGCCGACTGGTCGGGGCGATGGTGCTCGACCGCGCCGCGGCGCGGAACGTCGTCGACGTGCTGCACCAGGCAGCCGCCCCGCGCGACGGCCGCGATCTGGCAGCCCAGGCAGATCGAAAGCAGCGGCGTGCCGCGCGCGTCGGCGGCGGCGAACAATCCGACGTCGAACGCGTCGCGCCGCGGGTGCAGTACTTCGGTTCGCGGGTGCCGCGCCTGTCCGTAGCGGCTGGGGTCGAGGTCGGGTCCGCCCGTGAACAGCAGCCCGTCGCACTGCGCCAAAACGTCGTCGAACAGCGCCGCATCCGCCGCCCGCGCCGCGGGGATCGGCAGCGGCAGGCCGCCGGCGGCGTAGATCGCGTCGGAGTACGCCGCGTTGAGGTACACCCGGTCGCGCGGCGGCTGGCCGCCGTGCTCGAAACTGGTCGTGATGCCGATGCGAGGTCGCATGTTTCGCCGTCGCCGGATGCGCTCGCCGCGCCGCGCTCGCGTTGCATCCGGTCCCCTTCGTTGTATAGTACGGCCCGTCCGCGGCGCGGTTTCGAGCGGCCGATCGATCGTCGGCAGGAAATCTTCCACCAACGCGGTGCCTCGTGCAAATCTGCCGGCGCAGCAACGTCATCCTCAGCGACAGGCATCGGGCGGCGCTGGCAGGCTGGGCGGCCGTGCTGTGCTGCGCCGCCGCGTGCGCGCTGCCCGCCCGGGCGCAGCCGACCGAAGCGCCGGACGGCACGCTGATTCGGCGTGTGGACGTGCAGGGGCTGGAAGCGATCAGCGAGGGGTTCGTCCGCCGCACGATCAAGACGCGCGAGGGGCAGAACTTCCTCCGCTCGCAAACCGAAGAGGACGTGCGCGCCCTGCTTCGCACGCGAAAATTCCTGAACGTCGTCGCGACGACCAGCCTGGAGGAGAACCAGGCCGTCGTCGTGTTTCTGATTCAGGAGAAGCCGCGCATCGTCGGCGTCGAACTCGAAGGCAACAAGCGCTTCGAAGATCGCGACCTGTTCGAGCTGACGCCCGCCGCGGGCGACGTGCTCGACGCCTACGCCGTCAGCAAGGGGCGCGAAGACATCATTCAGAAGTACCAGCAGAAGGGCTACTTCTACGTCGACGTCGAGATCGACCAGCGCGCCCTTTCGGCGGAGAACCGCGTCGTCTACCGCATCAACGAGGGGCCGCGCGTCAAGGTGCGCAAGATCCGCTTCGAGGGCGTGCGCTCGTTCCCCGAGTTCCGCCTGCGCATGAAGCTCCAGACCGAATCGTACATCTGGCTGCTGCGCACCGGCGCGCTCGACGAGGACAAGGCCGAGACCGACGCGCTCACGCTGCTCCAGTTCTACCGCGACGAGGGCTTTCTCGACGCGCGAGTCGGCTATCGCCTCGATTTCGACGAAGTCTCGCGCACCAAGCTCGCCGTCGTGTTCGTGGTAGACGAGGGGCCGCGCTACCGCATCCACGACATCGTCGTCGCCGGAAACACGATCTTTCCCGCCGAGCGCCTGCGGCGCGACATGGTCCTCGGCCCCGGCAAGTTCCTGCGCGACGAGACGCTGCAGCTCGACAAGAAGCGCGTCACCGACACCTACGGCGAGATCGGCTACGTCGACGTGCAGGTGAACACGCGCTACGAGTTTCTCGAAGAGCCGGGCGTGATCGACCTCCATTTCGACATTGCCGAGGGCAAGCTCTCGCGCTTCGGCCGGCTCACGATCCGCGGCAACGCCAAGACGCGCGACGAGGTGATCCGCCGCGAGCTGCGCTTCTACCCCGGCGAGCCGTACAACACCGTCGAGGCGCGCCGCGCCGAGCAGCGCCTGACCGAAACAACGCTCTTCACCAAGGCGACTATCACGCCGCTGAACGATCAGGACGGCTATCGCGAGGCGCTGGTCGAAGTCGAAGAGGCCGACAACATCAAGTTCCTGATCGGCTTCGGCGTGAGCACCGACAACGGCGTCATCGGCTCCGTCACGCTCGAAAACCGCAATTTCGACCTGCTCGACTGGCCCCGCACCTGGGGCGAGTTCTTCCGCGGACAGGCCTTTCGCGGCGACGGGCAGCGCATCCGTCTTCAGGCCGAGCCAGGAACCGAGGTCAGCCGCTTCCGCATCGACTTCACCGAGCCGTACCTGTTCGACCTGCCCGTGCGCTACGACAGCTCGGTCTATCTCTTTCAGCGCGGCCGCGACGGCTATGCCGAGCAGCGGCTGGGTTACGTAACGAGCCTGAGCAAGCGGTTTCACAGCGGGCTGCTGGCCAATTGGGCGATCGAAGGCGCGCTGCGGATCGAAGGGATCAGCATCGACGACCTCGATCCGCTCGTCGCCCGCGACATTTACGAGGTGCGCGGCAGCAGCTTCCTGACCGGGGCGAAGCTGAGCATCGTCCGCGACACGACCGACAGCCGCATGAACCCGACCGAGGGCAAGCGCTTCACGCTGAGCTGGGAGCAGGTGGGCGCGCTGGGCGGCGCGTACAGTTTTGGAAAGCCGGCCGTCGGTCAGGTCTGGTACATCCCGCTGCATACCGACATCTTCGATCGGCGCACGGTGCTGGCGCTGCGGGCCGACGCGGCGTACATCGTGGACGATGCGCCGATGTTCGAGCGCTTGTACGGCGGCGGGTTCGGCTCGATGCGCGGGTTCGCATACCGCGGCATCTCTCCGCGGCAGGGCGTCTATGAGAACCGCGTGGGCGGCAACTTCATCGTCCTGACCGGTGGCGAGATTTCCGTGCCGCTCTATGCGCGAGCGATCCGCGGCGTGACGTTCCTCGACATGGGCACGGTCGAGAAGGATTTCGGCATTACCAAGTGGCGCGCGGCGGCGGGATTGGGCCTGCGCATCACGGTGGATTTCTTCGGCCCGGTGCCGATCGTGCTCGACTTCGGCTTTCCGATCGCGTCCAGCGACCAGGACGACACGCGCGTGTTCAACTTCGCATTCGGCGCGTCGTTCTGAGGCGGCAGAAGTTCGGCCGTGCGGGCGACACGATTCTTTCCGAACCCCAAGCGCCAGCGCGTGGGGATTGGACCGGATCGTTCGCCGTGGGGATTCGAACAGAAGTTCACCGTGGGGATTCGAAAAGCGCGCTCTCTGCGTGGACTCGAACAGGACGTTCGCCGCGTGCAATGCCCGCGCGCTGGCGCTTGGGGTTCGGAAAGCAAAGCGCCG
>CAZHIE010000024.1:5461-10108 GCA_964532435.1 uncultured Planctomycetales bacterium
TCGCCGCGTGCAATGCCCGCGCGCTGGCGCTTGGGGTTCGGAAAGCAAAGCGCCGCCCGCACGGCCGAAAGGAAGGCGTCGCCTCAATCGCACTACCGATCGGATTCCACGCGCCTCTTTCTCAAATCTTCATTCCACACTTCTGACTTCACCCCGCTTCACTCCTTCAATCCCTGCGTCGCGATCCCCTCCACAAACATGCGATGCGCCAAGGCGAAAACGACCAGCACCGGCACGATCACCAGCACACTGGCCGCCATCGCCAGGTTCCACGGCGTGCCGCCGTGCTGAGACTGGTACATCTGCAAGCCCAGCGGAAGCGTGTATTGCTCGGCGTGGTTCAGGAAAATCAGCGGGCCGACGAAATCGTTCCAGCTATAGACAAAATGCAGCAGCGCGACGACCGCCAGCGCCGGCCGCGACAACGGCAGAATCACGCGCACGAACAGGCCGACGCTCGAGCAGCCGTCGATCCGCGCCGCTTCGTCCAGCTCGCGCGGAATCGTCAGAAAGAACTGCCGCAGCAGGAAAATGCTGAACGCGCCGCCGCACCACGCCGGCGCCCACAGCGGCAGCAGCGTGCCGATCCAGCCCAGTTGCCGCATCAGCAGATAGCTCGGCGCCATCAGCACCGCGAAAGGGACCATCATCGTCGCAAGCACAACGACGAACAGCGCGTCGCGCCCCGGCCAACGCAGCCGCGAGAAGCCGAACGCCACAATCGCGCTGGTGATGACCATGCCGCTGACGCTCAGCAGCGCGACGAGCAGCGAATTCTTCAGATACAGCGGAAAATCCGCGGTCGTGTCCTCCCACACCGCCGAATAATTCCGCCGCGCCAGCTCTCCCACGCCGCGCCAGTATGCGACGCTCAGGGCGCTGACGATCCGGCCGTCGTCGCCGTGGATCGACGGCAGCAACCGCAGCGAGCGCTCCATCGCCTGGTCGGCCGGCTTGAGCGACGTGCTGAGCATCGAGAGCAGCGGCAGCAGAAAGGCCAGCGCGCAGGCGAGCGTGGCCGCCGTCAGGAGCATGCGGCGAGCGCGGCCGGGCCGGCGGCGGTGCGATTCAGGCCGCACGGTAATACACCCCCCGCCGCGCCGCGACCAGCACGCCGGCGCTGAGCAGCAGAATGAGCACGAATTGCACCCACGCCAGCGCGCAGGCATAGCCCATGCGCTGATAGACGAACGCATTGGCGTAAACGTGCTGCGTGTAGAAATACGTCGCGTAATTCGGCCCGCCGCGCGTCATCACAAACGGCAGGACGAACACTTGCAGCGAGCCGATGACGGCGATGATGGTGTTGAACAATATCACCGGCGAGATCATCGGCAGCGTCACGTGCCAGAGCCGGCCCGCCGCGCCGACGCCGTCGAGCTCGGCCGCTTCATAGAGCGCAGCCGGCACGTCGCGCAGCGCCGCCAGGTAGATCACCACCGCGCCGCCGACGAGCCACGCGCTCATCACCACAAACGCGGGCAGCGCCGTCCGCGCGTCGCCCAGCCAGTCGGGCGGGTGGCGGAATCCGAGCGCGGCCAGCGCGCCGTTGACCAGTCCGAATTCGCCGTTGAGCAGCCACATCCACCCCAGCGCGGCGGCGACGAGCGGCGCCAGCGTCGGCAGGAAAACAATTGCGCGGGCCAGCCGCGCGCCGGGCGCGTTCTGGTGCAGCAGAATGGCCACGGCCAGCGAAACGACCGTGCCGAGCGGAACCGAAAACGCCGCGTAGACCGCCGTGTTTCGCAGGGCGCGCCAGAACAGCTCGTCCTCCCACAATTGCCGGTAGTTCTCCGTGCCGACGAACGCGGGCGGCTCGAGCATGTCGTAATCGGTGAAGCTGTAGTAGATGCTCATGCCCACCGGATACGCCGTGAACAGCGCGAACCCGATCAGCCACGGGCTGATCCACGCCAGTCCGGCGGCGACGCTCCGCGAAGTGCTCACGCGCGCGGCCCCCGCGCGCGGCGCCGCGCGGCGCTGTCGAGCAGCGCCTGCATCTGCGGTTCGAGCCGCCGCAGCTCGTCCCCCGCGCTCGCCCCCGCCCACACCGCCTGCAACACGCCGACCAGCCGGCGGTGATACTCCGGCCAGACGCGCGTCTGCGGCAGCACCTGCACGCGCGGGCTGCGCGCCAGCGCGTCGTGGACGCGCACATAGCGATTCGGATGGCGCTCGAAGAAATCGTCCGAAACCGGCGTCGTCGGCGAACTCTTGCAATGCGCGAAGGCCAGCGCTTCCTGCACGCTCGGCCGCTGCGTATAGGCGAAGAACTCGAACGCCTCATCCGGATGCGGGCAGCCGCGCGGAATCATCAGCACGTCGCATTCGATCATGCTCACCGGCCGAGTCGCGTCGTATATCTCGTCGGCGACCGGCAGCGGGCCGCAGCCATAGTCGAAGTCCGGGCGCAACTGCCGCGCGACGTTCGCGATCCACGGCCCCTGCACAATCATCGAGACGCGGCCGGAGAGGAACGGATCCTGCGCGGTGTGATACGCGCCTTCAAACGCGGAGCTGAGTCCGCCGAGCGTGCCGGCACGAAATCGCCCCGGCCAGCTGCGCACCCACTCGAATGCGGCGATGTTCTGCGGCGAAGCCGTCGTCGCGCGGTTGCCCGCCGCGTCGAAGAGTCGCCCGCCGAACACGGCCGGCCAGAGAAACGGCCACCACGGCGGCACGTTCGGCAGAAAGCCCGCCCGCACGAGCCGGCCGGCGCCGTCGTAGCGCGTCAGACGCTGCGCGAAGTCGTCGAGCTCGGCAATGGTGCGCGGCGGGCGATCCGGGTCGAGCCCGGCCTCGCGAAAGTGCGCGCGGTTGTAGTACAGCGCGAACGTATAGCACGTGTTCACGCCGGCCCACGGCCGCCCTTCGTACGTCAGCAGCGACCAGACCGCCGGGGCGTAGCGCTCGGGCGTCGGGTGGTTCGGCCAGCGATCGAGCGGCAGCGCGGCGCCGCTCTCGGCGCATTGCGGAATGTTGAAGCTGAACAGGCCGACCAGGTCGGGCGGATCGCCGCCGGCGATGGCGAGCAGCGCCTTTTCCTGAATGCTGCTGACCGGTTCGCGCCGCACCCAGATGCGGTCCTGCGACGCGTTGAAGTCGTCGACAACGCGCTGAATCGCCGCCCCCTCGTGCGTCGTCCATTTTTCCCAATACGTTATCACCTGCCGGCCGGGGGGCGCCGGCCGCTGCGTCCGTCGCGCGCGGGGCCAGAGCGCGTACCCCGCGGCGCCGGTGGCCAGCGCGGCGAGCAGCGAGCGCCGCGACATCGTGGCGGCCTGGCGGATGGCGGGGCGGAGGTCGCTCATGGCCGGCGCATGTTACGCGGCCGGATCGGCGGACGCGCCGGGCGAGGCGCTGCGGGGGGCGGACGGCGGGTTGGGAGCATGCCGAACGGGGAATCCCGCGCGGCTCGCACAAGGCTCCCACCCGGCGGCCGCGATCGGGATTCCCCGAGAATATCAATCCTAGTACGCATCAGACTCGCCGACGGATCGCGCGTCGATTTCTGTCAGCGCGCGTCCCGCGTCGCACCGCGGCGAACCCGCCTGAGGACAGGCGGGCTCGTTTGCCCGCGGCGAATTCCGCCTATCGCCGAATCTCGACCACCGACACGCGCGACGACCCGAAGGCGTGATGCACCGCGCGGCTCTCGGCCGACACCTTCGCATCCGCAAAGCGGCGCGGGCCGCTGATGCTCACGCCCAGCCCGTCCGACTCGGCCAGCGCGTGATAACGCGCGTCGCTCACGACGTTCGTGCGGCTGACCGACCGGCCACGCAGCGCCGTGCTCTGCGAATCGCTCACGCTGTGCGCCTCGCCGCCGAAGAGTCCGCGGCTGACGGCCCGGCTATCCGAGATCGACTCGCCGAATTCGCTCAGCGCCGTGCTGTACGACCGGCTGACGGCCCGCCCGAAGAACGTGCCGTCGGCGCGCGCGTCGCTGTTGCTGACCGACAGTCCGCCGATCGTCGCCGCGACGCTTTCGCTCTCCGCCACCGCCGACCCGCCAAAGCGACCGCGCGCGTCCGCGACCGCGTTGCTCAGCGCGACGCCCCGGTCGGCGACCGCAACCGAAGTGGCGTCCGCTCGGCCGTTCCGCCGGCCGCGGGCGTCGGCATTGGAAATCGCCACGCCGCCGCGCGACGCGGCCGCGATGCTGGTGGACGAGGCGTTACCGGTCGCCGTCGCGGTTGCCTGGGCCCGGCCGCCATTGCTCGCGATCGAGACCGCCGTCGCTTCGCCGGCCAGTGCTCCGGCGCTGCACAGCAGAGTGCTGACGAAGAGGGAAAGTACGCGCTTCATGTTCATTCTCCTGTCGCGCGCCGGCGGACGGTTCATCGACCGCCGCGCCGCACGCTCGCAGACAGGTACGGCCGCCGTTGGCACGGTATTCAGGCTTCCACAAGTGCCGACATCGTGGAACGCGATCGGAGCGGGGGTGGAGTGAAGCCGCGCTGTCGCGCGCAGAGAACGGCGCCGACCCAAGCGCGCGGCCATTCCGAACCCCAAGCGCCAGCGCGTGGGAATTGAATCAGGACGCTCGGTTCTGAGCGGGAGTCCGCCGCGCGCAATGCCCGCGCGCTGGCGCTTGGGGTTCGGAAAGATCGGCCGCAGCCGCTTCAAGTGGACCGCAGCCGCCCC
>CAZHIE010000024.1:10208-34386 GCA_964532435.1 uncultured Planctomycetales bacterium
GCTTGGGGTTCGGAAAGATCGGCCGCAGCCGCTTCAAGTGGACCGCAGCCGCCCCTCGGCTGCACGTCGCCGCCGACCGCATGGCCCCGCGCCGGCGCTTGGAGCTCGGATCGCGACAAAACCCTAAGCGTTCAGCGAGCTGGCCGCGACCGCCCAGCCGATAATGGCCAGCAATCCGCTGGTGGAAATGAGCCAGATGGCGGCGGCGATCCGGTCGATGCGCCGCCCGTCGATTCGCGTCAAATCACATCGGTGCTGCGTGGGATTCATGGCCTAGCCCTCCACGCCGAGAATGACGTGTTCGACATAGCCGCTGAGGATGTTCACGATCTCGAAGATCCACGCGAGAGTGGACACAGAACACCTTCCGCTTCCTTCCGAATTCCCACGACCCCCGTGACATGAGACGGCGCCCCTCGCATCGGTAACTCTTGTCGCGAACGTGAATTAGATAAACCGCGAAGCGCAATCGCTGCGCCCCCGACAGCCGCGCCACACGCGCCGGAACGCCGCGCCGGCGGAATATCCGGCCGCGACCGCGGAATACCACGACGCAGCACCGCGCCCGGCTCGCCGCCGGCGGCCTGTCGCCGCGCTGGCGACGCCGCCAATCGCGACCGGCGCGATGCCGCGGGGAACCGAATGTAGAATCGCACACGCGCACCCTGGCCGGCGGCGGGAGGGGATTCCCCCGCCGGCGGCTGCACCCGAGGCCGGTGTATGTTTGCAGGCTGGTTACAGACCCGGTTGAAGGCGGCCCAGCGGGCCCTCGACGAAGGCCGCGTCGACGACGCATTCGCCGCCGCGACCCGGCCGGACGTTCGCAAAGACCCGCGCGGCGCGCGACTCGCCGAAGGCTTGCAGCGCCCGCTGCTCGCGCGCGCTCGGCTCAGCGCGCAGGCCGGCCGCTATCGCGACGCGCTCGACGACCTCGATCGGCTGCGCGCCATCCAACAGGAAAACGCCGACGCGGCCGAGCTGCGCCGGCGCGTGGAGGTCGAGTTGCGGTTGCAGAACGAGCACCAGGCGGCTCGTAGCGGCGCGATCGCGGTCGCGTCGGAGGCGCTGCGCGCCGGCCGGCTCGACTCCGCCCGCGAAGCGGTGCCACGCGTGCCCGACGAGACGCAGCGCGGGCAGTTGTCCGCCGAGCTCGACGCGCGGCAGCGCCGCGCCGACCATTTGCTCGATCAGGCCCGCGCGGCGCGGCAGCGCGGCGACGTTTCCGCCGCAGTCGCGCTCTGGCACGAAGCCCGCACGCGCGGCGGGCGCACGAGCGAAGGCGACCTGCTTGCCGGGGCGCTGGCGGCCGACCTGCGCACGGCGCTGGAAGCGTGGTTTCACGACGGGAGAATCGAGCGATTCCTCGCAGGGCTGGATTCGGCCGCGCTGCTGCGCCCGCATGACGCCGGCCTGAGCGACCTGGCGCGTTTCGGCGGATTGCTGCGGCGCGGCGGCGAAGAGCTGGCGCGCGGCGATCACGCCGCGCTGCGGCAGACGCTGCTGCGGATGAAGGCGTCCGGCGGCGAGGCGAAGTGGCTAAGCGAGGCGCTGGAGCTGAGCGGGCGTCTGGTGGACGCGCACGAAGCGCTCCTGGCGGGGCCGCTCGGAGCGATGGCAACGCAGCCCGGCCGGCGCGAGCCGGCGCCGCCGATGGCTCCGACGGCAGCGCAACGCGACGACGAGCCCGACGCGGACGATGGACAAGGCCTTGCGCTCGGCCGGCGCGGCGTGCTGCTGCTGGCCGACGGCGCGGGCAGCGCCCTGCTGTTGGGGCAGGATCGCGTGCGGATCGGGCGCAGCGGCGGCGACGCGGAGATTCTCATTCCGAGCGACGTGCAGTCGATCCACGCGGAAATCGCGCGGGTCGGCGACGACTACTTTCTTTCCGCGCTGGCGCCGGTCGAGGTGAACCGCCGCCCGGCGCAGCGCGTGCTGCTCCGCGACGGCGATCGAATTTCGCTCGGCGGTCGCGCCCGGATGGTCTTCTGCAAGCCGAGCACGCGCAGCGAGACGGCCGTGCTGCGCCTGGCGCACGGATGCCGTCTGGCGCAGGATGTTTCGGCGGTGGTTCTGTTCCGCGAGACGTGCCTGGTCGGGCCGCAACCGAGTTGCCACCTGCGGACGCACGAGGGGCAGAGTCAGGCGGTGATTTTCGAGCGCGGCGGCCGGTTGCAGGTCCGCCACGTCTGCGGCGAGCAGAAGCGCATGGGCGACGCGCATCCCGTGCCGGAGGGCCGCTCGATCGACCTGGGCGACGTGCGCGTGACGTTCAAGCGGTATGAGCCGCGCGGGTCGCAGAAGCTGGCGTAGCCAACCCGACAATCGTCTCTGAACAGGAATGCCGCACGGCGCGGAGTTTCGCCGGGCGGCGCGGAGGATCGGACGTGGCGTACACGTTCAAATACGGCGATCGGCCGCTCGAAGGCGTCGCGGTGCAGCGGGCCGTCGGGCGCGGCGGGTTCGGCGAGGTGTACTACGCCGTCACCGATTCGGGCAAGCAGGTCGCGCTGAAGTACCTGCGCGAGAACCCCGAGGTCGAGCTGCGCGGCATCGCGCACGTGATGAACCTGAAAAGCCCGCACCTGATCTCGATCTTCGACGTGCGCCAGAACGCCGCCGGCGACCCGTTCGTGCTGATGGAGTACATCAGCGGCCCATCGCTGCGCGAGCTGCTCAACGCGGCGGCGCCCGGCGGGCTCGGCGCCGAAAAGGCCGCGTTCTTCCTGCAAGGCATCGGCAAGGGGCTCGCGTACCTGCACGAACGCGGGATCGTCCACCGCGACCTCAAGCCCGCCAACATCTTTTATGACGACGGCTACGTGAAGATCGGCGACTACGGCCTGTCCAAGCACATCTCCGTAAGCAAGCACAGCGGCCAGACGGTCAGCGTCGGCACGGTGCATTACATGGCGCCGGAAATCGGCTCGGGAAACTACAGCAAGGCCATCGACATCTATGCGCTGGGCGTGATTCTCTTCGAGATGCTCACCGGCCGGCTGCCCTACAGCGGCAGCAGCATGGGCGAGATTCTCATGCGGCATCTGAGCGACCGGCCCGACCTGGCCGGCATCCCGGAGCCGTTCGCGCGCGTCATCGCGCGGGCGCTCGCCAAAGACCCGGCCGACCGATATCAGGACGTCAACGAGATGGTGAACGAGGTGATCGGCTTCGGCGAGATCGGCCGGGACGTCGCCTCGCTCGACACTTCGGTCTTTTCGAGCGTGCCGCGGGCCGCTGCGGAGCAGGGCGAGCAGCGCACGATCACGCGCGGCACGCCGCCCGTGCCGCCGCCGCTGGAGATGGACGCGCGCTCGCCGATGCAATTCGGCGAGCTGGATCGCCGCGCCGGCAAGCGGCTGGAATATCTGACGCGCAAGCTGGATCAGAAAACGGCGAAAATCGAGCGCCGCTTCGGGATGCGCCGCGATCGCTACTCGCCGCGCGGCGCGCCAAAGCCAAATCGCTGCGGAGACGGCGGCCGGACGCCGCGCGGATCGTCCGGCGGAATCCTGCAAGTCGGCCTGCGCTCGCCCGGGGCGCGCATCGTGCATGCGATGCTGCTGGTGGGCGTGGCGGTCGGGATTTCGTTCGCCAGCGCAGCGCTGTTTCGCCGGCACTTCGAGGAAACCGCCGCCGGCACGCTCATGTTCATCCTGGGCGGCAGCATGGGGGCGCTGCTCGCGCACTTTCAGGTGATCGGCCGCCTGCGGACCGAAAGCCGCACGCTTCAGCGCCTCACCTACGCACTGCTGGGCGGCGCATGCATGATCCCGGCCGCGGCCTTCGCTTCCGATGAAGTGAACGACCACATGGCCGCCGTCATCGCCGGCGCCATCGCTTCGTTCCTGTTCTGCAACTGGGAAACCCGGCTCGAACGCGGCCGATCGGGCGTCGTCAAGGCCGGCGACGCTTTCTGGCCCGCGCTCGTCGCGCTGATCGGCTCTGCGATCTTCGACGCCGATGACTACGTGCTGCTCTCGGCAGCCGTCGGCGGGTCGATTTCGCTGCTCGCGCAGGGCGCGGCGGCGATGTGGCCGCACGCAGCGCCGCCGCCCGCGGGAGACCCGATCGGCGCGGCGCCGCCTCCGCCGCCGGTTCCCGGAGCGCAGCTGGCACAGCCGCCGATCGAAGCCGCCGCGCGCGACGGCGCGGCGCCGGCCGCGCAGTCTCCCGCCTGGGCGCAAGGCCCCGGCGGCGCGGTCGGCGCGCCGATCGTCGTCGAAGCGGCGCCGTCGTTCGTCGGTCGGGCCGCGAGCGCGGCCACTTCGTTTCTGGGCAAGCTGCTGATGCTGGCGGGCATGGCGTTCGCGCTGGCCGCGCCCGTGCTGCCGGGGATGATTCGGTACGACCTGGGGTTTGGCGAATCGGTCGGATATTCGCGCGTGCCGCGCGTGATCTTCGTCCTGCCGATCGGCGTCGGCGCGCTGCTGCTCGTGCTCGCCCGGCGGCGGACGGGCGCGCTGCACGCCGCGCGCGCCGTAATCGGCGGATTGTTCCTCGCGGGCGGAGCGGTGCTGTCGGTCGGCCCGGCCGCATACGGGCTCAGCCTTCTGCTCGGCAACGGCAGCCTGTCGCCGCTTCAGCAGGATCGTGTCGGCGCGCCGGTCGTCGCTACGCTCGTGCTCGTGGCGCTCGGCACGGTGCTGATGGTCTGGCCCAAGCGCGTGGCGAACCGGCCGATCGAAATCTAACGGGGACGGAGCGGAGCGAAGATGGTCGCGCCCACTGCATTTCTGTTGATTGCCGGCGTCGTGCTGCTCTTCGTCGTCGGCGCGATTGTCGCCGGCGCCGCGCGGCGGCACGGCGGCGGGCTGGTCGTGCTGCTGTTCGCCCTGCTGGCGTTCGCCGCGCTGGGCGCAATGATGCTGTTCAGCGTGCGCTCGCGCGGGATCAACGCGATCGCGATGCATACGACGTTTCCGAGTCCGTCGCCGCCAGCGACAATCGAAATCCCGTCGCCGCCGCGCGTAACGGCGCTGCTGCCGGGCGCGCCGGGCGAGGTGTCCGCACAACGCGGCGTCGACGCCGATGCGGATTCGGACGACGACAGCGCCGACGAAGTCGCCGAAGCGCCGCCGGCGCCCGGTTCGCTGACGCTCGACGAATCCGCCGCATTCGAGCCGTCGGCGAACGAGAGCAAGCCCGTCCGTCGCTCCAATTCGAACCGCCGCTCTTTGCCCGAGAAGAGCTATCGCATCGAGCGCTATCCAAACGGCGGCCCGATCGGGCCGCAGCGCCTGGTAGCCAACGCGGGCGAATTCGTCGGGCTCGAAGACGGAACGTTCGGCGCTACGGGATATGCCGGCGCGAAGATACTCTCGTGGGTGGATGTGCCCTCCGAGGGCAGCGCGGATTGGGCGATGCTCCAGGAAGTGGCGCGCGACGAGGCCCTGAAGCGGCTAAGCCAAACCCTCGTCAACAACCTCGGTACCGCCGCGGGCGACGCGGAGTCGCAACAGATCCTGACGACGTGGCGCGAACTGCCCACCGAGCGCCGCGGTCGCATCCTCGCGCGGCTCCGAAACGCGGGCATGTTCCACGACATCCACGCGGCGGATGTTGTCACCGACACCGACGGCAAGAAGCTCTTTCGCCACGCGATCAGCCGCACGTTCGCGATGAAGGATTTCTCGGAAGAGCTGAAAGACGAGTATCGCGATTTTCGCACGAGCGGCGGCCGACCGCGCGCCGGCAGCATGTCCCCAGGCCGCTACGCCCCCTGGCCCGTACACCTGCTGCTGATCGGCGCGGCATTGATGGCCGGCGCGGTCGTGGCGCGCGTCAGCACGCGCTGGATTCGGCCGCTGCGCTGATTCTGCGTGGTGAATTGGGGAACGGACCCCTGGCCGGTTTGCTCCATTGCGAAGTCCTCCCTCGGACAAGAGACCGGCCGGAGGCCGGCCCTCATTTCCCCCCAATCCCCCAACTCCTGTTCCCTGTTCCCTATTCTCTGTTCCCTGTCCCCTCTTCCCTCTTCCCTGTTCCCTGTTCCCCGTTCCCTCTTCCCTCTTCCCTGTTCCCTTATCCCCGTTCCCCGCGTGCGCGCCTGCGTCCTGCGGCTATACTACCCCCATGGCCGCCAGCGAAGCCGATGCATATCTCATCACCGCCGTTCAGCAGGGCGACCAGCGCGCCTGGCGCGAGGTGATCGAGCGGTATGAGGGCCGGCTGCTGAGCTTCGCGCGGCGCATGCTGGCGCAGCGCGGCGACGCCGACGACCTGGTGCAGGAAACGTTTCTGGGTCTGCTACGAAGCCTGCCCACGTACGATGAATCGCGCTCGCTCGAAACGTACCTGTTCGCAATTCTTCGGCACAAGATCAGCGATTACATCCGTCGCCAGCACAAGGGCCAGCGCCAGAGCCTCGCGCAGCTCGAACTCGACGACGCGCCTTCGGGCTGGGTCGATCGCGACACGCCCAGCAACCACCTGGCCGATCAGGAACTGCTCGCCGAGCAGCGCAGCGCGCTGGTCGATACGCTGCGCACCTGGGTGGAGCAATGCCGGGATCAGAAGCGTTTCGCCGACCTGATCGTGGTGGAGATGCTGGTCGTGCTGGGATTGCGCAACAAGGAGGTCGCCGCCGACCTGGAGATGACGGAGACGGCCGTCGCCGGCGTGAAGTTCCGCGTGATCGATCAGTGGCGGAAGGCGGCGGCCGCGGCCCCGGCGGCGCGCGACTGGCAGGAGGCGGACCTGGCGCGGGACAGCTCGGTCGGGCGCATCTGGCGCGAAGAGGGTGCGTCCTGCCTGAAGCGCTCGACGCTCGGGCGCTACCTGCTCGGCGCGCTCGACGACGACTGGAACCGGTACATCGAATTCCACGTACAACAGGCCGACTGCGACCGCTGCAACGCGAATCTGGAGGATTTGCGCAGCGAGGAGGAGCGCGACGCCGCCGCGCGCGAGCGCCTGCGCGAGCGCTGCTTCGCGTCGAGCGTGGGGTTTCTCTCCAAAGCGCAGCCATAGGCAGAAAACCCGGCGCTCGCGCGACCGGCGCCGCTCCTTGCTCCGTTGCCAAATGCGGGCGAGACGGCCACACCGCTCGCCCGCCTCGCTCCGCCGCCAAGTGCGGGCGAGACGCCCGCACCGCCCGTGGTGCAATACTTCTGACCAACAACACCAGCTCTTTCTTCCAGCCCCGAAGGGGCGCAAGACTGTAGCCACGGGTGGAGCGGCCGCCGGCGCAGCCGGCCGCCGCGCAACCCGTGGAACCAACGTCCCCTTCTCCCTCTTCCAGCCCCGAAGGGGCGGCAGAACAGCCGCGCACCCGCAGCGGCGCCCCCGCGCGTAGCGGCCCGCGCCCTCGCGCCGCCGGAGCGGCGTCGGCACGGGAAAGAGGACATGCTCGCGAGTGCGCACGCATTGCGCCCGGTAGTGTCGTGAGTCGAAAGTACCGGATCGTTCAAGAGGGGAGCACAGGCACCTCGCCCGCCTCGCTCCGCCGCCAAGTGCGGGCGAGACGCCCGCGCCACCCATCATGCAATACTTCTGATCGACTACACTAATTCCGGTTGCGCGACCCGGCCCGGCTCATCCACGCCGACAGCGCCAGCAGCGCGGCGAACGGCACGAAACACGGAAGCGCAGGCGCGCCATCCGCCGCCGCGGGCTGGCGCGGCGCGGATTCGTAAAACGTCTCGATCGTCGGGCTGGTCGAGCGCTGCGCCGGCGGCGCCGCGCCGCGCCACGTCAGCGTCGCGCCGCCCGCGCCGTCCACGCCCACCACCAAGTAACTTTCCCGATTGGTCTGCAGCATCGCCAGCCCGTTGAGCGCCGTCAGCCGCGCTTCCACCCAGCGCTCCAGCCCCGGAAGCGCGCCGGCCAGCCCGGACACGGCGAATCCTTCCGACAGCAGCTCGCCGAAGCCTAGTGCGGTCTCGCGCAGCGTCTCGTTGCCGAGCGGCCCAACGATCGCCTCGGCCACCGCGACGTTCCCGGCCAGGTCGTAGTCGGGCCGATAGCGGCAGAAGAAACGCAGCACGTCGGGGTTGTACGCGTTCGCGTGAATGTCCGTCGTGAGGAACGTGACGCCCGAAATCGCGCGCCCGTCGATAAACTCCAGCAGCTCGCGCCGCTCGGCGTCGTAGCCGTCCCAGCGGTCGTACGGGTACAGCCCGATCACGCTGAGCGGAACGTTGTTGATGACGAACTTTTGCGTCGCATCGGACTCCGCCAGCCCGGCTTTCAGCCAATCGAGCTGCGCCCGGCCGAGCATCGAACGCGCGGCGCGCAGCTCCGACACGCAAGCCCCGTCCCCCAGCGGATTCAGCGGCAGAAACCCGGCCGGATCGATGTTGGAATCGCACGCCGCCTGCGCCGACGCATCGCGATATTGCCGCGCGTCGAGCAGGAACAGCTCGACGTGCCGGCCCCAGCGAACGCGGCGATACGTGCGGAACGGATCCCCGCCGCCGTCCTGCGGCACGATCGGCTGCCACTCGAAAAACGCGCGATAGCCGGCCGCCTGCTGCGCTCGGTCGAGCGCCGGATCGAGACCGGCGTAGTCGTTCTGCACTTCGTGATCGTCCCAGCCGACGATCGCGCCGCACGACGCCAGCAGCCGCCGCTCGCCCGCGTCGGAGCGTCCCTGCTCGTATTTCCCGCGATATTCGTCCAACGTCCGCGCCACGCCCAGCCCGCCCGCCGGCGCGTCGGCATAGATCGTGTCGCCGAACCAGATGAAAAAGTCGAAGTCTTCCGCCGCGGCGCGGCCCATCACGCCGAACGGAGCGGCCTGAAAATTCGTGTCGCCCGAGAAGCCGAATCGCACCGGCGGCGCGGCGCCGGCCGCCGGCGCGGTGCGAAAACGCCCCGCGCGGCTGCGGCGCTGCGGCTCGTCCACGCGCGAAAAGCGGTAGAGATACGCCGTGTCGGCTGACAGCCCGCTCGCGACGATCTTCACGGTTCGATCGGCGTCGTCGCGCGCGTCGGCCGTGCCGGAAAAATCCACCGTCGCGAAGTTGGCATCCGTCGCCACTTCGACGCGGATCAGCCCCGCGTCCGCCGCGCGCGTCCAGAGCACCGCGCCGGACGCGCTCGCGTCGCCGGCCGCGACGCCCTGCGGAAATGCCGCCGGCTCTCCGGCGATTGCGGCGCGCACGGCGAGGAGGACGGCCAGCGCGGCCGCCGCCCGGCGCGCGCGGCGGCCCGCGCCGGGGGCCCGTCGCAAGAAACGGTTCGATACGGCGGGATTGGGTGGTTTCATGCGCCGCATGATACGCCCGACGGCGCGGCGGTCCCACCGAGCGGCGCTCGCCGCGCGCCGGGCGTGCGATCAGCGCGGCGACAGGAGCTTCGCGACGTCGAGCTCCACCGGCGTCGGCTTGATCGACGGAATGAGCACGATCATCTTTCGCAACTTCGGCTGGCAGACGATCGAGTGCAGCGTCTCGCGGACGGCCACGCCGCGAATCACGTCCATCGCGCCGCCGGGCGCCAGCCTCGTCCCGCTCTTCGTCAACTCTTCGAGCCGGGCCGTCAGCCGGGCATAGCGGTTGCACGGCCGCGGGTCGCGCCGCAGGCGCAAATGGTTGGTGCAGCACAGCCCGGTCGTCAGCGACGGCCCGTTGTCGGTCGCCGCGCGCACAGTCACGCCGTCGTCGCGCTCGTTCGCGTCATACTCGAACACGGCGGCCGGAGCGCGCCGCGCGTCGAGCGGCCCGCTGGCGTGGATGTTGTTGCCGACCATGACGCGGCGTTTTCTCAGCACGCGCGCCACGTCGTCGATGAACGTCGGCGCGGCGGCGGCCTCCAGCGCTTCGCGCAGGATGAGCGAGCGCGGCGCGAAGCCGTCCGACCGCGACGCGGTCAAGCCGTTCGCGTCGTGCATGAACAGGCACACGCCTTCCGCGTTCATCGCCGAATACACGCCGATCAGTCCCGGCCACGTCACGCCCACCCAGTCGCGCCCGGCCTTGCTCCCGCGGTGGACCAGGATGATCTGCTCCTTTTCCATTCCGCCCGCCGGTGGAAAATCGAGATTGCGCGCCGTGAGCGTCTCGCCGTCGGCGGTCAAGCCGTCCCACGCCGAGAACGTCGAGCAGAACAGGCCGTGCCAATCGGAAAGCGTGTTGCAGATCTTGAGGTCTTCGATGCGCAGCTCGCGATCGAGCTTGCGCGAGCGCAGCCGCTCGCCCAGGCGCGCGGTCATGCCGTCCAAAATGCCGCGCAGCTCCGCCTCCGCCTCGGGGGACCATTCGAACTGCCGCTGCGTGCCGGGCAGCACGATCCCCTCGTAGATGGCCGGCGAGGGGGTGATGCGCGGGTCGAGCACGTAATCGTCGAGCAGCCGCACGATCGTCTCGGCGCAGAGATAGCCGTGGGCGAACCCGGCCTCGCGCGGCGTGCCCCAGACCTCCAGAACGCGCAGGCCGTCCTGCGTCGAAAGCCGGCCGCTTACGGCGCGCTCGGCGGCGGGCGGCTCGGCCCAGCACAGGGCGGCCGCAAGGAGGATCGCCGGGATCGGGAGTAAGCGCATGTCGTCTACGCCTCCGATGAGAAGAGCGGCGCCGCTTGCATTGTTGCGGCCGGTAACGCACGATCCCGCCCACTCGACGATATACTAACGCGGGAATGGCTGCGAAACGAAGCCAACTGGGCAGCGTGTTGCCCGCGTCGCACCGGAGCCGTCATGCTGATCGCGGAAGATCACCGGGTTCTCATCGACGCGGTTCGCAATTGGTCGCGCGACACGCTCACCGAGCGCGACCGCCAGTGGGACGCGGGCGAGGAATCATGCTGCTCCTGCCTGCCCGAATGCCGCGAACTGGGTTTGATGGCGCTGCGCGTCCCTGAGGACCACGGCGGCCTCGACTGCCCCTATCTGCCCTACGCCGCGATCATCCGCGAACTCGCCGCCGCGTCCGCCTCTGTCGCCGTCACGCTCGCCGTACACAGCATGGTCGCCGAAGCCGTGCGCCGTTTCGCCCGGCCGCAGACCCAGGCCGAAATCCTGCCGCGGCTCGGTTCCGGCGAGCTGGCGGCCTTCGCCATCAGCGAACCGAACGCGGGCAGCGACCCCGCCGCGGCCCGAACCGTCGCAGAGCCGGTGCCCGGCGGCTGGCGCCTGCGCGGCTCGAAAATGTGGGTGACGAACGGCCTTTCCGGCCGCTGGTTCGTCGTGCTGGCGCGCGGCACGAAGCCGCCCGGCCTGAACATGTTCCTGCTCGACGCCGATCAGCCGGAAGTCCGCCGCACCGCCATTCACGGCAAGATGGGCATCCGGGCCAGCGAGACGGCCGAGATGGCGCTCGACGGCGCGTTCGTGCCCGACGCTCACCTGCTTGGCGACCCCGGCGACGGGATGAAGATCGCGCTCAGCGCGCTGGACGGCGGGCGCATCGGCATCGCGTCGCAGGCCGTCGGCATCGCCAGCGCGTGCATCGAGCTGATGCGCGACTACGCCCGCCATCGCGAGCAATTCGCACGCCCGATCGCGGATTTTCAGGCGATCCAGTGGATGATCGCCGACAGCCAGGTCGAGCTGATGGCGGCCCAGGGGCTGATCGACCGCGCCGCGTGGCTGAAGGACGCCGGGCGCCGGTATACGCAGGAAGCGGCGATGGCCAAGCTGTACGCTTCCGAGGCGGCCAACCGCATCGCCTATCGCGCCGTGCAGGTGCATGGCGGGTACGGATTCGTGCGCGAGTTCCGCGTCGAGCAGTTGTATCGCGATGCGCGCATCACGACCATCTACGAGGGCACCAGCGAGATCCAGCGCGTCGTGATCTCGCGCAATCTGTTGCCCGATTGAGACACGCGGCCCGCCGCGCGCCGCGCCGGCGCAGCCGCCGATGAATCCACCGTGCGTCGAAGCGAACTCCACTATCACCTGCCGCTGGATCGCATCGCGCAGCACGCGGCCGAGCCGCGCGACGCCGCGCGCCTGCTCGTGTTCGATCGCGCCGCCGGCCGGCGCGAGCACCGCGTCTTTCGCGACGTGGGCGAGTATCTGCGGCCACGCGATCTGCTCGTCCTCAACGACACGCGCGTCATCCCCGCGCGGTTCTTCGCCCGCCGCGCGACCGGCGGCCGCGTCGAGGGGCTCTTTCTGCGGCGCCAGGACGATGGAACCTGGCGCGTGCTGCTGCGGCCGGCCGCGCGGCTGCGCGTCGGCGAGCGGCTGGCGTGCGACGGCGATGCGATCGAGCTGGTAATCGAGCAGCGACGCGAGCGCGGCGAATGGTCGGTCACGCCAGACCCCGAAGTCGACCCGCTGGCGTGGCTGGCGCGCGTCGGCGCCGTGCCGCTCCCGCCGTACATCGCGCGCCCTGCGCCGCCGCACGGTGATGCCGCCGCGCGGATCGCAGACGCCGAGCGCTATCAGACGGTCTACGCGCAGCGCCCCGGCGCCGTGGCCGCGCCGACCGCGGGCCTGCATTTCACGCCGGAGCTGCTCGCGCGGCTGGAGGCGGCGGGCGTGCGGCGGGCGACGCTGACGCTGCACGTCGGGCCGGGCACGTTTCTGCCGATCGAGTGCGAGGATTTACGCGACCACCGCATGCATGAGGAGTGGTTCGCCGTCCCGCGCGAGACGATCGCGGCGCTGCGCGAAACGCGCGCGGCCGGCGGGCGCGTCGTCGCGGTCGGCACCACGTCGGCCCGCGTGCTCGAATCGATCGCCGACGCGCTGATCGGCGGAACGGACGAGGCCCGCGCGGGCTGGACCGGAATTTTTCTGTATCCGCCGCGGCAGTTTCGCGCGGTAGACGCGCTGCTGACGAACTTCCACCTTCCCCAGAGCACGCTGCTGGCGCTCGTGATGGCGTTCGCGGGGATCGAGCCGATCCGCGCGGCGTATCGCGAAGCCGTCGAGAGGGGCTACCGCTTCTACAGCTACGGCGACGCGATGCTGCTGCTGTGAACCCGCGCTACAGCTCAAAAAGCGTTTCCGGCGCCGGCGCGGTAGCCAGCCGCGCAAGTCGGGGAAACGCGCGGACAAGCTCCGCCGGAGCGGGCTGCGGCTTGCCCTCCAGCAGCGCGCGCAGCTCGACCGCGTTGGCCGGTCCCTGCCCGCGGTAGTGGTTGTTCGTGAAAACGTAGGTCTCGCGCGCCGCGCCGCCGATGCGGTTCAACCGCTCGACCCACTCGCGCAACTCCGCGTCGCTGTACAGATAATCGTATCGCGCGAACGCAGGCCGGCCCTCGGCGAACCAGTTGGCCGCGTTGCGCCCGTGCAGCCGGACATACGCGACGTCGCCGAAGACGTGCTCGCTCGGCGGCAGGCAGTCGCGCAGCGCGGGCTGGTCGATGTTGCAGTACCCGCCCAGTCGGCGCAGTGCCGCGAGCCCCTCCTCCTCCGCCCAGCTCGCGTGGCGGACTTCGAAGTGCAGCACGTGCCCCTCCAGCGCCGCCGCTACCCGTTCGAGCCACGCCACCGACGCCGGCGCGAACCGCAGCGACCACGGAAACTGCGCCAGCACCGGCCCCAGAACGCCCGCGTCGCGCAGCGGCGCAAGCGCCGCGCGGAATGCCTCGATCTCCGCACGCTCGGGAAACGTCGCGCGATCGTGCGTGAACGAGCGGTGCAGCTTCACCGCGAAACGAAAATCGCCCGGCACAAGCCGCTGCCAGGCGGCAGTTGTGTGCGCGCTCGGCGTGCGGTAGAAGCTGGAGTTGACTTCGACCGCGTTGAAATAGCGCGCCAGGAACGCCAGCGGACGAAAGCCGGCCGGCCTGATTTTCGGATAAAACGGCCCGTACCAGTCGTCATACGCCCAGCCCGACGGACCGATGCACAGTCCCGTCGGCGCCGCCGGTCGCTCGCGAGCTGGCTGGCGATTCATCGTGTCGAAACCTGCGAACGGTCGGGAGCGGTCCTTGACGAACCCGCGCATGAATCCTTTACAATTCCACCGGCGGACCGCGACGGGTTGGCCGACCTCCTGCCCGTACGCACGACCGGCGCGCCGGCGCTGGCCGTTTCACCGGACCCCGACGATCGTAACCCGTTATGCGCGATGATTCTACGATCCTGCGCGACTGCCTGGCCGGCGATGCGTCGGCCTGGAATGAACTGGTCGAGCGCTATGGCCGACTCGTTTACTCGATTCCCAGCCGGCTCGGCTTCGGCGCCGCCGATTCCGACGACGTCGTGCAGACCGTCTTCGGAATTGCCCTGCGCCGCCTGGAGACGCTGCGCGACGAGACGCGACTCTCGGCGTGGCTCATCCGAACCACGTACCGCGAATGCTGGCGCCTGCGCCGGCGGATGAAATCGGCCGCCGAACTCCCCGAAGACGTCGACGCCGACGGGCAGCCGAGCGAGGCCCGCCTGGAGCAGGAAGAGCGGCAAGTGATTGTCCGACAAGCGCTTGAGAAGATAGATGAGCGATGTCGCCGGCTGCTGCACGCCCTGTTTTTCGAGCAGCCGACGCCCGCGTATGACCTGCTCGCGGAGCGGCTGGGCGTGCCGGTGGGAAGTATCGGACCGACTCGGGCGCGATGTTTTCAGAAAATGGAGGGGATGTTGGCGAAGTTCGCGCTCTAGCCAAAATCCAGGGGTATTTCTAGCCCATCCCACGGCTCATGTAGGATGAGGTGAATCATGGCATTCTCGAACAGCACATACGATCGTCTGGTCGCCTTCGCCGCGGGAGAGCTTTCCGGTACGGCAGCCGCCGAAGTAGAGGCCATCGCCGCACGCGACCCCGAGGCCGCCGCCGTGATCCGGCGATTCCGGCTTGCCGTGGAAACCGGCCGGCGCGACGACAGCGTCGCGCCGCCGGCGGATGTGCTGTCCCGGGCGCGGGCGCTGTTCGCCAGCCGTCCGGCGCCGGCGCGTGCGGGCCTGCTCGACGCGCTTCGCCGCATCATCGCCGAACTGGTCTACGACAGCCGGCTTCAGCCGGCCCTGGCGGGTGTGCGCGGCGTCGGTCGCTCGCGCCAGCTTTCGTTCGAAAGCGAACTCGCCGACATCGACGTGGAGATCGAGCCGCTCACCGGCGAATCGCCGGAGCGGCTGCGCGTTTCGGGACAGATCGCGCGACGCGGCGGCGCGCCGGCCGCCGGCGCGGCGCCGCTCGGCATCTCGCTCGCGGCGCCCGGGTCGCTTGAAGCGCTCTCCAGCGCAACGGCCGACCCGCGCGGCATGTTCAGCATGAATGCAATCCCCGGCCGCTACGACCTGCTGATCACCGTGGACGACGCGGTGCTCGTGCTGCCGGGCGTAACCGTGCCATGAGCGACGCATCCGGCGACGACGCTGAGCTGCTCGAAGAGCTGGGTCGCCTGCCGGCGGCGCAGCGCGCCGCGGCGCTGCGCCGCCGAAGCGACCCGGCCGCCGCGATGCTGGCGCTGATCGCACAGGTGGAGCGGCTGGCCGTCACCGAAGTCAGCCACGCACTGGGCGCAGCCGAATGGGTGCAGTCGCTCGCCGACGAAACGGGCGACGCGCTCGCGCGCGTCCGCGCTCGCCGGGCGCGGGCGCAGAGCCTGGCGTACGGGGGTCGATTCGAAGAAGCGCTGCCGCTGTACCCGCAGGCCGCGGAGCTGGCCGAGCGCGCCGGCCTGCCCGTGGAGGCGGCCCGCGCGCGAATGTCGTCGGTGCATGCGCTGGCGAGCCTCGGGCGCTTTGATGAGGCGATCGCCGCCGGGCAGGCGGCCCGCCGCGCGTTCTCCGACGCCGCAGAGACCGGACTGGTCGCGCGGGCGGACTCCAATCTGGGAGCGACGTATCAGATGTGCGATCGACCGGCCGAGGCGCTCAAGCACTTCGATCTGGCGCGCGACGCGCTGCGCGACGACCCCGTCGCGCTTGCGCAGATCGAGAGCAACCGCGGCCACGCGCTCCTCTCGCTCGATTCGTTCGTCGCGGCCGAAGCGGCTTATCGCGCGGCGCTGCCGGTGTTCGAGCAGCAGGAAATGACCTGGGCCGCCGCCATCGTCGAGGGGAACCTGGCCGAACTTTCCACGCGCCAGGGCCGGCTTCAGGACGCGCTGTTTCACTTCGAGCGCACGCGCCGCCACCTGGAAAAGGACAGCGCGCCCGGCGAACTGGCCCGCGTGCTGGTCGAGCAGGCCGACGCGCTGGCCGTGCTCGGCATGCCGGCCGAGGCCGCCGCGCAATACGAACGCGCGATCGCGGCGCTCGATGAGCACGGCCTGGCGATGGAGGCGACCCGTGCGCGGGCCGGGCTGGGAAAGATGATGGTTCGGCTCGACCGCATGATCGACGCCGCGCCGCTGCTGAGCGACGCGGCCGCCCGCTTCGCGCAGCTCGGGCATCAGACCGCGCGGGCGCGGCTCGATCTGATCCGCGCCGAGCTGGCCGCCGACGCTCGGCAGTTCGACCTGGCGGAGGAAATCTGCCGCGCGGCGCTCGACGCGCTCTCGGACCGCCCCGCGGACAGCGCGGCGGCCCGCTATCACCTGGCGCGAATCGCGCTGGCGCGCGGCGACCTGCCCCGCGCCGAGAGCGAGCTGGCCCGCGCGATTCCCGCCGCCGAGTCGCTCGCCGTCGCGCCGCTCCTGGCCGACCTGCTGCACACGCGCGGCCTCGTGCGCCGCAGCGCGGGCGACGGCGCTGCCGCGGTGCGCGACTTGCGCGCCGCGGTCGAGCACGTCGAGCGCGTCCGCGGCGCGCTTCAGGCGGAGCAGTTCCGCGCCGCCTATCACGGCCGGCGACTTTCGATCTATGAGGATCTCGTCACCACCGCGTGCCAGGCCGGCGACGCGGCCGCGGCGTTCGACGGCATCGAGCGGGCCAAGAGCCGATTGCTGCTCGACATGATCTCGCGCACGGTGGACGCCACCGGCGCAGCGGGCGAGCTGGGCGGTCCGCTGGCGGCCGAACTCGCGGCACGGCGCGCCGATCTGAACGCGGCGTACAGCCGGCTGGCCGACGCCCGCGCGGGCGACGTGAGCGAGGAGTCGCTGGCGCGCTGGCAGAACGAAATCCGCGCCAGCGAGAAGGCGCTGGTCGAGCTGGAAAGCCGCCTGGCGACGACCGGCGGCGTGGCGGCGCTCTTCGCGCCGCCCGTGACGCTGGAGCAGACGCGCGCGCGGCTGGAAGCCGGTGTCGCGCTGATCGAGTACTTCGTCGCCGACGGTCGCCTCGTGGCGCTGGTTCTGCGGCGCGACGGCCAGCGGATCGTCGGCGACCTGGGCGACGCGGAAGAAGTGTCCGAGCAGGTGCGCCGCGTACAATTCCAGCTTCACCGGGCGGAGCGGCCCGGCGCGCTCGACGGGCCGCGCGGCGTGCGGCTGCTGGCCGACGCGCAATTCGAGCTGGCGGCGCTGGCGCAATTGATCTTCGCGCCGCTCGAACCACTACTCTCCGCCGCCGAGCGGCTCATCGTCATTCCACACGGCCCGTTGCACACGATTCCGTTTCAGGCGCTGCGCGACGCGCAGGGACGCTACCTTGTCGAGCGATTCACGATCTCCGTCGCGCCCAGCGCCAGCCTTCTGCTCCGCACCAGCGATAGCGCCGCCGCCGGGCGCGGCGACCTGCGCGCCGCGATCATCGGCGTGGCCGACGCGCACGCGCCCTGGATCGAGCACGAGGCCCGCGCGCTGGCGGCGGCCATTCCCGGTTCGCGCCTCGCGCTGCACGCCGGGGCAGACGACCTTGCGCGGCTCGTGCAGCGCGCCGACGTCGTTCACATCGCGTGTCATGGCCAGTTTTCCAGCGAGAATCCGTTGGCGTCCGGTCTCAAGCTCTCCGACCGCTGGCTGACGCTGCGCGAAATCTACGGCCTCTCCCTCGACGCCGAGCTCGTCACGCTCAGCGGCTGCGAGACCGGCCGATCCGCCGTGGACAGCGGCGACGAGCTGATCGGCCTGGCGCGCGGCTTCTTCGCCGCCGGCACGCGCGCCCTGCTCGTCAGCCTGTGGCGCGTCAACGACGAGAGCACCGCGGAACTGATGCACAACTTCTACAAATGTGCCTTCTATAATGATGTGCGGTCCGGCCTCGCGGGCGCGCTGCGCGAGGCGCAGCTTTCCTGCCTGCGGACGCGGCCGCACCCGGTTTTATGGGCGTCCTTCGTCCTGATGGGTGGATTATGAACACCGCCGCAAGTTCCTATATTCGAAAGCTCTTCTGGTTCCTCGCCGCGCTGAGCCTGCCGGCGGCGACGTCCCTGGCCGGCGACGAAGACCCCGACGACATTCTGCCGCGCGAGGCGATCGTGCGCCTGTTGCCCGGCGCGTCGATCGACGATTTCAACATCGCCTATGGCAGCGCGACGCTGCGCTCCATCCCGCTGCGCAACATCCACCTGATCCTCACGCCCGAGGGAGTTCCCGAAGACCAGTTCGAAATGCTGATCGACCAGGATCCGAACATCGTCTGGGCCGAACTCGGCTACGAAGCGGATGCGCCGGAAGGCAACGGTCGCAACTTCTTCTTCTCCGAAACGCCGATCGCGCTGGAATATTCGACGCAGCGCGCCTGGCAGCAGCTTGGCCTGGGCCAGGCGCACAACGTCGCGACCGGCGACGGAGCCGTCGTCGCGATCGTGGACAGCGGCATCGACACGGCCCATCCGGCGCTCGCCCTGGCAATCGCACCGGGCGGCGCCAATCTCGTCGACGGCGGCTCCGTCGCGGACGTCGGCGACGGTCTCGACACCGACGGCGATCTGCTGATCGACGAGATGACGGGACACGGCACGCACGTCGCCGGAATCATCGCCTTCATCGCGCCACACGCCGGAATCCTGCCCGTGAAGGTGCTCGACAGCGACGGCAACACCAGCACGTTCACGCTTGCGGCCGGCATCTTTCACGCCATCGACGCGGGCGCGACGGTGATCAACGTGTCGATCGGCACGACGTATCGATCCGACGTGCTCGAAGACGCGGTCGCGGAAGCCGCCGCGCGCGGCATCCCCGTCATCGCGGCTTCCGGCAATCTGAACCGCATGCAGCCGGAGGAATATCCCGCGATGCTCGAAGGCGCGATCGCCGTCACGTCGGTCAGCGGCGACGACATTCGCAGCGATTTTTCCAACTACAACCAGGCCATGGCGGTCAGCGGACCCGGCGAAGCGATCTTCAGCACCATCCCCGGCGGCCTCTACGCGGCATGGGACGGAACCAGCATGGCCGCGCCGATGGCCGCGGGAACGGCGGCGCTTCTGATTTCGCAGCATCCGGAGTGGCCCGCCGACGGCAGCCGCGTCGCGCAGGTGCGCAGCCTGCTTCAACAGGGCGCCGACAACGTCGATCCGCTCAATCCTGGCTTCGAGGGACTGATCGGCGCCGGGCGTGTGAACGCCGCCCGCGCGCTGACGGTGCGCGGCGCGTTCGCCGCGCCGCAGACCTACGCCACCGCGCCTGCGCCATCGGGCGTCGCGCTGATCCACGCCGACGACGACGATCGCGCCGACGCCGCGGTAATCTCCGCGGGCGGGGCGCTTCAGGTGTTCACGTGGAACGCCGGCACGCTCGCCGTTCACCAGACGCTCAGCCTGCCCTCCGGACCGGCCGCGGTTGTGGGCACGGCCTGGACGACGGGCGAAGCCGAGCATCTCGTCAGCATCAGCGAAAACGCCAATTCGTACTCTGTCACCAGCAATCTGGGCGACGGCACTTTCGCCCCGCCCGTCAATCGCCCCTGCGCCGCCGCGCCGCAGGCCATCGTCGCCGCCGACTTCGACGGCGACGGCCTGCGCGATCTCGCCATCGCGGCCGGCGACGGCGATGCGGTTTTCGTCATTCGAGCACTGGGCGATGGCGCCGTGACGCCCGTTGGAACATACCCGGTCGGTCGGCGGCCGCGCGGGCTCACCGCCGGCGACGTCGACCGCGACGGCGACGTCGACATCGTGACGGCCGACTCCGACGATCAGACCGTGTCGATCCTGCGTAACACGGGAACGGGCGCGTTCGCCCCCGCCGAGGCGCTTCCCGCCGGCAACGACCCGCGCGGCGTGGCGCTGCTCGACCTGAACGGCGACGGCGCGCCGGAACTCGCGGTAGCCGACCACGGCGATGCGGCGATCCTCGTGTTTTCCAACGACGGCGCCGGCGTCTTCACGCCGGCCGCGTCGCTCTCGACCGCGCCCGCCGACCCGAACGCGCTCTGCACGGCCGATCTCAATTGCGACGGCGCTATCGACCTGGCGGTCGCGGCGGGCGACGTCTCCGCCGCGCTGATCCAGACATTTCTGAATCGCGGCGATGGGACGTTGGGCGTCGGCACGGTCGTCGTGCTCGGCGCGGAGCCGTCGGCGATCGCGGCGGCAGACATCGACGCCGACGGCGACGTGGACCTGGCCGCCGTGTCGGATTTGAACGGAACGCTCAGCGTCGTCTTCAACGAGACGTGCGTCGCCTACGCACACGGCGACATGAATTGCGACGGCGCGATCGACAACGGCGACATCGACGGGTTCGTTCTGGCGCTGTTCGACCCGGCCGGGTACGCGGACGTCTATCCGGGCTGCCGCGTGATGAACGCCGACACCAACCACGACCGCGCGATCACGAATGGCGACATCGATTCGTTCGTCGCCTGCCTGCTGGGGGCGTGCCCGTAGCCATCCGTCGGGAGATGGACCGCGGCCGCCGCCGGGCCGTAGACTCCGCGCCGCGCCGCCGAATCGTGGCGCGCCCGGAGAATCCGCCATGTTCAGCCCGCTGCACAACCTGGCGCTGCTGCGCAGCGCGCGTTCCCGCCGCGTTTCCTCCTACGACCGTTCGGGCGGAAACAGCGACAAGATCGAGATCAAGCCGGGCGAGACGGCCGTGCTGGCCGACATCGCCGGGGCCGGCTGCGTGCGGCACATCTGGTGTACGTTCTGGTCCGACGATCCGATGATCCGCCGCAACGCGGTGCTGCGGATGTACTGGGACGGGCAATCGCACCCGAGTGTGGAGTCGCCGATCGGCGATTTCTTCGGCCAGGGCTGGGGCGAAAACTACAATTTCGCGTCGCTGCCGCTGGTTGCCGCGCCAAAGGAGGGGCGCGCCCTGAATTGCTGGTTTCCGATGCCGTTTGCGCGCGGCGCGCGGATCGAGCTTGAAAACCAGTCGGAAAAGTCGATCCCGTCGTTCTATTACTACGTCGATTACGAGGACTTCGACCCCGACGCGCGCTTCACCGGCGGCGCCGGCGGATCGGCCGGCGACGCCGACCCCTTCCGCGCCCGCCCCGCCAGCGCGCCGGGCTCGGCGCCCGCGTCGCAGCCCGCCTCGGCGCCGGCGCTCCTGCCGGGCGGCGCCATCCGCCGCTATGGCGATTGGCTCGAAAACGCCGGCCGGTTCCACGCCTGGTGGAATCGCGAGTGGACCGATCCGTATCACGAAGACGGCGTCGAGCATGAGTGGAACGTCTTCGGCAAGGTTCCGCACAACCAATCCGACGCGCACAATTACCTGCTCTGCGAGCCGTGCGGGCGCGGCCATTACGTCGGCGTCAACTACTTCGTGGATTCGCCCACGCCGATCTGGCCGGGCGAGGGCGACGACATGTTCCGGATCGACGGCGAGCCCTGGCCGGGCAGCCTGCACGGAACCGGGACGGAAGACTATTTCTGCTGCTCGTGGAGTCCGGTCGAGAACTTCCAGCATCCCTACTTCGGCTATGCGCGCGTAAACAACCGCGAATCGGACTACCTGAAGAACTCCGCATGGCTCGGCCGCACGCATTGCTACCGCTTTCACATCGAGGATCCGATCCATTTTGCACAGAGTCTGCGTGCCAGCATCGAGCATGGCCACGCCAACGGCCTGGCGCTCGATATCGCCTCGGTGGCGTATTGGTATCAGACACTGCCCGGCCGGCCGTTCGCGCCGCTTCCGCCGCGCGACCGGCGTCAGAACATGCCAGCGATCGGCGCGGTGGACATCCACCGCTGGCGCGAGGCCTGGCGGCAGGGCAGGGGCGGGGGAAAGCTGTGGGGGAATGAGAAGTAGCCCCCGCGGGCGGCGCAAGCCGGCGGCGGGTAAAGCGGCGCGGCGGCGACGGGGCGGGGCGCGTGATTGACGCCGTGCGGTGATTTCGCTAACGTCAACCAAGTGAAGGGTGGCGAATGAATCGGCAGCAACTGAACACGACTCTGACGCTGAGAGCTCTCGGACTCCTGCCGCCGCGTCTCGACCTCTTCGACGGTCGCCTGATTATTCAAAAGGCGATCTACCTTGCCCAGGCCGCCGGGCACGATTGCGGACATTATTTTCGCTGGTATTTGCGCGGACCGTACTCGCCAGACCTGACGCGCGACGTGTTCGGAATCAAGGCCGAATTCGACGCAAAGCTGGACGACTCAGATCGATGGGAGCTTGAGCCGGCGGCCCTGAGTCGGCTGAGCCGCGTCAAGGAATTGATCCCACACGACGAAACCCGGGTGCAGGCTCGCAAACTCGAACTGCTTGCTTCCGTTCACTTTCTGGTGCAGCGCAAACAGGTTCCGGATGCGGGCTCCGAGGCGCTTGTCGAACTTCTCAAGAAGTACGACAAGGACTTCGATCGGTCCGAGGTCGAGGCCGCGATGCAGGAGTTGCATGAGCACGAGCTTCTCCGGCGGTAATCATCGGCGGCGCATCGTCGTCGATTCCATTCACGGCGACATCGAGCTTGACGATTCCGAGTGGCGCGTCGTAGATACGGCATCCTTTCAGCGCCTTCGGTATATCAAGCAATTGGGAATGGGCCATCTCGTCTATCCCAACGCTACGCACACACGTTTTGCACACAGCCTCGGCGTCTTCGGAATCATGCAGCGAATTCTGGAGACCGCGAAGCGCAATCGAATCGACGTGGGCGCGGAGCGAACGGAGGATCTGCGCCTCGCCGCGCTTCTGCATGACGTCGGTCACTATCCGTATTCTCACTTGCTCGAGGGTGTGGATCGCGTTCAGCTCGCCGAAGACCTCGTCGACGGCTTAGATCGATCAAGGAAAACGCTTCCGTCCACGACACCATACCCAAGCCACGAGACGCTCGGCCGCGTAGTTCTTACACATCAAAAGGACTTGCTTGACGCCGTCGGTGGTGTGGATCGCGCCGACAGAATCGCCGACTTGTTCGGACGCACGAAAGCAGCGGACAAGCAGTGGAGCAAGCTCATCAGCAGTTCGTTTGACATGGATCGCCTCGATTACTTGCTTCGTGACTCGCAAG
This sequence comes from uncultured Planctomycetales bacterium, assembly GCA_964532435.1. Taxonomy (GTDB): domain Bacteria; phylum Planctomycetota; class Phycisphaerae; order UBA1845; family Fen-1342; genus CAZHIE01. The sequence continues at coordinate 33,283 of CAZHIE010000024.1, forward strand.
CGGCCGGCGTGCCGTACGGATCGATTGATCTGAATTATTTGCTCAATTCGCTTCGCGTGAGCCCCAATGGCCTAATTGGCGTCGACGAAAAGGCTTTGCCGGCCGCGGAGCAATATCTACTCGCGCGCTACTTCATGCACCGCGCGGTGTACTGGCACAAAACGACTTACGGGTTCGAGGAAGCGGCCCGTCAGCTCATCCGGCGCATTCGAGATTCCAAAGCGGCGGAATTCAGCTTTCCGGCGGATGGAGCCGCGATTGAGGCCCTGGCCAAGGGGCCGGAACTTCGAACGTTTACCGACTCGTACTTGGATAAACTGATCGAAAGGGCGGCGCAGGAAACCGATTCCGGACCGATCCACGCGATCGCTCAATCGTTGGTCAATCGCCGTCCACCGAAGCTGCTCCATGAAGTCTGCGACAGGCAGATATCTGGCCAAATCGGCGCCACGGCAACGGCTTTCAAGAGGGACTGCAGGTTCAATCTTCGCAGACTTTCCGACGACTCCGGACTGCCGATAGAGAGGTACATGTTCTGCGAAACGCCGCCATTGCGGCTGGAGAAACGCGGCCCCAGCGTCACGGCCGCCGATGCGCGATCGCTTCCCGCCGAGGAGGCTGACGACCTGATCAAAGTGTTCCGCGCGGGTGAGTCGGAACCGGTGTCGCTCGTCGACCTCGATCACAGTCTGATCGGAGCGTGCTCCGGTGTGACGGTTCGAATCATGCGCCTATACGTCATCGACGACGGCACTTGGCGTGACTCACGTTTCGAGCAATTGCGGAGAAGCGTTCGCGACTGGAATTCGCAATAGTTTGCGCCATCGTGGTTCGCATTCACGCCCAGGTCGCAAATCGCCCGGTCCCAGCCCCGCTTGCATAGCCAATATCGCGTTCCAGTCGCAACAACTGGTGCAGAGGAATGGCGGCTCGATCAGTCACGCCGACCCTGTCGAGCACGACTCACCGGCTGGAAGCAGGTGCTACCGATTCGGTGCTACCGGATTCGGTGAAGCGGAAATCCGCTCCATCCCGCCCATATACCCCCACAGCGCCGCCGGCACCGTGATGCTCCCGTCCGCGTTCTGGTTCAGCTCGATCAGC
>CAZHIE010000025.1:0-1530 GCA_964532435.1 uncultured Planctomycetales bacterium
TCGGAATCGGAGGAATGGATGTCTCTGCTCGTCACCGGCTCGATCGGAATCGACACCATCGAAACGCCCCACGGCCGGGCCGAAAACGTCCTGGGCGGGTCCGCCGTCTACTTCTCCCTGGCGGCGGCGCTCTTCACCCAAGTGCGAATGGTCGGCGTCGTCGGCGAAGATTTCGATCAGGCCTGGCTCGCCCCGCTGACCGACCGGCGCATCTGCACGCGCGGCGTCGAAGGACGCCCCGGCAGCCGAACGTTCCGCTGGCACGGCCGCTATCAGGGGGCCATGAACGAAGCCGAAACGGTGGATGTGAAGCTCAACGTGCTCGGCGAGCGCGGCGCGAAGCTGCCGGAGGAATACCGCGACAGCCGATTCGTGTTTCTGGCCAATTCGCATCCGGCGTTGCAGCGCGACTTCGTCGGCCAGCTTCATGGGGCCGACCTCGTCGTGATGGACACGATGAACCTCTGGATCACGACTGAGGGGCAGGAGCTGCGCCGCACGATGGAGGCGGTGCATGGCATCGTGCTGAACGAGGGCGAGGCGCGGCTGCTGACGCTCAAGACGAACCTGTACAGCGCCGGGCGCGACATCCTGCGCATGGGGCCGAAATTCTGCATTATCAAGAAGGGCGAGCACGGCGCGCTGCTCGTGTCCAACGACGATGTGTTCATCATGCCCGCCTACCCGACCGAAAAGGTGATCGACCCGACCGGCGCGGGAGACTCGTTCGCGGGCGGAATGATGGGCTACCTCGCGCACGTCGCGCGGTTCGACCGCGACGCGCTGCGCGCGGCCATCGCGCGCGGCACGGTCGCGGCGTCGTTCGTCATCGAGTCGTTCTCCGTCGAGGCCAGCGCGAAGACCACGCCCGACCAGGTGCATCAGCGGCTGGGCGAGCTGAGCCGCATGGTGCAGTTCGATTGAGCCGGCGACTTCCCGAGGGGTCACTCGAATGAGCGGCGTCGCTCCGCTGCGCTGCTTTGTGGCGATCGAACTGCCCGAACCCGTTCGTCGCGTGCTGCGCGAACACGCGCTGGCGCGCATCCCGTCCGGCAGCGGCGTGCGGGTCTCAAAGGATGCGCAGCTTCATCTCACGTTGAAATTCCTCGGTGACGTCGAACCAGACTTGTTGCCCGACGTCGAGCGCGCCGTCGTCGCCGCGAGTGCGGCCGTCGAGCCGTTCGAGCTGATCCTCGGGCAGCCCGGATGTTTCCCCGGCGAGGCGCGGCCGCGGGTGCTTTGGGTCGGATTGACGGACGCGGGCGGCGGTTGTCAGCGCTGGCTGGCGGCGGCCGAGCCGCTGTTGGCCGACCTGGGCATCGAGCCCGAACGGCGGCCATTCGCTCCGCACGTCACGCTCGGCCGGACGAAGGATGACCATCCGGACGGCGTGCGGACGGTGCAGCGCGTCGTTCGCGTGGTGAAGCTTCCGCCCGGGAAGCCGTTTCGGGCGGAAGAGGTCGTACTGTATCGAAGCGAACTCGGGCCGGACGGCTCGCGATATTCCGTGCTGCGCCGCGCGCGCCTGGG
>CAZHIE010000025.1:1630-34106 GCA_964532435.1 uncultured Planctomycetales bacterium
AAGAGCGAGAGGGCCTCCGTGCGAACTTCACAGGGCGAGCGCTCGGACGTCGCGCTCGCTGACGCTCGCGGCTCGGATCGGACGCGCTCGCCGCCGCGCCATCCCGCGCGTTTTTCGCCGCGAATCGCCCTTACCGCCGGCGCACCAGCACCGCCGTGAGGTCGTCCGCCTGCGGCGCGTCGCCGCGAAACGCGCGCACCGCGTCGTGCATGCGCGAAATCGCCCCGTCCAGCGACTCGCCCGACGCGATCCCGCTGCGAAGCAGCTCGCCGATCCGCTCCTCGCCGAACTGCTCGTCCGCCGCGTTCATCGTCTCGAAGAATCCGTCCGTCAGCAGCGCCAGCAACCCGCCCGCCCCGAACGCGAAGCTGCGGGCCTCGAATTCCGCGTCGGGCGCGACCGCCAGGGGCAGGCTCGTCGCGGGGTGCGCCGACACCTCGCCGTTCGCGACGAAGAGCAGCGGCGCCTGTCCGGTCGAGACGTAATCGATGCGATGTCGCCGCGCATCGAGAATCCCGACAAACGCCGTGACAAAACGCCCGTCGGCCAGATCCTGAAGCAGCAGCCCGTTGACCCTCCGCAGCACCTGCGGCAGATCGACCGACATCGACAGCAGCCCCCGCAGCATCGACCGGCACTGCGCCATCACCAGCGCCGCGCCGATGCCGTGCCCGGTCGCGTCGGCCAGCAGCACCGCCAGCCGGCCGTCCTCCAGCGGATAGAAATCATAGCAGTCGCCGCCCGTCTGCTCTGCCGATTGGTTCCAGCCGGCGATCTCGTAGCCCGCGACCTGCGGGTTCGACGCGGGAAAAAAGCTGAGCTGAATCTGCCGCGCGATCTCCAGGTCGCGCGCCATGCGCTGCTTCTCGGCGTATTCCTGGAGCAGAAACCAGCGGTGCAGCGCCACGCCCGCCTGCGCGCTCAGCACGCGGGCCAGCTCCTCGTCTTCGCGGTCGAACGGCCCGCTCTCCTTGTTCAGCGCCTGCAGCACGCCCATCAGTTCTCCGCCCAGATTCTCCAGCGGGAACGCGAACAGGTTGCGCGTGCGAAAGCCGGTTCGGCGGTCGACGTCCTGGTTGAAGCGCGCATCGGCGTAGGCGTCCGGCACGTTGATCGGCCGCCGCTCGCGGGCTGCCGCGCCGGCGATGCCCATCCCCGCCGGGACGCGGATCGTGTCGACGCCGGTGGCGACGCGGCTGCACAGTTCGTCGCGCGATTTGTCGTAGAGGAAAATGGTCGCCCGCTCGCAGCGCAGCACTTCGCGCGCGGTGTCGACGATCTGCGCAAGCAGCGCGTCCAGGTCGGTGGTCACCGCCATGCGCAGCGACACGTCCAGCAGGCGGCGTAGCGTTTCGCTTTGGCGCTGTGTCTCGTTCATGCGCTCGGGCCCGCGCAAGCGGACGGACGATTCGAGGCCGCAGGATCTGCGCGATGCTCGCGCGCGGCCGCCGACCGGCGCGACGGGCTCGCACGAATCGTATCGGCCGCCGGCGGAGTATAATCGCGTCATGCTGCGGATCGGAAACGTCGAAATCGCGCATCCGGTAGTGCAGGCGGCGCTTTCGGGCTACAGCGACGCGCCCATGCGGCTGATCGCCCGCCGCTGCGGCGCGCCCTACGCGTTGCACGAGGTCGTGCTCGACAAGCTCATCCTCACCCCCGGAAAGCTCACGCGGCGCATCTTTCGCCTCGATCCGGCCGATCATCCCGTCGGCGGGCAGCTCATGGGGGCCGAGCCCGAACAGTTTTCGCTCGCGGCGCGCGTCATGGCCGAGGCCGGCTTCGACGTGGTCGACGTCAACTTCGGCTGTCCGGTTCGCAAGGTGCTCGGACGTTGCCGCGGCGGGTTCCTGCTTTCCGAGCCGCAGACCGCCCGCGAAATTCTGCGCCGCGTGCGCGACGCGGTTCCCGCCGAGACGCCCGTCACGCTCAAGATGCGCCGTGGCATGGACGACTCGCCCGCCAGCGAGCGCAACTTCTTCGCAATTCTCGAAACCGCCTATGAGCTGGGGTTTGCGGCGGTGACGGTGCATGGCCGAACAGTGCAGCAGCGCTACGTCGGCCCGAGCAACTGGGAGTTTCTCGCCCGCGTCAAGCGGCACGTGGGCGAGCGCGTGCTTCTGGGCAGCGGCGATCTGTTTACGGCGGAAGACGTGGTGCGAATGCTGGAGCACACCGGCGTCGACGGCGTCACCGTGGCGCGCGGCTGCATCGGCAACCCGTGGATTTTCGCCGAGGCGCAGGCGCTGCTCGAAGGGCGCGATCTGCCGCCGCCGCCCAGCGTCGCCGAGCAGGGCGAAATGATTCGCCGGCACTTCGACCTGTGCGCTGAGCAACAGGGCGAACGCCTCGCGCCGCGGCTGATGCGAAAGTTCGGCATCAAGTACGCAGAGCTGCATCCGCACGGCGGCGACGTGCGCGCAGCGTTCATCCGGGCGCGCTCGGCCGCGGACTGGCACGCCGTGCTCGACGCGTGGTACGACCCGCAGCGCGACTGGCCGCCGGGCGTGCGCAAGACGGGGCCGGGGGCGCTGATCGCCGCCGGGGCCGAGTAGCGCTGCGAATGGCGAATGTCGAATAGCGAAGAACGAATTACAGAGGCGCCCGGGCGCGCGTCTGTAATTCGTTCTTCGCTATTCGCAATTCGACATTTCCTATCTCGCTCCCAGCGCCGCTTCCAGTGCGGCGTCGGGGCTGAGCAGTTTCTTGTCATCCGGCGCGGTGCGACGGCTGAACTCGACCACCCCCTGCGCCAGGCTCTTCTTGCCGACAACAATCCGCAGCGGCACGCCGATCAGGTCCGCATCCTTGAACTTGAAGCCCGCCCGCTCGTCGCGATCGTCGTACAGCGCGTCGACGCCGGCGAGCAGCAGCTTCTCGTACAACTGCTCGGCCGTCTGCGTCACCTGCTCGTCGCGCGGATCGAGCGAGATCACCAGCGCCTCGAACGGCGCGATGCTCACCGGCCAGATGATGCCGTTGTCGTCATGATGCGACTCGATCGACGCGGCCATGATGCGATTCAGCCCGATGCCGTAACAGCCCATGATGAGCGGGTGCTGGCGGCCGTCCTTGTCGAGGAACCGCGCGCCCATCGCATCGCTGTACTTCGTGCCGAGCTTGAAGACGTGCCCGATTTCAATCGACGTGCGCAGGCGCAGCGGGCTGCCGCTGCCGGTCGGCGAAGCGTCGCCGTCCACGACGTTGCGAATGTCGGCGACGCGGATCGCGCACTTCGCGCCCGCCGGCGCTTCGAGCGGAAAGTCGCGGCCCGGCACGATATTCGTGACGTGATAGTCCGTCTTGTTCGCGCCGCTCGCGCCATTGGCCAGCGCCGCGACGTCGCGATCGATCACCAGCACTTCGCCCGCGCCGAGCCGCTCCGCCATCCCCTGCGGCCCGGCGAAGCCCACGGCGGCGCCGGTCAGCGCCTCGATCGTCCGCGCGTCGGCCAGCTCGACGGGCAGCTCCGCGATTTTGCGCAGCTTGTGCTCGTTCACCTCGTGATCGCCGCGCACCAGCGCCACCACGCGCACGCGGCGCGCCGCGGCGCTGGGATCCTTGTGCCCCGGCGCGGCGCCTAGCGCCACGGCGTGCTTGCCGGTCACTTCGGCCGAGTAGATCAACGTCTTGATCATCTGCTTCGGCTCGACGCCGAGCAGCTTGCAGACGTCTTCGACGCGGCCGGCGCCCGGTGTATGCACCTCGCGCGGCGCGGCGCCGCCGGGCGCGCGCGAGGCTGCGGCCGGCGCGGCGCATGTGGCGCGTTCGGTGTTGGCGGCGTAGTCGCCGTTCTCGCTGACGGCGACGATGTCTTCGCCCGCGTCGGTCAGGACCATGAATTCATGCGAGGCGTCGCCGCCGATCGGCCCGCTCTCGGCCTCGACGGCGACGTACGGCAGGCCGCAGCGGCTGAAGATGCGGCAGTAGGCGTCGTACATCTTCTGATAGCCGTCGTGCAGAGACTCCACGTCGGCGTGGAAGCTGTAGGCGTCCTTCATCAGGAACTCGCGCGTGCGCAGAACGCCGCTCTTGGGCCGCGCCTCGCCGCGGAATTTGAGCTGGATCTGGTAGAGATTGACCGGAAGCTGCTTGTAGCTCGACAGGTGCGCCCGCGCGATCTCGGTGATCTGCTCCTCGTGCGTCGGGCCGAGCACCGTCTGGTTGCGATAGTCGCCCGAGTCGCCGTGCCGGCCGGCCAGGCGCAGCAGCACGTCGCCGTAGATCGGCGCGCGGCCGGTTTGCTCCCACCATTCGAGCGGCATGAGGACGGACATGTGCAGCTCGATCGCGCCGGCGCGGTTCATCTCCTCGCGGACGATCGCTTCGACCTTTCGCAGCGCGCGATAGCCCAGCGGCAGGTAGTTGTAGACGCCGGCGGCGACCTGGCGGATGAGCCCGGCCCGCAGCATCAGCGCGTGCGACGCAGCCGTGGCGTCCTTGGGTGTTTCCTTGGACGTGTGGATGAAAAAGCGGCTCCAGCGCATATCGGCGGCTCCTGCGCGGCGTTCGCGGTCCGTCTTTGCCCGAGCCCGTGGCGGTTGTGCCATGCGAGCCGTCGCGCCGTGCGTGGCGCACGCGGGCGATGCAATCCGCAGAGCGGGGCATTCTGCGGGGAGCGCCGGCGGGATGCAAACGAAGCGCCGCCGCCGCGCCGGCCGGACCGCGTCCCGCGCCAAGCTTCCAGTACAATTTGACAATCCCGCGCCGCCCCAATACATTCCCACGCTCCGGTTTCGCCACGACCGGGTTTTCTCCCGCAAGCGGGGCGTGCGGCCGATCGGGCCGCAGTGGGCCGCCGACGACACGGACGGCGGCTCAGGCTCCAGCGCGGGTCCGCAACCGTGCCTACGAAGTGCGTCGTGTTGCGTGGCGAATCGGGCGTCGGGAAGCGCGTGCGCCCCGAATACCCGGTGGTGTAACGGTAGCACAGAAGGTTTTGGTCCTTCTAGTCCTGGTTCGAATCCAGGCCGGGTAGCTTTTTCGCCGCCCGGCGGTGCTTCGCGTATCGCAGTCCGAGGCGACGACGCATCGCGCAATCTCGCGCCCGATGCCGTCGGTTTCGGCGTGCGAACCGCGGCAATCGGCCGGCGCCGCATCAGCGGGCTTTTTGCGGAAGACGGAATCGTGAACAACATCCGCATCTTCGCAGGTCGCAGCAACCACGGGCTGGCGGAACCCATCACCGCCTACCTCGGGAACCAGCTCGGCCGCGCCCAGCTCGAAAGCTTTCAAGACGGCGAAATCTCGCTGAAGGTCGATGAGGACGTGCGCGGCCGCGACACGTTCGTCGTCCAATCGACATGTCCGCCCGTAAATCAAAACCTCGTGGAACTGCTGATTTTCATCGACTGCCTGCGGCGCGCTTCGGCCAGCCGGATTACGGCGGTCATTCCGTATTTCGGCTATGCCCGTCAGGATCGCAAGGACGAAGGGCGCGTGCCGATCACAGCCAAGCTGGTCGCCAACCTGATCACGGTGGCGGGGGCGAGCCGGGTGCTCACGATCGACCTGCACGCCGCGCAGATCCAGGGCTTCTTCGACATTCCGGTCGACAACCTCTCGGCCGAGCCGGTCTTCTCGGCCTATTTCTCGTCGCTGAATCTCGGCCCGGTTACGCTGGTCAGCCCGGACATCGGCAATGCGAAACGCGCCCGGCTCTACGCCGACCGCATGGGCGGCGACCTGGCGATCATCGACAAGCGCCGCATTTCCGGCTCGGAAACGGTGACCTACGACATCATCGGCGACGTAAACGGCAAGACCGTGCTGATGATCGACGACATCATCGCCACGGCCGGCACGATCGTGCAGGCGTGCGACCTGGTTAAGCGGCGCGGCGCAAAGCGGATCATCGTCGCCGCGACGCACGGCGTGTTGTGCGGCCCGGCGGTCGAGCGGCTGACCAAGGCCCCGATCGACCACCTGGCCCTGACGGACACGATCCCGCTGCCGGACGAGACGCGCCGTCGGCTGCGTTCGCTCACGGTGCTGAGCGTCAGCGAGCTGCTGGGCGAGGCCATACGGCGGATTCATCGAAACGAGTCGGTAAGCAGTCTGTTCATGAAGTAACGATTGGCGTCGCCGCGCCGCGGCGCGCGGCGACAGGGAGTCTGACATATGGAAATCATGACGATCCAGGGGCGGCCGCGGACGGCCGGCGGACGCCACGCCAACGAGCGCGTGCGGCGCGGCGGGCTGGTGCCGGCCGTGATCTACGGCCACGGCGAGGCGCCCGAGACGATTGCGCTGTCGCTGCACGACCTGGAGATCGCGCTGGAAAACCACAACCACGTGGTCAACCTGAAAACCGACGCGGGCGAGACGCGCTACCTGCTCAAGGAGGTGCAGTACGACCACCTGCAGCGCACGCCGATCCACGTCGACCTGATGCGCGTCGACGCGTCGGAGCGCGTACACGTTGCGATTCCGCTGGAATTCCGCGGCGTGCCGAAGGGCGTGAGCGAGGGCGGCTCGCTGATCCAGGTGATCAGCGACCTCGACATCGATTGCCCGCTGCTGGCGATTCCCGAGTCGATCAAGGTCAACGTGGGCGAGCTGGGCATGAACCAGTCGGTCCACGTGCGCGAGCTGGAGCTTCCGGCCGACGTCATCGCGCTGCGCGATCCGAACGAGATCGTCTGCGTCGTTCGTCCGCCGCGCGGCGAGGCCGAAGCCGCCGTCGCGCCGGTCGAGGGCGCCGCGACCGAGCCGGAAGTCATCAAGAAGGGTCCGAAGGAGACCGAGGGCGAGGCGCCGGCGTGAAGCTGATCGCCGGCCTGGGGAACCCAGGCCCGCAGTACGCCGAGTCGCGCCACAACATGGGCTTTCGCGTGGTCGATCTGCTCGCGCAGCGCTGGGCGGTCGACGTGTCCGGCTACGACCGGCGGTTCGAAGGACAGCTTGGCCGCGGACAGGTCGGCGCCGAGCCGGTCATCCTGCTCAAGCCGGCGACGTATATGAACCTGAGCGGCCGGAGCGTCGCGGCGGTCTGGCGGTTTTACAAGCTCGGGTTGGCGGACCTGCTGATCGTGCTGGACGACCTGGATCTGCCGCCCGGCGAGGTTCGAATGCGGGCGGAGGGTTCGTCGGGCGGGCAGAAAGGCCTGGCCGACGTGATTCGTTGCGTGGGCAGCGAGCAGTTCGCCCGCCTGCGCATCGGAATCGGCAAGGTTCACCGTGCGGCGACGGTGAATCACGTCCTGGGGCGCATGACCCCGGAGGAGCGCTCGCTGGTCGACGAGGCCCTCGTGCGCGGCGCCGACGCGGGCGAATGCTGGGTGCGCGAAGGCCCGGCCGCCGCGATGAACAAATTCAACCGGCGCGCGTAGCGCCGCGGCCGGCGGCCGGGTTCGATTCGCCGCCGGCGGAGTGCGAGTTTTCCGCGGTGCATTTCGCGCCGCTGCCCCTTGGGAGTGTGGTCGTGAAATTCTACGAAGGCTTGTTCCTGTTCGACACCGCGGCGGCGCAAGGCTGGGCCGGCATGGAGCAGGAGGTGCGCCGCCTGTGCGAGCGCATCGGCGCGCAATTGCACGTCTGCCTGAAATTCGACGAGCGCAAGCTCGCGTTCGAGATCAAGCGCCGCAAGCGCGGCACCTACGTGCTCGCGTACTTCGACGCGCCGCCCAACAAGATCACCGACATGGAGCGCGACCTCCAGCTCAGCGAGCTTGTGCTGCGCGGACAGGTGCTGCGGGTCGAGCCGCTGCCGGCCGAAAAGCTGGCCGAGCTGAAGAGCCACCCGGCCGACCAGTCGCTCGTCCCGCACTCCAGCGAACGGCGTCACGATGACGACGGTCCGCGCGAAGGTCGCGGAGATCGCGGAGATCGTGGCGACCGTGGGGACCGCGGCGATCGTGGCGATTGGCGCGGCGACCGTCGCCCGCCGCCGGCGGACGACCTGGGGGCCGAGATTTCGCCGGTGTCGGCGATCGAGTAGCGCGGCAGACGCCGCCGCGCCGTGGGCGCGTAGCGGCGGAAGGAGAGCCAGCATGGCCAGCTTCAATCGCGTGATCCTGATGGGGAACCTGACGCGCGATCCGCAGCTCAAGTACCTGGCCAACAGCACGGCCGTGTGCGAGTTCGGGCTCGCCGTCAATCACCGCTGGCGCGACAAGGAGGGCAACCAGCGCGAGGAAGTGTGCTTCGTCGATTGCGCGCTGTTCGGCCGCAGCGGCGAGGTCGTCAATCAGTACATGACGAAGGGAAAGCCGATCCTGGTCGAGGGCCGCCTGAGGCTCGAGACATGGACGGCCCAGGACGGCACCAAGCGCTCGAAGCACACCGTCTGGGTCGACAATTTCACATTCGTCGGCGGGCGTGAGCAGGGCGGCGGCGGCGCGCCGGCCGAAGGCGCCGCCGGACAATACGCGCCGCAGCGCCCGGCTCCGCCGCGGCCGGCCGGCGCTGGCGCGCCGCGTTCGGGTTACGGCGCGCCGCAGCAAGCCGCGCCGCCGCCCGCGGGCGGATACGACGAGCCGACGGACTATCCGCCGGTCGAAGAGGAGCCGCCGCCGACGGGCGAACGCATTCCGTTCTGAAGCCCGCGTTGGCGAACGAAGTACGAACGGTCGATTTTTCGCGGAAACGCAGAGCCGGCGGCTTCGCCGGGAGGTTGCCATCGTGAGAGGACCGAGAGACAAAGGCGCCGCGACCAAGAAGAAGCGCGCTCGCCGCGCGGCCGAAGCGCCGCGCCGCCTGACGCACATCAAGGTCGCCGACATCGATTACAAGGACGTCGCCTTCCTGCAACGTATGGTCAGCGCGCAGGGCAAGTGCTTCTCGCGGAAGCGCACCGGCCTGACCGCCGATTGTCAGCGCGAGCTTTCGCGCGCCCTGAAGCGCGCCCGGTTCATGGCGCTGATGCCCTACGTGACCTGAATGCGGCGATCGCGGCTGCGATTGCGCACGGAGACTGCCTGTCATGAAACTGCTGTTGCTCAAGGACGTTCGAAAGCTCGGCCACCTCGGCGACGTGGTCGACGTGCGCTCCGGCTATGGGCGGAATTACCTCCTGCCCCAGCGCATGGCCACCTGGCCGACCGACGAGAACATCAAGGCGATCGAAGCGGATCGCAAGCGCGCCGCCGCCGAGCGCACGCTGCGGCTCAAGGAATACAACGAGCTGGCGGCGAAGATGACCGACGTGACCGTCACGATCGAGGCCGCTGCCAACCCGGAAGGGACGCTGTACGGCTCGGTCGGGCCGAAGGACGTCGCCGTCGCGCTTCAGGCGCAGGGCTTCGGCGTTAAGCCCGAGCAAGTGCTGCTTGATCCGCCGATCCGCACGCTCGATAATCGCGTCGTCACGATCGAATTCACCGACGAAGTGTCCGTCCGCGTGAAGGTTTGGGTCGTGCGCGAGGGCGACGCCGGTGGCGAGCACGCCGCAGAAGCCGCAGACGCCGCCGACGCCGGCGGAAAGCCCGCCGCCAAGGCCGGCTGATCGTAGGGGCGATCTCCTCGATCGCGTCCTGCCGCACGCGCGCGACGCCGAGCGGGCTGTGCTCGGCGCCATGCTGCAGCAGCGCGACGCGATCGGGGAGGTCATCTCCGTCTTCGGCAACGCCGGGGCGGATTGTTTCCATTTCGAGCATCACCGCACGCTCTACGGCCTGCTCGTCCGCTTCTACATCGAAAACCTGCCGGTCGACTCCGTCGTCATCGAGAACGAGTTCACCCGGCAGGGCGTCTGGGAACAACTCGGCAAATACGACTTCCTCGCCGGCTTCGTCACGGCCGTCCCGTCCGCCGGACGCGTGCGGCGCTACGCCGAAATCGTGCTGGACAAGTACCTTCTCCGGCGGCTGATCGGCGCTGCGCACGAGGTGATGGAGGTCGCGTACGAGGACGACCAGCCCGCCCGCGAGACGCTCGATTTCGCCGAAAAGCAGATCTTTGAAGTCACCGAGCGGCGCGTCACCGGCGAGGCGCAGCCGCTGCCCGAACTGATCCAGGAGGCGTTTCGCGCCATCGAGTCGCGCGGCGAAGATTCGCTCACAGGCGTGGGCACGGGTTATTACGCGCTCGATGAGCTGACGTGCGGGCTCCAGCCGGCCGAGTTGATTGTGGTGGCAGGAAGACCGTCCATGGGGAAGTGTCTGGCGCACGACGCCGAGGTCGTTCTCGCGGATGGACGCGTCGCGACAATGGCAGAGATTCATGCGGCGCGCCAAGCAGAAATCGCGACGCTGCTCGACACGTGGAAGCTGGGGCGCGCCACGCCGTCGCGGTTCGTCGACGACGGCATCAAGCCGGTGTTTCGGGTGACGACTCGACTTGGCCGGCAGGTCGATACGACGCTCTCGCACCCATTCCTTACGCTCGACGGCTGGCGACCATTGAGCGAGCTTTCGGAGGGCGTCGAAATCGCCGTGCCGCGCGTGCTGCCGATCTTTGGAAACGCGCGAATGCGCGATTGCGAAGTGCGGCTGCTCGGATATCTGCTCGGCGACGGCGGCCTGACCGGCAACGCACCGCGCTTCACGAACAGTTCGCCCGCGGTCGCCGCGGAGTTCGAGCAGGCGTGCCGCGAGTTCGGCGGCGTGCGCATGCGGCTGAGCGATCGCCGCGCGGGGGCGGCGCCGTCCTGGCGGATTTCGAGAGATCTGGACGGCGTGGGGCGGTCGCGGAACGAGTTTGCGCGCCGGCTACGTCAGCAACTTGGTGCGCAGCGTCTGACGCAGCGCCGCCTGGCCGAGGAAGTCGGCGTGTCCGCGGGCACCGTGAGCCACTGGATCAATGCCGCTACTGCGCCAGCGCCGGACGTGATGGAGCGCGTCTGTGACAAGTTGGGATTGAGCGTCAGCGAGCTTGTGTCGCCTGACGCCGTCGGTCCGCAGACGAACACGCCGAGCTCGCTTTCCGCCTGGCTTGACCGGCTCGGGCTCGCAGGCAAGGGAAGCGCCGCCAAGTTTGTTCCGGCGCCGGTGTTTCAACTCCCCCCGGACCAGTTGGCTGTCTTCCTGAATCGGCTGTTCGCGACGGATGGGTGGATCACGGTGCTAAGCAGCGGGCAGGTACAGCTTGGCTATGCATCCGTCAGCGAGCGTCTCGCGCGACAGGTTCAGCATCTTCTGCTGCGCTTCGGCGTCATCGGCTCGCTGCGCGCGCGACGCATCGAGTACCGGGGCACGCGCCGGCCGGCGTGGCAGCTCGATGTCACCGATGCTCGGTCGATTCGCACGTTTCTCGAGGAAGTCGGTATCTTCGGTAAGGAGGAGCGCGCCCGCGCCGCGCTTGAAGCCCTCGCCCGCAAGCGCTACCAGAGCAATTGCGATCTGATCTCCGTTGAAATCTGGAAGCAACTCGACGCCGCGCGCGGAAATCGCAGTTGGGCGGAAATTGCCGCGCGCATCGGCCTGCCGCGCGGGACCAATCTGCACGTCGGCAAGCGCGGCGTTACGCGCGAACGACTTGCCCGGCTCGCAGCCGCGGTCGAGTCTCCCGCGCTCGCCGCGCTCTCTCAGAGCGACGTCTATTGGGATCGCGTTGTCTCTATTGAGCCGATCGGCCAGACGCAGGTGTACGACCTGACCATTCCCGGCACGCACAATTTCGTCGCGAACGACATCTGCGTGCATAACACCGCGTTCGGGCTGAATATCGCCGAAAATATGTCCATCGGCGACGGGCGGCCCGTCCTGTTCTTCTCGCTCGAAATGAGCCGCCAGCAGGTCGCCCAGCGCATCCTGTGCAGCCGGGCACGCGTCGATTCGCATCGCCTGCGCCGCGGCCGCGTCGGCGGGCAGGACATGGAGCGGCTCAAGGAAACCGCCCACCAGCTCATGCAGGCCCCGCTGCTGGTTGACGACACGTCGAACCTCAGCATTCTTGAGCTGCGGGCCCGCGCCCGCATGGCCTGGCGCAAGCACCGCATCCAGGCGATATTCGTCGATTACCTCCAGCTCATGCACATCCCCAAGAGCGAGAGCCGCCAGCAGGAAGTCGCCGGCGTGTCGCGCGGCCTCAAGGCGCTGGCCAAAGACCTGAACGTCCCCGTCATCGCAATGGCACAGCTCAACCGCAACCCCGAAGACAAGATGCGAAAGGGCAACCGCCCGCGCATGAGCGACCTGCGCGAAAGCGGCGCCATCGAGCAGGACGCCGATGTGATCATGCTGCTTCACCGCGAGGCGTACTTCCGCACGCGCTCGCCGTCCGGATTCTCCCCCGAGGGCGAAGACCTGGCGCCCACCGTCGAGGCCGACGAAAACCTGGCCGAGGTCATCATCGCCAAACAGCGCAACGGCCCGGTGGACACAGTGCTTCTGCACTTCAACAAGCAGTTCACGCGCTTCGACAATCGCAGCATCAGCCCCGCGACCGGCTACGTCCCGGCGCAGGGCGCCGACGCGCCCTATTGACGCGACCCGCGCCCCGCGAACGACGCCGCCGGCGCGGCCATCACCCCGCCGCGCTCGCTCCGACGCTCAGCAGCCGCGCCAGCGAAGCCGCCAGCCGGTCGAGCGCGCCCGCGTTGGGCAGCGCCAGCGTCAGCTTGAGCTGGCCGCGCTCGTCCCGATCCATGCATTCCGACAGCCGCTCGCGCAGCGCCGCGGCTACGCTGTTCGTCTTCTCGGCGTCGCCGCCCGGCGGCAGCAACTGATCCACCAGCGAAACGGCCGCGCTGAGCAGCTCGCCGCCCGCCAGCGCGATCTGCTCGCGGCGGGCGAGTCGTGCTGCGGTCGCCTCGGCCTCCGCCTGCGCGGAGCGATCGACGGGCGCTTCGGGCGCGGCGCCGAGCAGCACTTCGAGTCGGTTGCGCAGCTCGCTGCCGTGGTTTACCAGATCGACCTGATCGACGTCGGATTCGACGTCGAGCGCGGCGAGCGCCAGGTCCTTCTTGGCGGAGAGCGTGCGAAGCAGCGCTTCCTCGATCGTCTGATCGGTGACGAGCAGGTAGGCCTGCACCGGCCGCTTCTGCCCCATGCGATGCGCCCGCGCGATGCGCTGTTCGAGAATCGCCGGGTTCCACGGCAGGTCGACGTTGACGACCGTGTTGGCGGCCTGCAGGTTCAGCCCGGTCGCGCCGGCGTTGGTCGTGATGAACACGCGGCAGTCCGGGTCGTTCTGAAATCGATGCACCAGCCGCGTGCGCTGCGCCTGCGGGATCGAGCCGTCGAGCCGCGCGAAGTCGGCGTCGCACGCGCGGATCAGCGGCTCGATCAGTCCGAGCATCGTCGTCCACTCCGAGAACAGCACGATCTTGCGATCGCTTTCGGCCAGCAGGGCGGAGAGCAGGTCGGCCAGCGTTGCGATCTTGCTCGAATAGCCGGGCTCGCGCTTGTCGACCAGAAACGTGCTGTTCGCCGCCATGCGGCACATCAGGAGCGCCTTGCGCAGCCGCAGCAGGTCCATCTCGCTGATGAACGGCTTTCGGACGATGCTGCTCACGACGCGCAGGTGCGCCCCGTGCAGCTCGCGCTGCTCGTCCGTCGGCGCGATGCGGACAATCTCGGTCGAGCGCGGCGGCAGCTCCTGCATGACGGAGGCGCGCGTCCGACGCAGCAGCACGGGGCGCAGCCGCTCGCGCAGCTCCGACAGGTTGCGGTATCCGAGCGGCTTGCCCTTGTCGTCGACCACGCGGTGCTGATGAAAGAATCGAAACGCCGGACCGAGCCGCCGATCGTCGATGAACTGGGTGACGGAGTACAGCTCCTCCAGCCGATTTTCGAGCGGCGTGCCCGAAAGCACCAGCGCGAACCGCGAACGCAGCCCCTTCAGCACGCGGCTGGTCTTCGACTCCCAGTTCTTGATCCGCTGACCCTCGTCAAGAATGATCAAATCCCACGCGACGCGCTCGATCGCGAGAATGTCGCGCAGCACCTGCTCGTAATTGCACACCGTGAAGAAGCGGCCGCTGTCGTACTGCCCGGCACGCTCGGCCGCGCCGCCCAGCACCAGGTCGCAGTCGAGATCGCTGAAACGCTCGATCTCGGCGCGCCATTGCGCCTTCAGCGACGCCGGGCAGACCAGCAGCACGCGCCGCACGTTCGCCTCGCGCCGCAGCAGCTCCGCCACGCCGATGCCCTGGATCGTCTTGCCCAGCCCCATGTCGTCGGCCAGGATCGCGCGGCCGGCGCCCGCGGCAAACGCGATGCCGTCAAGCTGATAGGGCAGCAATTCGGCCTTGAGCAGCGTCGTGCGCAGCGGGTGGCGGCGCGGATCGCGGCGGATTTCGGCAACCAGCGCCGCGAGCCGCTGTTGGTGGAGCTGCTGATCGATGTACTCCTCCGCGTCGGGATAAATCGTGTATTCGACGCCCAGCGCGGCCAGCTTGGCGAGCGAGCGCACGAGTCCGGCAGCGTCGTCGATCGGCCGATCGGCGAACGGCGCCACGATGCTTGCGGCCGCGTCGATCAGGCGCGGCGGCGCCTGGAGCCGCAGCTCGACGGTCGGACCGTAGCGCAGGTACACGGCGACGATGGTCGGCCGAAATGGCTGGCGCCGTGCCGCCGTGCCGAAGCCCTTTCGGGCCCGCGCCTGCACGGCGAGGACGTGCTTGCAGGTTCCCAGCGTGTTCTTGCGGAAGTCGGGACAGTTGCAGTACGAGTCGCCCGGCGCCCAGCCGCGCAGCGCGACGCGATACGTCTTGCCGGAGACCGGGCTGGCGACCAGATAGTCGGTCCAAAGCTCATTCGGCGCGATCGGCCGCAGCGACATCTTCTCGCTGCGCGCCCGCTCCTGGCGCTCGGCCACGGCCCGCTGAATCAGCTCGGCGTCGCTGAGACGTTCGAGCGGCACGCTCTCGGTGGGGGGCGCGGCCAGGCCGAGCGCGACTTTCTCCTCCAGCACGAGCGAGAACGCCGCGCCGACGTGCTCGCACGCGCCGCGACAGCGCGAGCAGTTCCAATCCAGCCGGTTCGGGGCGCCGTCCGACGGCGCGATGGTCGCGACGGCGTCGCCAAGCGTCAGCCGAAGGCTGCGCGCGCCGAGCCGCACCTGCTCGTCGATGTCGATGTCGAACGCGCCGCCGGCGCGCAGCAACCGGTCGCCATCGTGGCCGAGCGATCGGACGGCCTGCGCATACGTGAGGTGCGAGAGCCGGTCCCGCAGCCCGTGTCCGTTGGTTTTGGCTGTCGCCTGCATTCTGGGTTCCTTCGATTCAGAGCGGATCGGGGTGGCGTCGCGCCGTGCGCGCCGTGGAGACGCAGAGCCGGCATCGTGGGCTTTGCGGGCGAGAATTGGAAGCGCGTCGCGCGATTCCCGCGCGGGCGCATCGGCGTCAAGATCGGGGGCGAGCGGTGCGCCGATGCGATTGGCGTTCGCGCCCGCTCGCGCCTCCAGAGATTTCCGACAAAATCAAACTTGCGGGCCAAATGTAGCCGAGTATACTATTTGTAATGAAGGTTAAACAATCGCGCGGGCCCGCGCCGCGCTACGGGTCAGGAGATGAAAAGCCATGAGTCTGCCAATCCACCGCCGCACCGCTCTGCGCAGCGCGGCGCTCGCGATCTTGACTGTCGCGTTCGTGCCGGCCGCGTCGCTGGCGGCCAATTCGGATGAGCCGAAACGCTACCGCGTCGTCGCGACCGTCGGAATGGTCGCCGACATCGTTCGGCAGGTCGCCGGAGAGCGGGCCGACGTGCATGGCCTGATCGGCGAGGGCGTCGATCCGCACCTCTACAAGCCGACGCGCAACGACATTGCGGCGCTCCAGGGCGCCGACGTCGTCTTTTACAGCGGGCTGCTCCTCGAAGGCCGCATGACGGACGCGCTCGTGCGCCTGGCCCGCAGCGGAAAGCCCGTTTACGCCGTCACCGAGGAGCTGGACGAGAAATTCCTGCTCGAACCGCCGGAGATGAAGGGGCATCACGACCCGCACGTGTGGATGGACGTCTCGGCCTGGAGCGAAGCGGTCGACGCGGTCTGCAAGGCGCTCTCCGAATACGACAAGCCGAGCGCCGAGCAGTACCGGAAAAACGCCGAGCGCTACCGGGCCGAGCTTGCGAAGCTGCACGAGTACGCCAAGCGCTGTCTCGCGTCGATCCCGCGCGATCGACGCGTGCTCATCACCGCGCACGACGCGTTCAATTACTTCGGCCGGGCGTACGAGATCGAAGTGCAGGGCATCCAGGGCGTCTCGACCGAGTCCGAGGCCGGGCTCAAGGACATCGAGCGCCTGGTGCGCGAAATCGTGGACAAGGACGTGCGCGCCGTCTTCGTCGAGACCAGCGTCGCCGACAAGAACGTCAAGGCCATCGTCGAGGGCGCCGCCGCCCGCGGAAAAACCGTCAAGATCGGCGGCACGCTCTTCTCCGACGCGATGGGCGCGGCCGGCACATATGAGGGCACGTACATCGGCATGATCGACCACAACGTCACCGTCATCACGCGCGCCCTCGGCGGCGAAGCGCCCGAACGCGGCATGAGCGGGCGCCTGGCGCCGCCCAAACCATAGCCGGCGAGGCGAGAGGACCATGCACATGTTCAAGGACGAGCCATCCGCCGCCGCCGTCGCCGCGCAACCCGCCGCCCGCCGCGCCGTCGCCACCGGGCAGGAACATTCGCGGGCCGCGCCGCTGTCGATTCACGACATGACCGTCGCCTATCACCGCAAGCCGGTGCTGTGGGACGTCGACTACGACGCGCCGGAAGGTCGGTTGATCGGCGTCATCGGCCCCAACGGCGCCGGCAAAAGCACGCTGCTCAAGGCCGTGCTCGATCTCGCGCCGCGCGCCAGCGGCCGAGTGATGATCTATGGCAAGCCGTATCGACAGCAGCGCCGCCTGGTCGGCTACGTGCCGCAGCGCGAAAGCGTGGATTGGGACTTTCCGGTCAGCGCGCTCGACGTCGTCGCGATGGGGCGCTACGGGAAGATCGGCTGGCTGCGCTGGGTTTCGCGGGCGCACAAGCTGGCGGCGCTCGACGCGCTGGAGCGCGTCGGTCTTACCGATTTCGCCCACCGCCAGATCAGCCAGCTTTCCGGCGGTCAGCAGCAGCGCGTGTTCCTGGCGCGGGCGCTGGCGCAGGATGCGCGGCTCTATCTCATGGACGAGCCGCTCGCGAGCGTCGACGCCGCCACCGAGCGTGCCATTGTCGACGTGCTGCATCAGCTTCGCGCCGCCGGCCGTACCGTTCTCGTCGTTCACCACGATCTGCAAACCGCGCCGGAATACTTCGACGACGTGCTGTTGCTCAACACGCGCATCATCGCGGCGGGGCCGACCGCCGCCACGTTTACGCCGGAAAATCTGCGGAAGACGTACGGCGGGCGGCTGACGCTTCTCGAAGAGGCGGCGCACGCGCTGGGGCGCGGCGTCGGGCGCGGCGCGCCATGACGCGAAGTCGGGCTTTTCTACTGATGATCGTGGCGCTGACGGCGGCGCCGGCTGCGCTGGCGCAGCTCGCCGGCGGCGCGGCGGAGGCGCCGGCTTCGGCCTGGCCGAGCGCGGCCGACGTCGTGCGCGCGCTGCTGCTGCGCGACTACAACACGCGCGTGGTGGTGCTGGGCGTAATGCTGCTCGGCGCGGCGGGCGGACTGATCGGCTCGTTTTTACTGCTTCGCAAGCGGGCGCTGCTCAGCGACGCGCTCAGCCACGCGACGCTGCCGGGGATCGGCGTCGCGTTCCTGGTGATGGTCTCGCTCGGCGGCGAGGGCAAGTGGCTGCCGGGGCTGCTGGCGGGGGCGACGGTTTCGGGCGTGATCGGCGTGCTTTGCGCGCTGGGGATCGTGGGCAGCTCGCGCATCAAGGAGGACGCCGCGCTGGGCATCGTTCTCAGCGTCTTCTTCGGTATCGGCGCGGCGACGATGGGCATTGTGCAGAACCTGCGGGCGGGCAACGCGGCCGGCCTGCAATCGTTCATTTACGGCAAAACGGCGTCGATGCTGCTCTCCGACGCGATGACCATCGCCGTCGCCGCGGCCATCGTCGCGCTGCTCTGCGCGCTGCTCTTCAAGGAATTCGGACTCGTGTGCTTCGACCCGGCGTTCGCGCGCGCGATGGGCCGCCCCGTGCTGCTGCTCGACATTGCGATGACGACGATCGTCGTCGCCGTCACCGTCATCGGCCTCCAGGCCGTCGGCCTGATCCTCATGGTCGCGATGCTCGTCATCCCCGCCGCCGCTGCCCGCTTCTGGACGAATCACCTGCCGACCATGCTGATCGCCGCGGCGGCGCTCGGCGCCGCCAGCGGCTACGCCGGCGCGGCCGTTAGCGCTCTGGCCCCGCGCTTACCCGCCGGCGCGGTGATCGTGCTGGTCGCGGGCTTGTTCTTCGGCGTAAGCATGTTCTTGGCGCCGGCGCGGGGCGTGCTGCCGGCCATGATTCGCCGCGTGCGGCTGGCGCGACGCGTCGCGCGGCAACACCTCCTCCGCGCGCTCTATGAGCTGGGATACGGCGAATCGGCGGACGTGGCCGCGCTGGTCGGCGACGCCGGCGGTCCCGTCATTCCGCTCGGGCGCCTCCGCTCGGCGCGCTCGTGGTCGCCCTACGCCCTGGGCGTTGAGTTGCGCCGCGCCCGGCGCGGCGGGCTCGTTCGCGGCACGCCGGCCGGCTGGGCACTTACGCGCGCGGGCCACGCCGAAGCCTGGCGCATCACGCGAAATCACCGGCTATGGGAGCTTTATCTGATCGCTCACGCGGACATCGCGCCAAGTCACGTCGATCGCGACGCCGACGCCGTCGAACACGTGCTCGACCGGCCGCTGCTCGAAGAGCTCGAGCGCGAGCTGGCCCGCACGCATCCTTCGCTCGCCGCGCCGGCCAGCCCGCACGATTTGCCCGCCGCGGCAGGAGGCGCCGCGTGACGCCGCTCTTTTTGGCCGAGTGGCTGCGGCTCGACACCGAGATCGCGCTGATCGGCGCGCTCGCGGCCGCCGCGTGCGCGCTGCCCGGCTGCTTTCTCGTCCTGCGCCGCATGAGCATGATGGGCGACGCGATCAGCCACGCCGTCCTGCCCGGCCTGGCCGTCGCGTTCCTGATCAGCGGCACGCGCGACAGCATGGCGATGGTCGCCGGCGCGATCGTCGTCGGCGTTCTGACGGCCGCGTTTACGCAGTGGATTCACACAGCCGGGCGCGTCGACGAAGGCGCGTCGATGGGCGTCGTGTTCACGGTGCTGTTCGCCGTCGGCTTGGTCCTGTTGCGCCAAGCGGCCGACAAGGTGGATCTCGATCCCGACTGCGTCCTCTACGGCGCGATCGAATACGCCCCGCTGCACCGCGCGACGCTGTTCGGGCTGGATCTGCCGCGCGCCGCGCTGACGACCGGCGGCGTCCTCGTCGCCAACGCGCTCGTCATCGGGCTGCTGTTCAAGGAGCTGCGCATCGCGGCGTTCGACCCGGCGCTCGCCACGACGATGGGCATCAGCGCCCGGCTGATTCACTATCTTCTGATGACCCTCGTCGCCGTCACCACCGTCGTCGTCTTCGAAAGCGTCGGCAGCGTGCTGGTCATCGCCATGCTGATCGTGCCGGCCGCCGCTGCGCATCTGCTGACCGATCGGCTGCGCGTCATGCTGCCGCTGTCCGCGTTCCTCGCGGTCGCGTCCGCGGTCGCGGGGCATTGGAGCGCGATCAACGTCCCTCCGCTGCTGGGCTACGCCGACGCCAGCACCAGCACGGCCGGCATGATCGCCGCCGCCAGCGGATCGATCTTTCTGGCGGCCCTGCTGCTCGGTCCGCGCTACGGCCTGCTCAGCCGCTGGGCGCGGCGTGCCCGGCTGACGCTTCGGATTGTGCGGGAGGATCTGCTCGGATTGCTCTATCGCGTGGAGGAGCACAACGCGTCGGGCGCCGCGGTCCATGCGCGCGCGGTCATGCCGCGGATGGAAGCATTGGCCATCGTCCGCCGTGCCGCCGACGTCGGCCGGTTCGCCGCGCGCCTTGCCGAAGCCGAATTGCGCCGGCGCGGCTTCGTCGCGCGCCAGGCGGGCGCGCTTTGCCTCACGCCCGCCGGCCGGTCGCAAGCCCGCGGGCTGGTTCGGTCGCACCGGCTGTGGGAAACGTATTTCCATCAATGGCTGGGTCTGCCCGCGGATCACATCCACGCGCCGGCCTGCCGGCTGGAGCACGTTACGGGCGCGGCGCTGGGCGAGCAGCTCGCGGCGAACGTCGCCTTTGCGCAGACGGACCCGCACGGGGACGAGATACCCGCGAAACCGCGAAGCGCCGAGTAGCCAACTCCCCAGGCACGAACGCGCGGCCATTCGCGCGATTGTCGCGCGGGCATTTTCACGAACAGCGCACGGGGGCCCATCCGCCTGCGCGCCTCCCCTTGGGCCTCGGTTTCCGCACCGTTTTCCGGCAATCTCCACGCCGCCGGTCCCCGACGCCGAAATCGCCCGCGCCTGCGCCTTGTGACGGTGCGCAAAGTGCGTATCATGTGGGACTTTCGTTCGATCGTCGGCGCAGCGACCGCCCGCCGGGTCGCCAGAATTGTGGTGCGAAATCATGCGATTGAGCCGCGCGCTTCGGAACAACGGCCGCGTCCTGATTCTCGTCTTCATGTCGCTCCTGCTGGTCAGTTTTCTGATCCAGGACGTGCTCTCCTACTTCACGCGCGGCGGGACCGAGCTGCACGAGAAGAAGGGCAGCGCCTTCGGCCGCGACATTTACAGCACCGATCTTCTGCGCGTCCGCAGCGAGCTGGGCGTCCTCCAGCGGCTCGGGCTGTTCCCGTTCGAAATCCGCGACGAGGCGCTTCTGAACGTCTATCTCGTGCTGGCAGAGGCCGAGCACATGGGCGTCCACGTCGGCATCGACGAGGTCAAGCAGGAACTGATTGACGGCGGCGTGACCGACGCACACCTGGCCGAGCTGCAGCGCACCAGCGGGCTCAAGTACGACGACATCTACGCGATCGCCGCCCGCTGGAAGGGTCTCACGAGGATTGCGTCGCTGCTTGGCGAGTCGGCCGGAGATTCGCTCCCCCGCGAAGCGCGCTCTTACCTGGACCAGGAGGAAGAGGCGGTCGTGCGCCTGTCCGTGCTCGACGCGCGCGCGTTTCTCAGCGCCGTGCCGGACCCGAGCGAGGCGGAGCTGGCCGCGTTCTTCGACGAGGCCAAGGGCCGCGCTCCCGTGCAGAGCGAGGACGAGTGGACCCCCGGGTACCTCTATCCGAACCGCGTGCAGGTCGAGTACGTCACGATCGATCCGATCAAGCTGCTCGATCACGTGCAGGTGCGCGAGTTGCAGATGCGCCGTTGGTTCGAGCAGTACAAGAACGACTACATGAAGCCCAAGCCGTCGTCGCAGCCGACGTCGCAGCCATCGGCCGAAAAGGAGCCGATGACGTACGAAGAGGCCGCCGAGCGCGTCCGCGAAGACCTGCGCCGCCAGACGGCCATCGAGCAGGCCCAGCGCGTGATGAACGAAATCGCCGAGGAGGCGCGCCGCCCGTGGCACCTTCGCGAGCGCGACGCGGAGGGATTCCGCCTGGCGCCCGATGGCCCGCCGATCTCGTTCGAGGAACTGGCGAAGAAGTATTCGGAGAAGAGCGGCTACGAGGTCGAATATCACAAGACCGAGCTGCTCGACTCGGCCGGCCTTTCGCGCGAGCGTGATTTCGGCCAGGCCGCCGTGCGCGAGGGCACCGGCTCCAGCAACGCGATCGACCTGGCGATGCGCGTGAAAGGTCTTTTCAACAAGGAGAAGGACGACGCGCTGTCGGTCCTCAACATTCTGGAGCCGGCGCCGCTGGCGATGACGCAGCGATTCGACCGATTCGCCAAAAAGCAGACGCCGTATAAGGCGATCCTGTTCCGCGTGAGCGCGATTTCGGCCAGCTCGCCGCCCGCGACGCTAGACGAGGTCCGCAAGAAGGTCGTCGACGATTGGAAGCTGATGAAGGCGGCGGAAATCGCCAAATCGCACGCCGAAAAGCTCGCCGCCCGGGCCCGCGAGATCGGGCTCGACGCGGCCGTCGCCGAGGCCGCCGATCTGAAGCTGACCCTCGCCGCCGCCGACACGGCCTCTACGCAGCCCGCCGCGAGCCAGCCGGCGCCGCCGCCGCGCGCCACCGATTACGTCAAGCAGCTCGATCCGATGACGCCCATGGGCCGCTTCACGCGCCGCATGACGTTCATTCAGAATCTCCGGTTCCCGTCGCAGGCGCTGCCGCGCGAGATCTTCGTCGCGGCGACCCAGCCGGCCAGCGCGCCCGCCAGCGCGCCCGCTTCGGGCAAGTGCATCGTCGTGAAAAACGCCGCGCAGGCGAAGTTCATCGTCGCGGAACTGCGCGAGATGAAGCCCGTTTACCAGGGAGCGTTCGATCGGCGCGTCGTCGACGTGGTGAAGGGCATGGCCGCCGCGCAGCGCCAGCAGAACACGCTCAAGTCGCAGGCGATGTATTCGTGGCTCTTCGACGGCGAAGCCGTGCAGAAACGCACCGGTTTCGTCTCGGCCCAGCCCGAGCCCGCCAAGACCGAGACCCGGAAGCCGTAGCGCGGTACGTCCGCTCCATCCGCGGAAAGCACGAGCCATGAGCGAACCATACGATTTCCGCGCGATCGAGCCGAAGTGGCAGGCCGCCTGGGACGCGCAGAAATCGTTCCGCGCCGTCGGCCCCGGCCAGCCGGGCAGCGACCGCCCCAAGTATTACGTCCTCGACTTTTTCCCGTACCCCTCCGGCGCCGGGCTGCACGTCGGCCACCCGCTGGGATACATCGCAACCGACATCCTCGCGCGCGTCATGCGCATGCGCGGGTTCAACGTCCTGCACCCGATGGGCTGGGACGCCTTCGGCCTGCCCGCCGAGCAATACGCCATCGAGACGGGCATCCACCCGCGCATCACCACGCGAAAAAACATCGAAACGTACAAGCGCCAGCTTCGCATGCTCGGCCTGTCCTACGACTGGGATCGCGAGATCGCCACCAGCGACGCCGCCTATTACCGCTGGACACAGTGGATCTTCCTGCGAATCTACAACTCCTGGTACGACCCGGAGCAGACCTGGACCGACCGCGCCGGCCGGACCGTGCGCGGCGCGGCCCGCCCCATCGACACGCTCCCCATTCCGCCCGACATCCGCCGGGCCGGGCCGGCCGCCGTCGAGGAATACCAGGCCGAGCACCGCCTCGCCTACCTGGCCGAAGTGCCCGTCAACTGGTGCCCCGCCCTGGGCACCGTGCTGTCGAATGAGGAGGTCACCAGCGACGGACGCAGCGAGCGCGGCAACCATCCCGTCTATCGCCGCCCGATGAAGCAATGGATGATGCGCATCACCGAGTATGCCGATCGCCTGCTCGCCGATCTCGACGGGCTCGACTGGCCCGACGCGATCAAGCTCCAGCAGCGAAACTGGATCGGCCGCAGCGAGGGTGCATACGTCGATTTTGTCGTCGCCGACGGCGGACCCGCCGCCGGAGAAGTCATCCGCGTGTTCACGACGCGCCCCGACACGCTCTATGGCGCGACGTACATGGTGCTCGCGCCGGAGCATCGCCTGGTCGCGATGCTGACGTCGCCCGAGCGGCGCGAAAACGTCGATGCCTACGTCCGCGCCGCGGCCCAGAAGAGCGACCTCGACCGCACGGCAGAGACCAAGAAGAAAACCGGCGTGTTCACCGGCGGATACGCGATCAATCCGGTGAACGGCCGGCGCGTGCCGATCTGGGTGGCCGACTACGTACTGATCCATTACGGCACGGGCTCGATCATGTCGGTGCCGGGACACGATGTGCGCGATCTGGAATTCGCCGAGACGTTTGGGCTCGACGTCGTGCAGGTGGTCGCGCCGCCCGCGGGCGCCGATTGGCGCGGCTATGAGGGCGACGGCGTGGCCTGCCAGTCGCCGCCCGCCGGCGCGAGCGGGGGACCGCCCGATGCGTGCGTGCTGAACGGCCTGCCGACGCCGCAGGCCAAGCGCGCGATGATTCGCTGGCTCGGCGAGCGCGGCTGCGGAGAGGGGACTGTTCAATACAAGCTGCGCGACTGGCTTTTCAGCCGGCAGCGCTACTGGGGCGAGCCGTTCCCCGTGCTTTACGGCCCCGACGGCCGCATCGCGCCGCTGCGCGACGACGAATTGCCGCTGACGCTGCCCGACTTGCAGGATTTCCGCCCGTCGGCCAGCGAAGATCCCAACGCCGATCCCCAGACGCCGCTCTCCCGCGCGCCGCAATGGCTCACCGTCCAGCGCGACGGCCAGACCTGGCAGCGCGAAGTCAGCACGATGCCCAACTGGGCCGGATCCTGCTGGTATTACCTGCGCTTCTGCGACCCGAGCTGCACGAGCGCCCCGGTCGGCGAGTCGGCCGAACGCTACTGGTCGGCGGTCGACTCCGGCCGGCTGGGCATGGTCGATCTCTACCTCGGCGGGGCCGAGCACGCGGTGCTGCACCTGCTCTATGCCCGATTCTGGCACAAGGTGCTCTACGACCTTGGCGTGGTGAGCACGCCCGAGCCGTTCGCCCGGCTGTTCAACCAGGGCATGATCGGCGCGGCCGCTTACGTCGACGAGCGCGGCACGTACGTCGAGGCGACCGAGGTCGTCGACGCCGACGGCCGCCGCGCCATCGAGCATCCCGACAGCGCGGGCCCGTTCTTCCACGCCGGCCGGCCTGTGACGCGCGAAATCGGCAAGATGGGCAAGAGCCTGAAAAACGTGGTGAATCCGGACGGCATCGTCGCCGAGTATGGGGCCGACACGCTGCGGCTCTACGAGATGTACATGGGCCCGCTTGAAGCCAGCAAACCGTGGAACACGCGCGACATCATCGGCGTGCATCGGTTCCTGCAGCGCGTCTGGCGACTGGTGCTTGGCGACGTCCGCGAGCCGGTCGAGGGCGCCGGCGGCCCGCCCGCCGCGGCGCTGAGCGAGCGCCTCGTTCCCGCGCGCGACCCCGCGGTCGAGCGCCTGCTGCACAAGACCATCCGCAAAGTCTCGCACGACGTCGAGCGCATGGCGTTCAACACCGCCATCGCCCAGATGATCGTTTTCGTCAACGAAGCGTCGAGAGCGCCGCAGATCGGCCGCGACCAGGTCGAGCGCTTCCTGCTCCTGCTCGCGCCGTTCGCGCCGCACGTCTGCGAGGAGCTTTGGTCGCGGCTGGGACATCGCGACCTGCTGGCCCGCGCCGCCTGGCCGACGTGGGACGAAGCGCTCTGCCGCGACGACGAGGTCGAGATCGCCGTGCAAGTCAACGGCAAAGTGCGTGCGCGCATCATGGTCCCTGCCGACGGCGCCGACGAGCAGCTCCTCGCCGCAGCGCGCCAGGCGCCGGCCGTCATGAAGGAAATCGCCGACAAGCCGCTCAAGAAGGGCATCGTGGTCAAGGGCCGGCTCGTGAACCTGATCGTGTGAGCCGGCCCGGCGCCGGCCGTGGCTCCGCGCTCCACCCCTGGGAACTTCGCGGATGAGCGACACATCGCCGAAACCCGTTCCCGTCGCGGCCCGACCGGCCGGATCGGCGGCGGCAGGGGGGGCGCCTGTGGCGCCTTTCGCGCCGCCGCCCGCGGAAATCCGATTTCACCAGCCGCGGCCGGCGCTGCGATGGATGCTCGTCGCGCTCGCCGCGATCGGCTGGCTGGTCAGTTACAACCTCACCACGACGTCGGCCAGCGGCGAGGTGCCCGCGGCGCTGCGGCTGGTGTGCGGCGGCTGGAACGGCGGCGATTGCCTATCCGTGCTCACGTCGCCGCGCGCCTATCTCAAGGGCACCAACATCCCCTGGGCCGCGGTCGGCATGGGCTACTTCGCGATGGTGCTGGTCTGGAATCTGTTCGTCGGTCCGACCTCGCGCGGCCGCGGATGGTGGCACATCCCGCCGCTCGCGCTCGTCCTGATCGCCGGCTGGTTCTCGGTCGATTTTCTCAACGTGATGGCCAATGAGCTGCGGCGCTGGTGCGCCGGTTGCGTCGCGGCCCACGCGATCAACGCGCTGATCGTCCTGCTCACGATTGCCGCCACGCCCGTCTTCCGCGCGCGCAAGCCGCAGGTTCCCCATCCCTCCGCGCGGCTGGCGCTGTCGAGCATCGTGGCGGGCCTCGGCGTCCTCGGCGTACACGTTTTCTTCACAACGTCGCTGAGCATGTCGAACGCGCGCGATCAGGCCCAGCGCATGACCAGCGCGATCATTCGCGATCCGCAATTCGTCTCCTGGGATTGGAAGCGCCAACCGGTGCAGGAAATCCCGCTGCGCGACGACGAGCCGTGGGTCGGCGCGCCCGATGCGAAGTACACCGCCGTCGCGTTCATCGACTTCCAGTGCCCAAGCTGCCGCAATCAGCACGCCGTGCTCGACGAATTCATCGCGGCGCATCCCGGCGTGCTGCGGCTCACAATCCGGAATTTTCCGCTCAACAGCGAGTGCAACCCGGGCGCGGCGCGCATCACCCACCCCGAGGCCTGCCGCGCCGCGCTCGCGGCCGAAGCCGTCCGCGAGGCCGGCGGTCCGGCGGCGCTGCGCCGATTTACATACGTGCTCTTCTCGCGCCAGGCGGACCTGATCCGCGGCAGCTTCGACGATTGGGCCGCGGCCAGCGGCGTCTCAAAGGCCGACTTCCAGCGCGTGCATTCGTCGCCCGGCCCGGCGGAGCGCGTTCGCGAAGATGCCGCGCTCGCGAAATCGCTCGGCGTAACCGCGCCGCCGACGCTCTTCATCAACGGCCAGCGCCTCACGTACTGGCCCGAGAAGCTCGAAGGCTGGGAGCGGCTCTTCGATCTGCCCGCCGCGGCCACGAAGCCCGCGCCTTGAGCACTTCCCGCCCGTTGCTGGTGTTTCGCGATCCGCCGCTCGACGGCGCCACGAACATGGCGCGCGATGAGCACCTGCTCTCCGCCGAACTCGCCCCGCCGGCCGCGCTGCGCATCTACGGCTGGAACCCGCCGACGCTCAGCCTCGGCTGTTTTCAGCGGTTCGACGACGTCGCGGCGCTGCCGCCGCCGCTGCGCGGGCTCGCCGTCGTACGGCGGCAGACCGGCGGCGGCGCGATCCTGCACGACGCGGAAATAACTTATTGTCTGGTCGTCTCGGCGGCGCTGCCGATCGCCGCCGAGCCGCCGGCAGCGCTCTACCGGCTCGCGCATGAGTGCTGGCGCGACGCGCTGGCGGCTACCGGCGTTCAGACCGAGCTAGCCCCCGATTCGTTCCCATTTCCGACGCCGCGCAGCGGCCCCTTCTTCTGCTTTCAGAAACCCGGGCGCACCGACCTGATCGTCGGCGAGCGCAAGGTGCTCGGCAGCGCGCAGCGCCGCGTCGGCGGCCGCGTGTTGCAACACGGCTCGCTCGTGCTCGCTCGGCGCTTTGAGGCGCACCCGGGAACCGACCTCGGCGCTCCGCCGCCCGAGCGCGTCGAAGCGTGGATCGTTTCGTTCATCGCCGGCATCGCCCGGCGCCTCGGGTTGACGCCCGCTGCGGAGCCGTGGAGCGACGCCCGGCTGATGGACGTGGCCGCGCGCCGCGCGAAGTATGCCTCCGACGAATGGACGCGCCGCCGCTGATCCTTCGCAAGCACCGCCCGCCCGCATATCATCGGCTTATGCTCGAAGTCTACGCGGGCGCCCGACCGGGCCGCCCGGTCTTTCTGACGGTGATCTGCGCCGCGCTCCTCGCGGGCAGCCTCGGCCTCGCGTGGGTGCAGGTGCGCGAGTCGCGCGCCCTGGCGCCCGAGCGGCCGATCGCCGGCACGCCGCTCGCCGCGCGCGTCCCGCGCGACTGGAAGCCGCACCCGCGCGTCCCGGGCATGTTCGTCCTCGGCGTCAAGCGCCGCGAGAGCTGGGGCGGCGTCCGCCTCGAAATCGAGCGCAGCATCCGCTTCGAATTCGGCCGCGTCGCGGGTCAGCGCTCCCCGGCCCAGCTCCTCCGCGCACTGGGCATCGACCCGCAGAGCGCGATCGGTCCGTTGCCGTGCCGCATCGGCGAATTCGACGCGTTCGAGGTGCGCGTGCCCGCCCGCCTGGGCGCCGACGAGTCCGTCCGCGAGCAGGCGATTCGCATCGCACAGCTCGCCGACGGCTATTACATCCGTGTGGAATACACGCCCCTCGTCGACATGACCCCGGGAGACATGGAGCTGCTCGACGACGTCTGCCGAACCGTGCGCCTCTCCGACGAGCGATTCCAGACCGAGCCGGCCGAGCTTTCCCGCCGCGCGGGAATCCAGCTTGTCCCGCCCGATGGCGCGCGCTTCGCCGCGCTGGAGCTGGAGGAAGTCCCTGGTTTTTTTCTCTACGGCCAATCGAGCGGCGCGCCCTGGTCGCTGTCCGTTTTGCGCACGTGGCTGGCCGACGGCCGGCGGCCCGCCGACCTGCTCGCCGATTTCGCGGCTGAGAAGTGGCTCGACCGCGACGCCGCCGCGCGCGTCCAGACGAGCCGGCGGGGCGACGGCGCCACCGTCGCATCGCTTCGCCATGCGGAATTCGGCCGCGTCGCGACGGATGCCTGCGCCGTGCTGCTCCTCCAGCAATCGCCGACGGAGTGCGCACTCGTCCTCGTCCACGCCGGGCCGGCCGAGTCGCAACGCGCCGCCGAAATCGCCGGCCGGGTGATCGAGTCGATTCGCCTCGCGCCCCTGGCGCCGCTCAAGGACGTGGCCGCGGCGGAATCCGTCGGGCGCGAGCTGGCGGGCAAGCTGTCGCAGCGCGGCGCCACTCCCCGCTGGGGGCGCGAGCCGGTCGATCTCGAATACGTTTCGCTGAACGCCGCCGTGGCGCGCCGCCGCAGCGTCTCGCGCCGCGCGATCGGGCGCAATGCCGACGGCGGGTATCGCGGCGAGTCGGAAGTGCGGCAGGCCGGCGTGGGGCGGCTCGAATACGCCTCGTGGCAGATCGACGGGCGCGCCGCGAGTTTCGAATATCAGTGCGAGCGGCTGGTTCGCCCGCTGCTTGGCGCGGAGCCGATCCGCGCTCTCTCGCGCGAGACGCGCGCTCGCGAGGGCGACGAGATCGTGCGACAGATCATCCTGGAGGACGGCCGGCGCGACAGCCTGAAATTCGCGGCCGACGCGGGTTACGTCTGTCCGCCCGTGGAGCCGCTGATCGCAGGCTGGGTGGCGCGCGGCGAGGCGGAGGCTGTGCTCGTGCGGGCCTCGACGCCGCTTGGGGCGGGGTCGCACACGCTGCTGTTCATCCGTCTGCCGCGTGCGAACGACCGCTGGCGAGCGCTGGCGCTGCGCGACTACGACCCGCGCGGCGTGCGGCTGACGTTTGATCCGTCGATGGAGGTCGCGGTCGAAGAAACGCCCGACGAGCGTTTCGAGCTCGCGCGGCGCTGACGCAGTGCTACCGGATCAATGCCGGCTGGAAGCCGGTGCTACCAGAACGAACCCACCACAGAGGCGTAGCGGCCGGCGGCGGCGGCTGTGCTACCCCACTCGACGCGCTGTCACGCGCGCTGCAACTCGTCGAGAAACGCATTGGGGTGGTTGGCCCATTTCTCCGCTTCGCCGGGCGAGACGTGCCCCGCCTTCACCAGCATCGCCAGCGACCGTTCCAGCGTGATCATTCGCTCTTCGGGCACGTCGCGCGTGCGGCTCTGCAACTGCGAGTAAATCTGCTCGACCTTCGCGTTGCGAATCAGGTTGGCCACCCCATACGTGTTGTTCAGAATCTCCATCGCCACGACACGCCCGGCGCCGTCGGCGCGCGGCACGAGCTTCTGGCAGATGATGTGCGACAGGCCCAGCGAGAGCTGGTTCGCGACTTCGTCCGCCTGCGCCGGCGGAAACATGTCGAGAATGCGCGTCACCGTGCCGCGCACGTCCCGCGTGTGCAGCGTGCTGAAAACCAGGTGCCCCGTCTCGGCCGCCGTCAGCGTCCACGTGGCCGACTCCCGGTCGCGCATCTCGCCGACGAATATCACGTCCGGGTCTTCGCGCAGGCAGTCGCGCAGCCCGCGCTCGAAGCTGGGCACGTCGCGGCCGACCTCGCGCTGGCTGATCACCGCCAGCTTGCTCGAAAGGCGATACTCGATCGGGTCTTCGAGCGTGATGATGCGGCAGGGGTTCGTCTCGGCGATGCGGCTGATGAGCGAGGCGATGGTCGTCGACTTGCCCGCGCCCGTCACGCCCGTGAGAAGCACCAGGCCGTGCTGCTTGTTCAGCACGTCGCGCCACACGTTATTGGGGAATCCGATCTTCTCCAGCGCGATCGGCTCCGTTTCGAGCGCGCGGACCGCCAGTGCATACCCCTCGTTGTCGTGAAAAATGTTCAGCCGGAACTGCATTCCCTCCAGGTGATACGAGCCGTCGACCGAGCGCGCGGCCGCGAGCCGCTCCCACTCCGCCGCCGTCAGAAATGCCCGCGCCATCGTCTCGATCGTCGCGGCCTCCAGCGGCGGGCCTTTCATGCGCTGAAGATTTCCATCGACGCGGTAGACCGGCGGCACGCCGACTTTCAGGTGCAGGTCGGAGACGCGCGTGCTGCCGTGCTTGCGGAAAAAGTCGAGCAGGTCGCGCAGGCTCAGCACCCGATCGGCGGAGATGGTGTACAGCTTCTGATCGACGCTGCCCAGGAACTCGAATCCGGCGTTCGGCTGGTTCATGCGCGGCTCCCGGCTGGAACAATGGTCGGCCGGGTGCGGATGATAGCCGGGGCAGGCGGGGAATTTTGAAGTGGGAATTCAGAATTCAGAAGTGCGGAGCGGGGCGCACGCAGGCGCGTTCCTCATCGCGAGAACCGTATGCGGAGGGACGTCGCTCCGGCCGCGCGAGGGTGCGGGCCGCCACATTCGTTACGCGCCATTCGCTATTCGGTAGTGGTCTTTCCATCGCCCGGTCCGCTCGAGACGATCACCCGGCTCGGGCGCAGCACGCGGTTGTGCATCTTGTAGCCATGCGCGACCTCGCCAATGACCTGCCCGGCCGGGTGCTCGTCGCTGGGCTGCTGGAGCAGCGCTTCGTGCTGATCGGGGTCGAAGCGGTGGCCGACGGCGTGGATCGGGTGAATGCCGCGCGCGCGAAGCACCTTCAGAAAGTGCTCATAGACGATGCGCACGCCGTCACCGACCGCCTGCGCGTCGGTGGCCGATTTGGCCGCCTCCTGCGTCCGCACGAGATCGTCGAGCACGACCAGAAGCTCGCGTGCGAAATCCGACTCGGCGTAGCGCAGCGACTCTTCCCGCTCGCGACGCAATCGCTGCTCCGTATTCCGCAATTCGGCCAGCAGGCGCAGGTTCTTCTCATTCGCCTCGGCGACCTGTTTACGCAACTCCGAAACCTCGTCGAGCGGCGCGGCATCGGCCGGCGGCTCGCCGGAATTCGTCTTCATCATTTCGTTGCCTCCCGCGAAACAACCCTGCAAATTCTGCATCTGAATCCTAGTCTGCCAAGCGGCCGCGTCCGCCCCAAATCGCAGGTCCACCGCGAAGACGCATTCGGGGAACCGAGCCCGCCTGTCCTCAGGCGGGTCTCTTCACGCCCTCCAGCGGTTCTCCATGAACGCGGCGCGTTGCGTCACTTCCCATCCGACTCCGGCGCGCCAGGCTGCCCGGTGAGATATTCCTTCACACGCTCGAAGAATCCCTTGGACTCCGGCAGCACGCTCCGATCTTCCGTCGCGGCGAATTTTCGGAGCAGCTCCTGCTGCTCGCGGCTGAGCTTGCGCGGTATCTCCACATGCACCTCGACAAGCTGATCGCCGCTGCGCCCCGTTTGCAGGCCCGGCAGCCCCTTGCCGTCGAGTTTGAACAGCGCGCCGTGTTGCGTCCCCGCCGGAATGCGCAGCGGCGACGACCCGCCCAGCGTCGGCACGTCCACCTGCGTGCCGAGCGCCGCCTGCGAAAAGCTGATCGGCAGCGCGCAGAGCAGATTGTCCCCGTCGCGCAGCAGAAACGGGTGCTCGGCCACACGGATCACGCAGCGCAGATCACCGCGCGTCGTGCCGCTGAAGCCCGGCTCGCCCTCGCCGCGCACGCGGATGCTCTGGCCCTCGTGGATGCCGGCCGGAATCTTGACCGTGACGACGCGCTCGCGCGGCGAGCGCCCGCCGCCGCCGCAGCTCTTGCAGGGTTTCTCGATCACGCTGCCGCGCCCGCGGCACGACGGGCAATCGACGACCGTCCGCGTCACGAACGGGCCCATCTGCGTCTGGCGCTCGACCTGCCCGTATCCGCCGCACGTGCGGCAATTCCTCCGCGCGCTGCCCGGCTCGGCGCCCTGTCCGCCGCAGCGCTCGCAGAAGTCGGCCCGCTCGAAGCGCAGCGTCTTTTCGACGCCGGTGGCCACCTCTGCCAGCGTCAGTTCGACCACCGCCTGAATGTCGACGCCGCGGTCGGCCCGGCCGCGCCCGCGCCCGCCGAAGATGTCGCCGAACAGATCGCCGAAGACGCTGAAGATGTCGTCGGCGCCCATGCCGGAAAAGTCGTGCATGGTCGCGCCGGCCAGGCCGGCGTGGCCGTGGCGGTCGTAGCGCTGGCGTTTCTCGGGGTCGGAGAGCACCTCGTAGGCCTCCGACGCCTCCTTGAAGCGCTCGTCGGCGCCGGCCTCCTTGTTGCGGTCCGGGTGATACTTCATTGCGGCCTGTCGATAGGCGCGCTTGATGTCGTCGGGGCTGGCGGCCTTCGCGACGCCGAGGACTTCGTAGTAATCGCGCTT
>CAZHIE010000026.1:0-21832 GCA_964532435.1 uncultured Planctomycetales bacterium
AACGGGCCGGCGTCACGCTGCACATCATCGACCTGGGCGGCAACGCGATCGACACCGCCAGCGCCGCCGGCAAATTCATGCTCACCGTGCTGGCCGGCGCGGCCGAGATGGAGCGCAACCTGACGCGCGAACGGACCCGCGCCGCCCTGCACGTCAAACGCGGCCGTGGTCAGCGTATCAGCCGCTTCGCGCCGTTCGGACAGCGCCTGACCGCCGCGGACACGCTCGCCGCGGAGCCCGGCGAGCAGCGCGCCATCCGGATCATGCAGCGGTTGCGCGACCGGGGATTCTCGCTGCGTCGAATCGCGGCCGAACTGGAATCGCTGGGATTTCGAGGCCGCACGGGCCAGCCGATCCCGGCCAAGACCGTGCATTGCATCCTGCGCAGGATGGATGGGTGAGTCTGCACCCGACTCTCTTGCCGTCTGCGGCGAAGCGGGCCGGCGCGTTCTCCATTGTTTCGGCTCCCAATGGCTGCGAACACCACAACGCAGCGCTGCGAATGCTACAATCGGGCGTTCGCTGGGGAACGATGCCGTGCAACCCGCACTCACATGGTGGAATCACCAGGCCGCCTGGCTGGCCGACCGCTCGCGCTTCCGGCTGTGCCTGAAGGCCCGCCAGTGCGGCATGAGCACGGTCGTGGCGGCCGAGGCGGTCCGCGACGCCGTCGAAGGCCGCACGGTCGTGCTGGCGTCGGCCTCCGAACGCCAGAGCCGCGAGCTGATGCGCCGCTGCCTGAAGCTCCTGCCGCTGGTGACGGCCGCCTCCGACGGCCGGATCGGCATCGACAAGGAGTCCTCCGAGCTGCTGGAGCTGTCCACCGGCGGACGCGTGTTGTCCGTGCCTGCCAGCGCGGCCACGGTGCAGGGCTTCGCCGCCTCGGTCGTCCTGGATGAGGCCGCCTGGATGCCCAACGCCGACGAGCTCTGGCAGGCCCTGGTTCCGTCGATCACGTCCAACCCCGAATACCGGCTCTCCGTGCTCTCGACGCCGCGCGGCAAGGGCGGACTGTTCCACCGGCTGTGGACGACGGCGGATGCGGGCGCCTGGTCGCGTCACCGGATCTGCATCGACGACGCCATCGCCGGCGGCTGCCGCGTCAATCGCGACGAGCTGCGCGCTGCGATCGTCGATGAGAACACCTGGCGCTCGTGCTTCCTGTGCGAGTTCGTGGATGAGCAGTACAGCCTGCTGCCCTACGACCTGCTCCAGGCGCGGGTCGATCCGGAACTGCCCTATGCCCTCGACATGTCGCGGCTGTCCGAGTGCGGTGAGCTTTTCGCCGGGTTCGACGTCGGCCGACGGCACGACCTGTCCGTGCTGGCGCTGGTCGAGCGGCAGGGCGACGCGATGATCGCCCGCGGGTTCGTCGAGCTGGCGCAGACGCCCTTCGACGCGCAGGAGCAGTTGCTGGAGCGCATGCTCGCCTTGCCGAACGTCGAGCGGCTGTGCATCGACGCCAGCGGCATCGGCCTGCAGCTTTCCGAGCGGCTGCACCAGCGGCACGGCCGCCGGGTCGAGCCGGTGACGCTCAGCGCGCCCGTCAAGGAAGACCTGGCCGCCCGCATGCTGCGGGTCTTCCAGCGCGGCGAGATTCGGATCCCCGATCACGCAACGCTGCTGGCCGACCTGCACTCGGTCGAGAAGCAGGTCACCGTGGCCGGGAACGTGCGGTATGCCGCGCCGCGCGACGCGGCCGGCCACGCCGACCGGTTCATCGCACTGGCGTTGGCGCTGCACGCGCTGGATCACTACCAGCCGATGGTGCGGCTGGTGGTTGCACACTGCGGCGGGCCGCAGTGGGACGGCGAGTGGTGCAACGAGCACAACGAAGCCATCTGGACGAGGATCGCGTAGGCGACCGGCGCTCGACCGTCATTCCCTGCACCGACACGCCGCGGACGCCTGCGCCGCGTGGGGTGAATCCCGGCATCGACCCGCCCCCGCCCCGCGCCGCTGGCGTTCCGCGCCTCCGCCGCGCCGTTGGCGTTCCGCGCCTTCGCCGCGCCGTAGCGCCCCGCCCCGACCCGCGCCGTTGGCGTTCCGGGCCGCTCCGTTGCGTTCGGGCCGCCGGGGACGGGTTCCGGGCCGACCGGCGCGCCCGAGAGCGCTCTCCGCCCGCCCGCTGCTAGTGCTTCCAGAATCTCTCCAGAACCTGGCGATTCGAGTGGATTCTTTCCGTCGCGCATGGCTTCATGTGTCGGTACGCACGCCGCGTACCGCAAGGAGAAACGCAGATGGCCACGACGACGAAGAACGCGATGCGACGCCTGACGCCCGGAACGACGGTGGTTTCCATGACGGACGGCGAGCCGGGCCGGGTGGTCCGCGTCAGCACGTACCGCCGCAACGGAATCGACGCCTGGTCGTACCTGGTCGAGACCGCCTACGGGCAAGAGGTCTGGGACGCTGGCGACCTGTTCGTACCGGAGAAGGACTGAAACATGGCCACGCAACCCAATGGAGATCACGACGTGACAACGAACGGGAAGTCCACGACGAGCACGTGCATGACCGGCCGATTCGATGGGGCCGTACACGACGCGGCCAGCGCCGACATCGGCAACAACCGCCAGGGCGAGCGGGTGGTCCGGCTGGACCTGACGTACACGCGCGGAACCGCGCCGAGCAGCACGACGATGATCCTCACGCTCGACGCGGCCATCGCGCTTCGCAACCAGCTCGACGGCCTGTTCGACGCCGCGGGCGTCGACGACGACAGCGGGCTGGTCGACGCGGACGGCGCCTGCCCGCGCTGCGGCGAGCGCGACCAGGACAGCCTGGTCTGGCAGGACGACGCCACGATCCATTGCACGAACTGCGGCACGCGGTACGACCCCGACGCCCGGCCGGACGCCGGCAACCCGCCGCCGCAGTAGCGCCGCCGAAACCCGCCACGGCGGGTCGTCCGGGCGCGTGAGGCCCGGGCCTGACGAGGCAACCAAAAAGGAGACTGCCATGAAGAAGAGCACGAAGAAGACCGCGAAGCAGACCAAGGGCACGAAGGCGGCGGCCACGCCGAAGGGGGCGGGAAAGCCGAAGGCGGAACGCAAGGCCGACGCCGACGCCAGGCCGAAGCGCATCAGCGCCCTCGACGCGGCGGCCGAAGTCCTCAAGAAGGCCGGCCAGCCGATGCGGGCGCAGGAGATGATCGCCGCCATGTCCGAGGCGGGCCTCTGGTCGTCGCCCAGCGGCAAGACGCCGCACGCGACGCTGTACGCCGCGATCCTGCGCGAGATCGGCGACAAGGGCGACGATGCGCGCTTCCGCAAGACCGATCGCGGGCTGTTCGAGCACGCGGGCCGGTAAGCGCCGCCCGGCCGGTCACGCCACAAAACCCCACCACACCTCGGCCGAAGACGCCGGGGTGTCTCTTCGGCCGGACATTCCGCTGCTTGGCAAGTTATAATGCGTAGAAGACCCATCCGGACGAGCGCCCGGGCAGGTACGCCGGACGGATCGCATGGCACAGGCACCGGGGGAGTGAAATGCCGGCCCTGCTCGATCGCTGGCTACCCGCCGAACGCGCCGCCTGGCGGCCGGCCGAACGCCTCGCGCCCAGCCTGTGGGCCGAGCGCCATCGCGTGCTCTCGCGCATGCAGTCCGCCCGCCCGGGCAAGTGGCGCAACAGCCACGCACCCTACCTGGCCGGCCTGATGGATCTGTGCGTCCGGCGCGACGTCGAAGAACTGACCATCGTCAAGGCCGCGCAGGTCGGGGTCAGCGAAGCCATCCGCAACGTCATCGGCTACTACGCGCACCAGGAGCCTGATCCGGTCCTGCTGGTCCTGCCGGATGAGCAGTCCGGCCGGAAAATCGT
The DNA here is from genome assembly GCA_964532435.1 of uncultured Planctomycetales bacterium. Classification (GTDB taxonomy): domain Bacteria; phylum Planctomycetota; class Phycisphaerae; order UBA1845; family Fen-1342; genus CAZHIE01. The sequence goes on from CAZHIE010000026.1 coordinate 3,824, forward strand.
CGCCCAGCGCATCATCCCGCTGCTGCGCGACACCGCCTGCCTGCGCGAGCAGTTCACACCCGCCAGCCGTGACATTCAGTTGCGCCATCTGGCGCTGGCCAACGGGTTCACGCTGCGGCTGGGCTGGTCGGGCTCGCCGGCCACGCTGGCGGCCGACCCGTGCCGGATCGTCATCAACGATGAGGTCGACAAGTTCCAGCCCTGGTCGGGACGCGAATCCGATCCCATCAGCCTCGGCTACGCCCGCACGCAGACGTACGAAGGCCGCCGGCTGATCGTGAACATCAGCACGCCGACCACCGCCGATGGCCTGATCTGGCGGCGCTACGAGAATGCAACCGTGCAGCTTCGTTACCACGTGCCGTGCCCGCACTGCGGGCAGTACCAGGTCCTGGCGTTCTCCAACATCCGCTGGAAGAAGTTCAGTCTGCCCGACGCCAACCGGCAGGCCGCCGCGATCGAGCGCGAGAAGGCCGCCTGGTACGAGTGCGCGCACTGCCGCGCTGCGATCCTCGAAACGCAGCGCCCGGCGATGATCCGGCTGGGCCGCTGGCTGTCCGCCGAACAGCAGCTGCGGCCCGATGGCTCGGTGGAAGGCGAGCCGCCTGCCGGCGGACGCGTCGGCGTGCATATCTGGGCTGCCTACTGCCTGTGGATTCCGCTGTATCGCATCGCGGCCGAGTTCATCCGCTGCAAGGATGACCCGCTCTCGCTGATGGCCTTCACCAACAGCTGGCTGGGCGAGCCGTTCCATCAGCAGATCACGCATGCAACCGTCAGCGTGTTCGAGGGAAAGTCGCAGAATGCCGCGGAGGCGCAAGCCTGCGTCCTTCCGGATTGGACCCGCGTGCTGATCGCGACCGCCGATACGCAGAAGGACCACTTCTATTACGTCATCCGCGCCTGGGGTTACGGCTATCGCTCGCAGCGCATCGATCACGGCATCGTCACCACGTTCGACGAGCTGCGCGAACGCACGCTGGCGACGCGCTTTCCCTGGCGCGCGGCCGGGCGGACCGCGCTGGCGGCCCGCATCCTCGGCATCGACTCCGGCGGAGGAACCCCCTCCCCGACGGGCAACCGCACGCACGAGGTGTACCGCTTCGCGCTGACCGATCCAGCGCGGATCAAGGCGCTCAAGGGCGACAGCCGGCCGCGCGACCTGCCGCTGCACACCCGCCGGGTGACGTATCAGCCGCCCGACCGCCGCGATGCGCCCTTCCCGGTGTTCCTGACGCTGCTCGACACGACGCATTACAAGGATCGCCTGGCGCACGCGATCGGCGCCACGATCGCGGTGGTCGATCCGCGGACCGGCGAAGTGCTGGGCGACGCCGAGCAATGGGCGCTGAACGGAACGAACGACTCCGACTACAACCGGCAGATGACGGCCGAGCACAAGGTGCTGGTCCGCAAGGGCGGCGGTCGGCAGGTCGAAGAGTGGCAGCCGATCTCGGCCGGCGCGGCCAACCACTACTGGGACTGCGAGTACATGCAATTTGCAATGGCCGACATGCTGCGGCTGGACACGATTCGTGCGACGCGGCCGCCGCCGGCGGAAGAGCAGGCCGCAGTACCCACTATGGACCGGGGCCCGCTCTCGGCGGTGCATCGCAGACCGTTCCGGCGGGAATATGGCTGAGACGAGGCAGGCTCTGAGCGCCACTCACGCATCGGCGCGCCCGTCCGGCGACCGGCGCTCCGCCTTCCGCCCCGTGAACTTCTCCCAGCGCTGCACGATCACGTCGCAGTACAAAGGATCGAGCTCCATCAGGAACGCCCGCCGGGCGAGCTGTTCGGCCGCCATCAGCGTCGAGCCGCTGCCGCCGAAGAGATCGAGCACGTGCTCGCCGGGATGAGATGAGTACTTCATCGCCCGCGCGGCCAGCTCGACCGGCTTCTCGGTCAGGTGGATCATCGACTGCGGGTTGACCTTCTTGATGCTCCAGACGTCCGGCACGTTGGCCGGCCCGAGGAAGAGATGCGCAGCGCCCTCGCGCCAACCGTAGAAGCACCACTCGTGGTTGCCCATAAAGTCCTTGCGCGTGAGGACAGGGTGCTCCTTCACCCAGATGATCGCCTGGGAGAAGTAGAGCTCGCAGGCCTTCAGCACGGGCGGGTAGTTGCCGCAGTTCGCATAGCCGCCCCAGATGTAGAACCCGCGACCGGGCAGCAGCAACCGGCTGATGTTGCCGAACCAGGCCTGCAGCAGCCGAGTGAATTCCTCGTCGCTGAGGAAGTCGTTCGCTAGCGGCCGGTCCTTGGCGCGGAGCTTCGAATGCGTCGGCTTGCGGCGGCCTTGCCGCGCCTGGTCGAAACGCTGGTGCTGCGTCTGCGGTTCATGATTGCTCTCGCCGAACGAGGACAGTCCGGCCGCGATCGCGTTGTTGCTGCGCGGCTCGACGCGAACGCCGTAGGGGGGATCGCAGCAGCAGAGATGGATCGGCTGCCCCTCGAGCAATCGATCGACGTCTGCCGCCGAGCCGCTGTCGCCACAGAGCAGGCGATGGTCACCGAGAATCCACAGGTCGCCCGGCTGCGTGATCGCTTCGTCCGGCGGCTCGGGGACCTCATCCTCGACGATCTCGGACGCCTGGTCCTGCTGATCCAGGTAGCGCTGTGAATCCTCCAGGATCGTGTCGAGCTGCGAGCGCAGCCCGGCCAGCCAGTCGTCGTTGATGTCCACGGTCGCCAGCAGCGCCTCGAGCTGGCCGATGTCGGCGACCGCCATGCTCGCGATCGGGTCGAGCGTCAGCAGGATCTTCTGCTCGGCCTCCGGCGACCACGCGCCGATCAGCACCGGCACGAGCGTTTGCGGATCGACCACCTTCTGCCGCGCGTGGCCGTCGATCAGCCGGCCGGTCCGCTCGTTGAACAGCAGCGCCCCAGCCCAACCCACTTCCGGATCGGCGATCAGCCCGCGCAGCGCCGCCGTCTGCGCTTCCGGATGCCGCCGCCAGTTCCGCGGATTGGCCGTCAGCGACCCGGCCTCGACCCATTCCAGCCGCAGCTTCGGCTTCGGAACGGCCGCCAGCTCAGCCGGGAGAACCGGTGCGGCCCGCGTCGCTGCTTCATCGCCGGCCCGCCCCGTCCGCTTCCTTCCTGCTCCATCACGCATTGGACACCTCCCGGATCGCCGGCAGTTCCGGCCGCCGGCTCAGCTCGATCAGCACCGCTCGGATGGCTTCCTCAAGCACACGCTCGACTTCCGACTCGTCCACGGCCTCCGCCAGGCGGCCGGCCAGTTGTCGCGGCAGTGCCTCCAGCGCCCCGCGAACGGCGTGAACGCGGCGCACCAGCGCTTCCTCAACCTCGGCTCGCCGCACGTAATCGCCGGCCAGGATCGCCTTCTGCAGCTCGAGGAACTGCGCCCGCACGACGGTCAGCTTCAGCTTCGCCGCGCTGAGCGGGCTCTTGCGCAGGGCATCCAGCGCGCTGCCGTCCGTCGGGGGCGTGACGCGCGGGTCATTCCCGTTGCCCACCGCGGAGGCTTCCGTTTCCGCCCGCTCATCCATTCCCGCAATGTCCGCCGGATTCGGGCCCAGCGTCGCAGTCGCCCATGCCCGCGCCTGGGCGATGCTCCACGGCGGCCGGCGGCCCTGGTTCCAGTCCGGCCGCTCTATCCAGCGCGCCACGACCTGGTGCGCCCGCCCCACGCCGGCGGCCAGCTCACGCAGCGACCGGGCAACGTCCGCACCGGCGCCGTCCGCGAGTGTCGATTGGTCCGTCCCGCCCGCCCCGGATGGCAAGCGGGCAGCAGGCCGCGACGTGTTCCTGGCCCTGGTCGTCACCCTGTCACCCTGTCACCCTGAAAAACGGCGCCACGACAATCGGCCGGAATTTGACCATTTGCCACCCGCAATCCTCCTTTTGCCCGGAAGTACCTATGGAGCCGGGTACGTACGACCGGCAGTCGCTTTGCCCCTCGGTCGCGGTCACTTTGCCGCCTCCGAAGTCATCAATTCCGCCGCCTGGCGAAGATCAGACGCGCGCTCTGGATTGACGCCTTCGCAGCGTTCGGCGAGCTGCTGCAGGCGATTGCGCCAGGCGGTGGGCGTCCAACCGAAACAAACTCTGTCGGGATTGGCGTGCGTTCCCGCGGACGTGGGGAAGAACTGCGGTCCGGAAGGAACTGTGCCGCACAGGTCCGAGTGCGCGGTTTGGCGCACTGGCGGGCTCCCGCCTGCCAGCGGCGCTGAAGAATCGTGAAGGATTCGCGGCGCGCAAGTCTTGGGGAGAGGGGATAATAGAGAGCAAAGAGAGAGATTCTTCATATTCTTCAATACACTCCTCTCTCCCCCCCCGCGCGCGCTTCTCTCATGTATGGCAGAACGCTCCAGGAAGAATTTGAAGTTTCTCTCCCGCGAACGCGTGGTCGCGTCGGCACAAGCACTTACGTGCGGTGAATCCTTCAACGATCCTTCAAGCCAACGCATACTCAGTCCTCGGTTTGGTCGCCGTCGGCGTGGTGACGACGACGAGTTGTCCGGTCTCGATCAGGTTTTCCACGACCTCTTGCCGCTCGCGCTGCGTTAACCACTGCGTACGGCGGCACAGCTCGCCGCGCCCGATGCGCCCGCCGGTCTGGCGAACGATCCGCAGTACGCGCTTCTGGCGAGCGTCGAACTGACCGTCGGCGACCCACTCGTGAGCGACGTACAGCATCCGCCGCGTCAGGTAATCGACGACGTCGCGCGCCCAGCGAGCTGCGTCGGCGGTCACCTGGAGGTTGTCGCGGTCGGCCGAACACGCGTAGACCAGCGCCAGGCGACAGGCCTTCTCCTCGGCACGGGCCCACAGCGAGCGGCCGTCGCTGTCCGGGCGCGCCAGCTCGGCGTCCACGTTTGCAGCGAACTCATCGAAGGTCTCTCCGGCCTCGGGCGTGTAGGGCACGATCTGCGGCTCGGGGTGCTCGCCACAGAGATTGCCGCCGGGCTTAAGGTTGCCCCACCAGCCGGCCGCTTCGAGCAACTCGTCAGGCGGCAGACGTTGGCACGTTCGCTGTCTGGGCGGCGTCGCGTTGGCCTCGAAGACGAGCAACCGCGCGATGAAGCCGTCGCTGAGGCTGTCGGGCGTCAGCGACTCGAAGAAATGCTCGGGCACAGTCGTGCCATAGACGCTCACGCACGGCTGATCGACGACTTTGTTGCGCTTGTGCTCGGCGTAGGCTTTGCCGCGAAAGACTGTGTCCGCTGACGAGTACAGCTTCATGAGCGCGCCGAGCACGTTGAACAGGTGCGGCGCCTTTTTCGGATCGCCGATGGTGCGCAGGAAACGTCCGAACTCGTCGAGCAGGAAGAGGATCGCCGGTTGCTGCTCGACGGCCGCGACCAACCCGGCGTCGCTGGCCAGGTCCTCAGTGCCCTCCAGGTCGTTCAGCCCGGCCTGGAACAGGATGTTCTTGTTGACCTTGCGGGCGTGGTCCTTGCCGGCGCCGGACGGTGCGATGCCGACGCAGTACAGGTTGGTGCGGTTGCCCCGCTCGTCGCGGACTTTGCGCGCTGCGAGCACGGCTTGGAGGCAGACGGCGCCGGCCAGTGCCAGCACGGGCTGTGGCCGCGTAGCTGTGGCGAGGTTGTGATCAATGACGGCGCCGATGAAGCCGGGCACGCGCAGCAGGTGTTCGGGAAACGGGCCAGGATCAGAGGCGCGCGCGACGGGCGCGTCGCCGCTCCGCGCTCCGCCGGTGCGCACGTGGAGCCCAGACAAATCGACATCTGCCTCGTCTGCCGGCGGTTGCCAGCCCGGTTCGAGCGTGCGCCGCAGGTCATGCCACGTGTAGTTCTGCCCACGGTTGTGCTTGTTGCAATACGCCAGCTTGCCGTCGTCGCCGACGAGAACGGCGATGTCCGAACCGCCGGTCGCGACGATCTCGGGATTGATCGGGCAGCGCTCGAGCAGGAGCAGCGTTTTGTCGCCGTTGCGCCGGCAACCCTTGACCTCGACGCCGTGGGCTTCAAGCCAAGCCCGAACGCCAGTTGGCGTGCAATCGATTCGACGTGGATCTGTGTCTTGCGACGGACGAGATGGCGGTTTCTCCGACCGCTGGACGCCGCCCGCGAGCTGCTCGAGCGATTCGCGCGGGACGGCGCACACACTCTCCGGCATGTCCAGCAGTTCGGCGCGTCGGTGCGGCCGATCGTCGAGACCGGCGACGCCACGCAGCTCGTCGCCCTTGCGCGGGATCGTCCCGACCACCTTCACGATCCGTGCGGGATTGTTGACCGAACAATCGACATTGACAGCGCCGTCGTCGAATCGCTGCGCGAGCGCCTGGAGGATTCGTTTCACGAGGCCCTCGTCGTCGGCGGGCAGATCAATGCGGTACAGCAGGTGGTAACCGTTGCCCGACATGACGATGATGGGCGCGGGCCAACCGGCGGCGGAAAGATGTGCGGCGATGGTCCGGGCCCGCGCTCCGGCCAGCGCCAACTCCGCGTCGGTCGAGCTGATGCCGGCCGCCCGGACCGGGTCGGCGTCGATCAGCAACCATCGCCGGCGCAAAACGTCCTTGTCCTGCGTCGTCTCGCGAGCCTTCGTCTTGATGCGGTTGACCGAGCGCGCCAGAAGTGCCGGCTCCACCGGATTGAGCGTCACGTAGATGCCGGGGGCGATCCCGGCCCGGTCGAGATCAGCGATCTGACGCGCGGCCTGCTCGATCGAGTCGTAGGTGAAGTAACCCGAGCAGGTGTACCCGTAGCGCGCGTCCGGCCGGTCGCGGCAGTTTGGCGCGCGTACTTCGAAGACGTCCCCGGGCTCGAACAGCAGCTCGAGGAAACGCAGGATCATGTCGTTCGCGCGGCCGGGCATCAAAACGGCACCTCCTCAGCCCAGCGCGCTTCGGCTTCCGCTCTCGGCACCCAGCGCAGCCAGCAACCGCACCAGGCACAGACCTCCTTGGCGGCATGCGGCCCTTGTTCCGGTTGCACGGAGCGCTCGGCGCGGCCGCAGTCCGGACACGACTGTTCGGATGGGACGGGCGCCGCCTCCGGCTACGCCGTGGCGGAGCAGCTCCCGTCCGAGCGGATGCCCGGCGACTGCGGCGGCCATCTGCTCGACCAGTGCTGCATGCGTGTCGCTGAGCACCGGCTTGCTCTGCTGCGCGGCCCATTCCGCAAACGCCTTCGTCTGCGATCCGAACGGCTGACCGGTCTTCGGGTTGATCGGGCCGCCGACGGCGTACTCGCGGGCATATCGCTCCCGACCTTCGAGAATCAGCGTGTGCGCAGCGCGGCCGATGACGTAGGCGGTCGTGTCGCGTTCCGGAACGAGGCCCATCTCCCGCTTGCGATACAGCAACGGGCAGCGGCGGAACTCGTTGAGCGCGTGCGATGTCAGGTGCTCCGCGCTCTTGGCGTGATAGACGTCCGCGGACTCGCGGACGAGGAAGCGCAGGTTCAACGAATCAGGCGACGTAGGTCTCATGCCCAAGCCCTCCGGGTGGAAATCGCAGCGGAATTCGCCTTGACCGATAGAGACGAGCGGGACGCGGGTCATCGCAGGCCCGCCTGATCAAGCTCGCGCTCGGCGTCCTCGATCTCACGACGTCGGCGATCGGTGACGGGGGATGCAGGTCGCCCACGCGTGGAAACGCGTCGATCGGCCGGCGCGAGGGCCTGGTTCAGGTCGAAGTACTTCGCGTCCTCGCTTGCTAACCGCCGGCCGAATTCTTCGAGCCACGCGCGGGTGGTGAAGATCTTGCCGCCGATCCGGATGTGTTCGAGCCGGATGCGTTCGCCGTTGCGAGCGAGCACGCCGCGCCGGCACCAGCGCCAGATGCAGTTCACCGACGGCCGGCCAGGGACAAGTTTGGCGACCTCGGTGAGCGGCAGACGTTCATCTGTCAGGGTCTGTTCGTGCATGCGAACCTCCACAGCGTTTGGTTCTATGCACGGCGTTTTACGAGGCGTTTTGTTGTGGTAACTCGGTAACTGGAGTTACCACGTCAGTGGCATCGCGGATCGGTGCTGGCTCGCTGCCAGAGCGGTTCCTAGCTCGAAAAAAGCGCAGAAAAAAAGCCGAGTCACCTGCTTCGGTAACTCGGCATCAGGATTCGCGAGCCCCGTTACCGGCTCATTCGTCAGGCCCGCGATCACCTGATTCTGCAAGACTGCGTTGGCTACACCGCGCCGTTCGCGCAGTGGACGTCGGCCACCTCGCGGCACAGAATGCGCAGGTCTGCGGAACTGAGCAGCCAAGCGTCGACCCACCGCTCAGGACGTGATTCACCAACTGCGGCGGCACTTCAGACGGAATCCTCGCCAGCGGCGAGCGTCTGGGTCATCAGCGACGATGCTCAGTGGCCAGCGGCAACGGGAGACATCTTCATGGCTGTCGACTTAGGGGAACTCCGCGAACATGTACGCGGCGACAAGCAGCGGGCGGCGGCGTTAGCGGCGGCGGCGGCGGAGAAGTTGGGAAGACCTGCCATCAGTTTGCTCCCGGACATCACGGGTAAACCGACAGACGTGGTGGCGTTCGGGCGCTACAAGATCGGCGAGCAAATCGCGCTGCAAGGCGTGCAACGCGACCTGTTCTTCGCACGGGTCGATGTGACGCGTAACAGTAGTTGGGCGAAGAACGAGCGCGTGGCGATGCTCGTGACGAAAGCGCGCGTGTCACCTGGAACCGACGGCGACGGGTGGGAAACGCTCTCTTGGACCTCTCCGATTACAAAGGACGTCCTCGACAAGCCGATCGGCGAGACGTTCGAGTTCCAAGCCAGGGGCTGCCGGCCCGTTCAGTACACCATCGGTACCTCGGCAAAGTACGAGGCCGTGCTCCCAACGATCGCGAACGCCACGTACCTTCTGAATTCGGGCACGGCCCTTGTCGAGCGTGAGGCCGAACTCGCCGAGGAACTCGCCGTTCCGGCCAAGAAGCGGCCGACGAAGACGTACGAGGCGCGCCGCGAGTTCGGGCTCAACGAAATCATCGTATTGGCCGACGCGCCGCAACGTGCCGCCATGCATCTGCCCTTCGTGGAAAGCGTGCTCATCGACGGCCCGCCAGGCAGCGGCAAGACGAGCATCGGCATCATGCGGATTCCCTGCCTGATTGACCGGCAGTGGGAGGAGCTCGGGCTCGACCGAACGCGCGCGGAGCCGTTTCATGACGTGCGTACGATGCGAGTGCTCGTGCTCAACGACGAGATGGTCGGCTACCTCGACTCGCTGGTCAGGTCGCTAGGCATCACCGGCATCCTGGTTCAGACGATGCGCGGATTTCTGCGCAACGTCTGCCGCGACGCACGTACGCTGTCGGGCCGTGAGACTCGCGAGCACGGCCCCTCCGCCCATCTCAAGGCGCACCCGGCCGCGCTGGATGCGTATTGGGCCGGGTTCAAGCGGCATGTGGCGTCGATCCTCGGTGATCCGAATCCGGAGGCACTAGCGCCGCTCACCGCGATTCGCGGCTTCGGCGAGGCCGTGCTACCGCAGTTGCGGCGCTGGGCCGAGAGCTTGCGCACGGTGGCCGTCGGAGAGGGCAGCCTGCCGACGAACGTGAATCTGGCGGTCCGTGTCGACGAGTGGGTCCGGCAGGCTGTTGCGACGGCCACGAAGGGAATTACTGACCCGGTCCGGCAGAACGCGGTGAAGGAGCGGGAAACGGGAGCGCTGCGTGATGCGCTGCGCGACTTGTGGCCCAGGCTCTTTGATTGGATCGCCGTCGCCCGGGCGTCCTTCGCAACGCGAGAGTACGCCGAGCTTCTCAAGGCATGCCAGGACGACGGTCTCTCGACGGATGAGATTCGTGAGGCGGACGAGGCCTGGCAGAAGCGGTGCAGCGAGGACGAGCCGCAATTTAGCGAATACGACGCTGCGCTCGCCGCTTGGCTCGGTGTTCACCTGGCACTTGCGCCATCGACCGGTCGGGAGCCTCTCGTGGCGCGTGCTGCAGAACGGCTGACGCACGTAATGATTGATGAGGCACAGGACGTGTGGCCTGCGCACGTGCACACGATCCGCAGACTGGTAGTCGAGGGCGGCAACATAACGCTTGTCGGCGACCTGCGGCAACGCCTGAGGGACATTCGCGGGCTCCGTCGGTGGAGCGACTTGGGTATCACGAACCTGAAGACGGCGGTTTTCGCGGTCAATCACCGACAATCAGCCGAGTTGGGCCGATTCGTACACGCGCTGCACGCCGGCCTGTACGGCGAAACACCGGCCTGGAAGGCCAACGAGGCGCGGGAAGGGCCTTTGCCCAGGGTTCTCGTCGCCAACACGAAAGACATGGCGGCGACTGTGGCGGACGAGATCCGGCATTGGCGTGACGGAATACCGAATGCGACGGTTGGCGTGCTCTTCGATGGGCATTGGAGCGCTGAACGACGACAGCGTCTGCACCAGCGACTTGAAGCCGAGCTCCAGGATTCGCTGACGGAGGTTCATCTGGTCACCTCCAGATCCGGCGCTGCCGCCTTGCGCAAGACTGATTGTGTGATCATCGCCCCTGTCTTGGCAACGAAGGGCTTGGAGTTCGACGCTGTGGTGCATGTCGATCCTAGCAAGGCCTGGGACGAGCCGCTGGATGAAGTTTCTGACCGTCGCAAGAACGGTCTTTATGTCGCCGTGAGCCGAGCGTGCCACGGCCTGTCGCTCGTGATGCGGAGGCTTCCAAGCCTCTTTTCTCAGCTGGAAGCTGATGGTTGCTGCGTACTTAGAGGGGACGACGAAGCCGAGTGAGCGATACACTGCCCAGACTCTCGATTCGGCCGTTCATCCGATCTTCCGCATGATCTCGATCACTTTCGCCCGGTCGCGCTCCGCGTAGATCGCGTCCGTGATCTGGGCGCTCGCGTGGCCGAGCGTGAGCTGCGCCGCCTCGAGGCCAAACGCCTTCCGCAGCTCGGTCGCCGCGTTGTGGCGGAGCTGGTGCGGGTGGAAGCGGTGGGCTTTGCGCCAGGCGACGAGCTCGTCCCACAGATCCTCGGCCTCGAGGCGGTCGCGCCAGGCGTCGACCGTCTCGCCGTCGCGTTTCGCGAGGTGCTGAGGCGGCGGGAAGGTCCGGTCGCAGGCGTACTGGATCGCGCGGTGATACGTGCTGGTCGTGAAACGCTCGCCCGGTTTGCGCTGCGGGTTCTCCCGCCGGTTCGTCCCCGGTTCGTTGCCCTGGCCCGCCGGCGTCTTTCGCGCCGCGTGCAGCCGCAGGCGACGCTCGGCGTCAGATTCGGCCGGGCTGAACAAGTAGGCACTCGTCGCCCGATCGTGCAGGAATGCCCGAATGGCCTCCTGCGCCTGCGGTCCGAAATAGATCACCCGTTCGTGCTCGCGGTACGCGTTCTTGTGCTCCTCGGGCTTGTAGGTCCAGACGCCGAGTTTGTCGTCCATCTCGATGTCGCATGGCCGCATGCCGAGCAACTCGCCGGCGCGAGCTCCCGTGAGCCGCTGGAGTCTCACCAGCGCCGCGACCGGACGCGTGAGGTTCGGCAGCACGGCGTCGATCAGGTGCGCCGGCACGGGCACGACCTTCTTGCTCTCACGTGCGTCGCAGCGCCCGCGGCGCAGCGGCTCAAGCGTGCAGAGCGATTGATGCACTGCGACGGGCACGAGCTCGTGGCCGGCGGCCCACTTGAACATGTGACGGATGCGCTGGACCTGCGAGTTGATGTACTTCCGCGACCAGGGCATTCGGCGCGAGCCATCGCCGCGGATCATGTGGTCGCGCAGCAGGCGAAGCTTCTTCGGTCCGAAGTCGATCGCGGCCGTGCGGCCGTAGAACTGCCGCAGGATCGTGAGCGCCCCGTCGAGCGCCTGCGCGTGCTTCGGGCGGTAGTAGTCCGCCGCCCAGCGCCAGTACTCGCGGATGACCTCGACGATCGTGATCTCGTCGGCGCGGCGGGCCGGCGGGGCGTCGAAGTCGGGCGGCGGCAGGCGTCGCCCGCGGCGCTCCCACTCCGCGATGACGCGGTGGTAGCGTTCGCGGCTCTCGGGCTGGTCGAACTCGCCGAGCCAGTAGTCGCGGCGTTGTCGCGTCTCGGCGTCGGTGAGCGTGACGATCGCCTGCGAGTAGCCCGCACGTTGGCGATACGCGGGCACGGTGGGTTTGGCGCTGCGGGTCTTGGACGGACTTTTCGTTTCTTGCGTCGGCATGCGTGGCTCCGTGACGCTTGCGCGGTGTAACACCGCGCGTTTTCGCGTCCCAGGCCGCGCTGCCGACCATCGGCAGGTCACCGCAAGTCTGCGGGGCGGCTACGTTTACAACTATAGCGGGCGATGGGATTCGAACCCACGACGTCCAGCTTGGGAAGCTGGCATTCTACCACTGAATTACGCCCGCAAACGCGGTTTTGCTCTACTTAAGCGGCACCACTTGCTCTACTTAGACCCCGGCGAATGTGATCACCGTGGCTCCAAGACCGGCCGGATTATACCCGGCGTTTCGCCGTGCGAAAGAAGCGGCAGCGAATGCGTCCCATGGGCTGCGCTTTTCCCAGGCCCTGGACTCGTTCTCGTCCGAGCGCATCCACGGCCGAGTGACCTGATAGTCCTCATGCCCTTTGCGAACGGCTTCGACACGCCAATCGAACTCGTCGTCGCTCGTGCCACCGGCCAGCTCGCGGACTTCGATGCCATCAAGCTGCTTGGCCGTAATGGCCAGCCCCTTCGAATCGGCGGACCGCGGCGTCGCATGCACGGTTATGCCCGCTTCGACCGCCAGGCTTCGGAAGTGATCGGCCATCCGTACAGGGCTGGCCGATTTCGCGGCGAACTTGAATGTCGAGACGGCGCTGGGCGGGGGTAACGAATTGCTGGCCGAAGTCCGGGCGGATTCCGAACAGACCGTCAACGACATTCACGCCATCGAAGCAGAGAGTTGAGCCCACCTGGCTTTCGCCGGCGGAAGCGTCGAAGAGGCGGATGACGAGTGGGTGGAGCGGGCATCTTGCCCGCTCGGGCGGGCTGGAATCCCGCCCCACCCAGCGGCAGTAATTCCGAAGCATTGCACTAGCCTCCAATCCGCGCGACGTGACCGCGCGGGGCGCGCAGGGTGACGGGCGCGCTGAGGGTCAGGTTTTCGGGATAAAGGCCGGTGCGGATCATCACGATGTCGCCGCCGCCATTCGCCGCGGCCAGGCCTTCGGCGACGCGGTCGAACGGGTTTGTGCTGCGGCCGTTCTGGCTGCCGCCGGCGCCGGCCTGGACAAAGAACGTGCGGCCGTCGTGGACGGGTCGCGTGAAACTGGCCGTGTCCGACCAGCGATCGAGCTGCAATTCGGTCAGCCGCGCGACGGCCGCGCCCTGCCCGCAGCCGCTGCGGTGATAGCTCATGATGTTGAGAAACACGTCATCGACCTGCTCACGTTGTGCGGGCGATAGGAAGAGATAGTCGTGGCCAAAGCTGTTCTGCGCGATGTCGTCTTGCTCCCAGCACGCCAGGTCGGGCAATGTGTCCGCGATGCCGTCGCTGCCGGGCACGGTATGGCATTCGCCGGTTTGCTGGGCATCGCAGCAGCCGCACGAGCAGCCTTGCGTGTGGCAAAGGTCGAAGTAGTGGCCGATTTCGTGCAGTTGAAGCCAGCCGGCGCCGCTGGTGAATCCGCCGATGACGATCAACTGCTCGCTGGGACGGGCGCAGGTGCCGCCGGTATTGGCTTCGTTGATGTAAATATTGACGGCGTTCTGATTCCATTGATAGGGCTGCGGAAACTGGAGCGCGTCGGCCTGCATGTTGCCGCGTTCGCCTTCCTCCTCCAGCATGTTTATGCCGAAATAGTGGCTGGGGTTCGGCCGGTCGAATCCGTCGACGTTGCCGACGCGCTGGATCGGATCGGCGCGCACGAAGCGATAGCCGCGGCCGTAGGAATCCAGAAACGCATTCATTTCGTCGATCGAGTCGTCGATGGCGGCGTCGGTGAAGCCCTGCGGCAGCGAGCCGTCGGCGGGATCGAGGATTACCTTGTAGGAAAGGCGCAACTGAATGATGCCGTCGGCGAGCGCAGAGGATGCGAGCGACGCGGCCGCGACGAGGACAAGAAAGCTCGAAAGACGTTTCATGAGAACCTCCACAATGACCCGTTTCAAGCCGTGCGACTCAGACTCATGCCGGCCAGGTGGCCAATCGCGACACTTTCGTTAACCGCCGATGCGGACAAGGCCGCCGGACGCGCTCATTTGCACACGCTTTGAAATGATCAGCGATTCGTCGTATGTTCCGGCGCCGATCTCCAGGCGACTGCCGTTCCACGCGTCGGCCGCGGCGGCTGCGATGCTGTTAGACGGGCACCCGGGCGTGCCCGTATGGCAGGGAATACCGCCGCCGCCGCAATAGGCCGGATGAGACGGCGGAAGATCGCAACATGAGTTCCGGCTGCACGAAGCGCTGGCGCTCACATAGAGCGTGTGGGTGTAGTGATAAAAGTAGATATCGCCGTTCATTGCGTCATTGTCGGACATGAAGGCATGCAGGTGGCCTCGAATGTTCGGCGCGCGGCCGTCGTCCAGGTCCCAGACCGTGAGCCCCTCGGGCTCGTTGCGTACGGTGAAATCGGAGTTGTAGAAATAGTTGAAGTGTCCCGATCCGTTCGTTGAGTGCTCGACGCGCGTCCAAACGAAGGGCTGCGTCTCTTCGAGGACGTGAATGCCCTCGCGCCGCCGGAGCTGTCCGTCATCGTTGTGAAACCCGCTGATGAGATAAAGCTGCTTGTCGCCCGGCCCGAAGTCGCCGCCCTGCATGGTCGTCAGGTCGAGCGGAGCGTTTGACTCGTCTCGCATCGCGTGTATTGCTTGCAGCGAAATCGCTACGCCCAGGTTATTATGCACGCGCTCCCAATCCACGGCATATCGGTAAAGGAGCGATGGCCCGCCGCTCAATCCCGGGTGCTGCATGGACGACCAGACCATTCCCTGGGCGTCCACGGCGCACCAGCCGGCGTCGTGACCCTGCGTGGGCTCGCCATCGGCGTTGACGAGCGGCGACAATCCCACAAGCGAAAGATCACTGCAGCGCAGGATCGCCAGCGCGCCGGGTTCGGCCTGATCGTGGTGTTCGATCGGCAGCACAAGGTAGGCGTCATCACTGTCGTATTGGTAGACATCGGGATCCCCAAAATGCGGGTAGTCCGCCAACTCGCCGTAGCTCTCCTGTTCGCGCCGGAAGACCCCCGGATCGTCCGAGTCCACGGAATCAAGATTCAACCCAACGGGAATTCTCCAAAGCACCGTCGTCTGCGTGATGAACCAATTGTCGTTGTCGTTGGCCAGGCCCTGGGCGTCGTCGCTCCAGTTCGTGGCGCCAGCGGGAAATCGGCCGAGATAATTGCAGTAAGTATCGAACTGCTGTGCCGCTGCGGGAATACACAGCGCCACGGCCAAAGCGACCCCTCCGCAGGCGCCTCGGACGGGTTTGCAGAACGCGCTCATCGCTATCCTCCGATCCGTGCAATATGTCCGCGCGGCGCGCGCAGCGTTACCGGGATGTTGATCGTCAGGTTCTCGGGATAGGCCCCGCTACGAATCATGACGATGTCGCCGCCCGCCGGGTCGGCCGCATCGATGCCTTCCGCGACCCGATCGAACGGGTTCGTGCTGCGACCGGTCTGGCTGCCGCCGGCATTGGCCAGAACGAAAAAGGTGCGGCCGTCGCACACGTCGAAGCGGGCGACGCTGGCCGTGTCCGACCAGCGATCCAGTTGATGTTCCGTCAGCCGGCCGGCGAAGGAGGTGTTGTTCATCCCACAGTTCTGTAACGCCGAGTGGTAGCTCATGACGTTGAAAAGCACGTTGTCCACATCATTCTGCTCGTCGGATGAAAGCTGGTTGTAGTTTTCGCCGAAGTTGTGCTGGGCGATCTCATCGCGGTCCCAACAGGGCAGATCTACGATCGTGTCGTCGAGGCCGTCGCTTCCGGGCCCGGAGCCGTCGCAGCAGCCGTTGGAGCATCCCTGCGTGTGGCACAGGCCGAAGAAGTGCCCCAGTTCGTGCAGATGCACAGCCGCGCGATTTGCATCGCCACCGCCAATGACGATCACCTGGCTGTTCTGGAAGCCGCACATCAGGCCGGAATTGGCGGTATTGATGTAGATATTGATCGCGCTGAAGTTCCAGTCGTACAGTTCCGGGTTTTCGAGCGCGTCGCTTTCCATGTTCAGCCGCTCGTCCGGCTGGGCTACCATGTTGATGCCATAGTAATGGCTCGGGTTTGGCCGCGAATGGCCGCCTCGCTCGCCGACGCGCGTAATCGGATCGACAAGGACGAATCTGTAACCGCGGCCGTAGGCCTCCATTAATGTATTCATAGTCTCAACCGCGTTTGTGATGTCACTTTCCTGAAAGTCCTCCGGTGGGGCCCCGGAGAGCGGCGCCAGAATGGCTTTGCACGAAAGCCGGATGACAATGACACCGTCAGCGCGAACGCTATCCACTGTGCATATGGCGAGAACGAAAAGCAGAAATGCGCGTTTCATGTTCTTGACTCCGCTGTCGCCGTCAGCCGCCGATGCGGACCACCTGGTCGCGCGGCGCACGCAGCGTCACGGGCGAACTGATAATCGGTGTTTCCGCATACGTGCCGCCCCGGATCAGGATGATGTCGCCGCCGCCGGTCGCCGCGGCGACCGCTTCATCGATCCGGCGAAAAGGGTCGCTGCTTCGACCGGTGTGGAAGCCGCCTGTGCCCGTCTGAACGAAAAACGTGCGGCCGTCGCAGGCGGCCAGTCGGGTTGTGCTGGCGACATCCGCCCAACGGTCGAGCTGGCCCTCGGTGAGATAATTCGTACCCGTCGACCCGATCAGAATGCAGCTCAGGCCTCCGATACGGTAACTCATCATGTTGTGGTCTGTTCCATCGACAAGCGCCTGCTGGGCTGGTGTGAGGTGCGCGTAGTCGGTGCCGAAGTTATACTCGGAAATGTGCTCCTGACCCCAGTTCGCCCTGTCGGCGAGGGTGTCGGCGATGCCGTCGCTGCGCGGATCGCCATCATTGCACTCATCGCTGCAGTTGCACCCGCAGCCCTGCGTGTTACACAGGCCGAAATAGTGGCCGAGCATATGGACATAGGCGCTTTGAGCGCCGGCATGAAAATCGTCGATGACGAGAATCTGACTCTCGGGGTGCGTGCAGAGCAGCCCCTGAAAGAGCGCGCTCTCGTTGATGTAGATGTTGATGGCGCCGAAGTTCCAGGCCCACAACTCCGGGTTGGCGGTCGCGTCGCTCTCCATCTCCAGGCGCGGCAATGAGGTAATCGACGAAGCGTAGTAGTGACCGGGGTATGGCCGCGCCGTCTCGAACTGGACACCGACCAGAGTGACCGGGTCAACCAGCACCAGCCGGTATCCGCGACTGTACTCTGTCAACCGTGCGTTCGCGTTATCGATCGCCGAGACGATGAAGAAGGGCGAGACGCCGGGCGGGCCCTCGCCGGTGTCCGGATCAGCGATGATTTTGACCGACACGGGGATCTGGATCACGCCGTCGGCCAGCGCCGGCTGAGCCGTGAGGCCGAGGCAGCACAGCAATGCAAAAAGTGCGCGTTTCACGGTGGCCGCTCCTGCAGGATTTCGATGATTCGACATACTTCTGGCCGCAGGTTGTATCGCGAGCGGGCTCATTGCAGGTTGACGAGCACGAGAACCAGGCCGCGGCCCTTCTCGAGGCGCTCCATCGCTTTGCCGATCACCGCGCCGTGCGAGCGGTCGCGGTCCGCGGCTTTCATGGCGTGTCCGGGCGTCTCGGAAGTAGTCAGCAAGTCGCCGGGCTCGATCGCGCCGGCCGACGCGTCGCACTGAACATAGACGCGGCCGGAGAGCGCGATGGGGGGCGCATCTTCGTGTCCCGGCAGATTGCCGAGCACCGCGCCGACGGAGAAGTTGTTCGCGCCGCTGACCACGCCGGCGACGCAGCGGTTGTATGCGCCGCGCGCGAGGCAGAGCTGCCCCGGATTCGCTTTGTCGATCGCGACCACCATGCCCGGTTCGAGCTTTTCGCTGGCGGGGAATTTCTCGGCGATGTCCGCGCCGGTGATTTCCAGCACCGGCACCTGCACAGCCCCGCCGCCGAGCGGGGTAA
>CAZHIE010000026.1:21932-27021 GCA_964532435.1 uncultured Planctomycetales bacterium
GCGCCGGTGATTTCCAGCACCGGCACCTGCACAGCCCCGCCGCCGAGCGGGGTAAGAACGATGTTCCCGCCGGCGCGGGCGTTGACGATGGAGAAGTCCGGGCTTCCGGGCGTGCCGAACCCGACCCACGCAGTTTCCACGCCGCTGCTATTTCGGAAGTCGACGTATCCAGACTGCGTTGCGTTGGGGCCGATGTCCTGCAGTTGCACGACGGCGTTGAGGTCGCTCGCGATATGCACCGGACTCGTAGGCGCCGACGTGCCGACGCCGAGGAAGTCCGACGGAAGAAACACCGAGCCGCCGCCGCCGAGCGTGCGAAGCTCGATTTTGCCGCTGGGCCGGGCATTGAGCACCGAGAAGTGCGGGCTGCCCGGAGTGCCGTAGCCAACCCAGGCGCGCTCGACGTTGGCGTTGTCGCGGTAGCTGATGTAGCCGGCCTGCTGCGCCGCAGGGGCCGTGTCCTGCAACGCGATCGTGGGGCCGACCGTTGCGATATGGACGGTGTGTGTCGGCGCGAGCGTTCCGATTCCGACTTTGCCGAAGTTATCGACGAAGAGCGCATCGATCGGGCTGCCATCGGCGGCGTTGAGCGAGTTGCCGTCGATGCCCTGCACTTTGAGCGCATAGGGCGTGGCCGTTATGGGCTGTCGCGGGCTCAGCGCCGTGTACGCCCCGCTATCGCAATTCGCGGGCGTGCTGTCGCGGCGCACGAACACTTGCAGAAAGCGCGGGTTGCCGTCGAACGCGGTCCCAAAGTCGAGCGGAACCGTAAACAGCCCATCGACGACATTCACGGAGTCCAGGCAGATCGTAGCGCCGACCTGAGTTCCGCCCGACGCCGCGGTGAAGAGCTGAAATCGCAGATCGTGCAGGCCGGTCACCGGTGCGTCCGCCTCTTCGAGGCGACCCTGGTACGTGAATGTGCTCGATTGCGCAAGCGCTTGCGCCGAAAGAGCGAATAGCACGACCGCGGTAGCTGCGAAGCGATTCATGTTTGCTCCTTTGAAGAACTGATTGTGCGATCCGTCCGATTCTCGCGGCAATCCGAGGGAATGCGTCCAGACACCACCATCGCACGAAGAAAACGCTCATCCGCGGCCAAAAAAATGGAGAGCGTTCGCAGAACTGGCAGGGCCGGGCGGTGCAAAAAAGCCCGGCTCGACTGAATGGACGTCATGCGCCTTTGTCGGCGACCGCCGATCGCATACGATCAAAGGAATGAGTTCTGCGGGTTCGGCTGATTCCGCGGATGTGACACGCCTGCTCAACGCCGCCGCGACGGGCGATGCCGCCGCGCCGCAGCAGCTCTATGAGTTGATCTACGGCCAGCTTCGGCAAATCGCCCGCAAGCGGATGGCGAGCGCGCAGCCGGGGGGCACGTTGCAAACGACGGCGCTGGTAAACGAGGCGTGTATCCGCCTGCTCGGCTCGCCGCGGGCGGACTGGAACGGGCGCGGGCATTTTTTTGCGGCCGCGGCCAAGGCCATGCGACAGGTGCTCGTCGATCATTTCCGGCGGAAGCACTCGGACAAGCGCGGCGGGGGGCGGGCGGCCATGTCCATTTCCAGCGTCGCCGATCTGGCCGCAGGAACCGATCCGGCCGGATTTCTGGCTCTCGACGACGCGATTTCGCGTTTGGAACAGGTGGACGCTCTGTCGGCATCGGTGGTTCATCTGCGCTTCTACGCCGGCCTTACGCCGGCCGAGGCGGCGGAAATGCTGGGCGTGAGCGAGCGAACAGCGCAGCGCGCGTGGGCGTTCGCGCGCGGCTGGCTGCGCGACGCACTCGAACGGGACATGTCGTAGGCCTGGTAGAGCCGCAGCCGGCGCGTCCGTTGGGCAGGAGCCGTGGATGCAAGTGCCGCTGGACGTTCGTGCCCGTCAGATCTTCGACGAGGTGTTCGACGCTTCCGCCGAGGACCGAGCGGCGCAGTTGGCGCGCTGTTGCGGCGGGGATGCGACGCTGCACGCGCGCGTGGAAGCGCTGCTGATCGCCGCTGAACTGAATGACCCGTTCCTGAGCAATCCCAGCGAGGCTTTGAATTCCGCGTCGCCAGCTGCTGAACTCCACGAGCCGAACGTGGGGCCGTTTCGGCTGATCGAGTTGCTGGGTGAAGGAGGATTTGGCTCGGTCTATCGAGCTCGGCAATCTGAGCCGTTCGATCGCGTGGTCGCCCTGAAGATCATCAAGGCGGGGATGGACACGCGGCAGGTGATCGCGCGATTCGAGCTTGAGCGCCGCACGCTGGCGCTGATGGATCATCCGAACATCGCGCGCGTGCTCGAAGCCGGCGCCACCGAGCGGGGACGGCCGTATTTCGTGATGGAGTTGGTCGAGGGGGAGCGAATCACGGAATTCTGCGACCGCCAACGACTGACCATCGCGAGCCGTCTTGTACTGTTCCGCCAGGTCTGCGACGCGGTGCAGCATGCGCACCAGCGGGGAATCATTCACCGCGATCTGAAGCCATCCAACGTGCTGGTCGCGAAATCGGATGGACGGCCGTCGGTCAAAGTGATTGACTTTGGAATCGCCAAGGCCGTCGCGGCTGGGCCGACCGGCAGCAGTCTCACGGCTGTGGGGCAGGCGATCGGCACGCCGGACTACATGAGCCCGGAGCAGATCACCGGCGCCTCGGACGACGTGGACACGCGCAGCGACGTCTATTCGCTCGGCGTGCTGCTATACGAGTTACTCACGGGCGCCACGCCTTACGGTCGGACTCAGCACGGCAGCTCAAGCGCGGCGAAGACCCCGCGCGCGTCCTGCGATCGCGAGCCGGTGCAGCCCAGCGAGCGGCTGCGCCTGCTTGCGGCGACGCGTGCGGATCGCGGCGCCGCCCCGGGCTCGCGAACTCTCACATCCGCCGGTTCATCGGCGCACGACATCGCAGAGCGCAGAAACACGGAACCGGAGGCGCTGATCCGCGCGTTGCGGAGCGATCTCGATTGGATCGTTCTGAAGTGTCTGGAGAGGGATCGCGCGCGGCGCTACGAAACCGCGAGCGCGCTGGCCGATGACGTCTGCCGCTATCTCGAAAATCAGCCGGTGCAGGCCACGCCGCCCACATCGGGTTATCGCTTTCGCAAGTTTGTGCGACGGAACCGGGTCGCCGTGGTTGCGGGCGCCGCCATCGCTTCGGCGATCATGCTGGGCACATTCGGGACGATTCTGGGCCTTGTGCGCGCCGTGGAGAGTCAGCGCGAAGCGCTCGAGCGTGCGGACGAAGCCCGAGCCGTGAACGAGTTTCTGCGCGACATCATGACGCAGGTAAGTCCGGACGCCCAGGGCGCCGATGTGCGGCTCGCACAAGTGTTGGATCGAGCGTCCGTGGAAATACCGGCGCATTTCTCGAACCACCCCCTGCAAGCGGCCCGTGCGCGGGAATTGCTGGCCGACGTCTATAACACGCTGACCCTCTTTCCCCATGCGCAGCGAGAAGCGCAAGCGGCGCTCGAGCTCTATCAGCAGCATGTTCATCCGGATAATCCCGCCGCGCTGCTCTGCACGCAGCGTTGCATCGCGGCCGCCGTCAACTTGGCGCAGGCAAAAGTGGTGGAGCAATTGCTCGAAGATGCGCTGCCGCGCTTTGCGCGGGTGTTCGGCCCTGACGACGAACATACTCAGGATCTGCGGCGATGCGAGGCGTGGTTACATTTGCGTCGCGGCCAAGTCGATCAAGCGGAGGCTATGTTCCTTCAATTGCGCGTTCACCCGGCGCAGGCGGACGACGAGCGTCAGATTCGTATCATCCGGCATCTGATGATGGTCGAGAAATTTCGATCCAATTCGGTGGATCGCGACCAGCGCCGGCCGTATTGGGCGTCCGTCGAATCGCTGGCCCGCGAGGCCACTGCACTTGCCGAGCGTCGCTATGGACCGGACGCGTCCGCAACGCTCGCGCTTCAGTTGGAGGTGGCCGAGGCCCTTGGCCATCTCGACTGCCACGAAGATGCTGCGCAAATGTGTCGCGCGGTGCTGGCACGCGACCTGTCGCGCCTTGGTCCAAATCACTTTGTGCTGCGGGAAGCGTATGGGACACTCGCGGATGCGATTGCTCGATTGGGCCAGGATCAGGAAGCGGGCGCGCTAACGCTGCAAAAGCTGAACTGCGTCCGCAACACCACAGCGCCCGGCAACGTCGTGCTGATCGGGGCTCTCTTCCAAAGCCTGCCGTTTCTCGAGAGAGCGGGACTGGCGGTCGAGGGCGAATCCACGGCGCGCGAGTTGATTGCCCTGGTCCGGCCGCTCGGCGAGGACCGCTCGGGGCACCTGCTTTCGGCAGGGACTTGCCTTGGCCGTTTCTTGTCGATGCAGAATCGCTACGACGAGGCCGAGGCGGTTTTTGCCGCGGAATTCGAGCGTGCCGAGGCCGCAGGGCCAAATGGCCGAATCGCCCGACTTCACCTGGATTACGGCTTGCACCTGGCGGCCCGCGGCGCGTACGAGGACGCTGAGGCGCAGCTGCTCGAGGCTGTGCGTCAAGCCGGCGACGTGCGTGCAGGAACCTGGTATTCGCACCCGGACGACTTGATGGTGGGCTTTATTGAGCTCTATCGAAAATGGGGAAAAGTGGAGAAGGTCTGCGAGTTCGAACAGCTTCGAGCCGCCGCTTTCAACATTCACCCCGGAGAAGAGCGGTCCTTACCGGGCGGACCATGAGATCGGTTCGATTTTCGGCGCAGCCATCACAATGATTGGCTCCCGGTGGGAAAAGGGGGCAATCATTCACAGCTACGACCCGGAAACAAATCAAGTTGCTTGTTACCTACGAGGCTCGCTCATCGGGCTGGCCGCTCGCGGTATTGCGGTTCCAAACGGTGATCGAAGCTCCCGCCGCTGTCACGGCGCCGTTCCAATTCGCGAAGCGCTCACGATATCTCGCCGCGTCGAGCGTTTCGCTTCCCTCGCAGGATGCTCTCGGGCCACCTACTTCCGCCTGAAGGCGATGTGGGCGCGCCTGGAAAACCATCACACGTAGACATCTCGGGAAGTACGGACAGCGGGCTGCGTCCGGTCACTTCCCGCAGCTCTTGCAGCGCGCCGGCCCCGTCGTGGTCGTGTTGCGGGTCGCATCATTTCGATACG
>CAZHIE010000026.1:27121-33406 GCA_964532435.1 uncultured Planctomycetales bacterium
CTTACGTCGCCGGCCGACTAGGCTCGCGCGTCGAGTCTCCGGCACGCGACTCACGGATGACGGTCTGCGGCACGGGACGCGAGCGCTGGCGCCAGAATCCCAAGGATCTGCGGAAAATCGTTTGATTCGCTCGGCTGGCTCACGACGCAGTGGCACGTCGTCGCGTCAGTCCCGTGAACCAACCGGCGCGCTATGGTTCGGGTGAAGAATCTGCGTCGCAACGCTCGATGCTTCTCAAGTCGACTATATACGCCGCACCGGTATCAATACCGGCTGCATCGTGCGCAGGCGCGCCGATGAGTAGTCGACCGGCGTCGGCGGCCACGGGACCGAGTCTGTCCGAAAATGCCGTATCGAGCGCGTCGATGGCGCCAACGCTTCGCCAGGCTGCTGAGTCTCGCGCAAAGAAGTGAAACGCGCGGGCGCTGCCGGTTTGGTCGCACGCGGCCAAAGCGATGTGGTTGGTGTCGATCGCGAGGTAGTTGCCCAGCGAGCGCGCGGTGGTGCCGTCAACCAGGTCGCAGAGGTCGGCCTCCTGCCGCCACTCCCCAGAGTCGGACCGGCGGAGCACCAGCGCTGCGGGCGTAGCGCTGCCGACCGGGCTCGCGACGGCAACGACCATGTCGCCCTTGCAAGCGACGTTTGACCATACGGCACGCGGCCCCAGTTGCGTGGGGGGTTGAATCTCCAATTCGCGCAGCCAGCCGGCAGCCGGGGCGCGGCGGAACACCATTAACGTATTCGAGCACGTCGTCTGTCCGAGACAGTCGCGATAGCCGGACTCGAGCGCGAGTGTATCACCGTCGAGCGAGTGGCGGGAACGCCACCGATCGCGAACGGCGCTCCCAACGTCAAGCTCCTGTTCGAGTTCCCATCGCTCAGCCGTCGCCGCACGGCGAAACAAATACACGATGTCGGGCGGGTTCTCGGCCGACGCGCCGACAAACGCAGTGCTTCCGCTCAATCCGACGTGCCGCGGCTGCAGCTCCGGAGCGGGCAGCCTGAATTCGTAGACTTCGCGCCAGGAGTGGCCGGCTGCCGGCTGTCGGAACATGGCCACACGCCGACTTGCCTGACCATCGGGTGCGACGGACTCCAGGATCGCCAAGATGCGCTCGCCGTCGAGGGTGGCGTCCGTGACGCGCGTCGCCGGTGGCAGCTCGAACGCCTCGCGCGTCCAACCGATCGATGTGAGGCGATACACCGCCACGCCGCTTGAGAGGATGAGTGCCAGCTCAGACTGCAGGGCGACACTCCAGCCGAACGAATTCTCGCCCGGGAGCGCCGGCAGGAGTTTCGTGAGGTGCGGCGTCGCATCGGGCTGGCGGCGTCGCTGTCCGTCCCGATAGGCCGCTTCGATCGCCTGCGTCTCGCCGCTCGGGTCATCCGCTTGCAGCCAGGCATCCAGTTGCCGGGTGCGGAGCTCCGTGGGGTAGTTCCGGTACTGCACCCAGCGATGTGCGAATCGCAAACCAAGTCGCTCGCAAAGCGTCACTAGGGCCCGGTGGCGCTCTGAATCCAGCAGGGGGTGAGCCGCCAGCGGCCCGGCCGCGAGTTCGAGCGCGGCGGTGGTGTGAAATCGCTCGGCGCGCCGCACGCAGACCTGATAGCTGTCGAGGATTCGATAGAGCGACTCGAACTCGTCGGGCGACTCGTCGAACGCGCCTCGAAGCACCTCGCGCTGCGCCGCGTCGTCAAGTTCGCCCCAGAACCGCTGCGTCAGCTCGATCAGGTCGCGCATGATCGCGGTTGGAGTTTGTCGGTAGCTGGGAGTTCCGCCGCAGACCTGCCCGAGGATGGCGAGCCCGCGCCTTTGATGGCCCGCGTCGAACAGGTATCGCGCGTACTGTCGGCGGAGCACCGGATTGTCGTGTTCCGACGGCTCGGAAAAGAGCCTGTCCGCCGCGTCCGCCTGTCCGGTGGCCAGGTAATAGCGCAACTGGACGCGGCGATGCGCTTCCTGCGGATCCGCATGTTCGAGCGTGGCGGCCCGGTTCAGAAGTTGGCCGGCCAACGCCACATCGCCCACCGCGATGGCCGCATCCGCAACGTAAACGCAGAGGAATCCCAGCTCCGGGTGTTCGCGATAGGCGCTGAGGAGGCGCGGATACGCACGCTGCGGCTGGTCGCTCGCAAGGTACAGGACGCCGAGCAGCGAATCGACGAGCGGATCGGACTCATATTCGCCCAGGCGCGACCACGCCTGAATACCATTTCGCAGGTCACCGCACAGTATGGCCAGCAGCCCCAGCGATCGCAGATCAATCGACTCCGCCGCGTCGAACTGCGCATCCGTCAATTCTGGAATGAGGCCAGTATCGACCCACTCGGACGCATAGGCGCACGTCAGCGGGGTCGCACGCCGGAGCGCCGTGGGAGCATCCGGGGGCGAAGAAGTGCTGCGCGAGATTTCCGCCGCCAGCCAGACTGTATCGCGTTCGATTCGCACCGCGTCGAGATTCCAGTCGAGCTTCAGCGCCGCGTCGTAGGCGGCTACGGCGGCGTCCGCGACGGTCAGGGGGCACGCGGGCCGTTTCTCGCGTGAGAACTGGCTCTCCGCGTTATTGAACGTCAGGGCCCAGATCGCGTTGCTCAGTTCGGGAGAGAGGAATTCGCGCCGCGCCGCGCGGATATTTTCCTGTGCCCAGCGCGGCATCATGAACCAATAGCTCACAGCCGTAATGCCGACCGCCAGCGCTGCGACCGCCGCCAGGGCTGCGGTCAACACCCCGCGGCGGTGGCGCCGCAGAAGGCGCACGAAGCGCCCGGTTCGGCTGAGGCCGCGGGTCAGCAGCGGCAGCCCTTCCTGGCGCCGGCGGAAGTCCTCTGCGAGCTGGGCCGCCGATGGATAGCGGTCGATGGGCGATTTGGCCAATGCACGGCCGAGGATCAGCTCGAGATCGCCGCGCAGGCGGCGTGACGTTGCACGGCTGCCCGCGCGAAGCGCCGCCGCACTGGCCGCGGGGGGTGTTTCATGCAGAACCGCACGTTCGAGCTCGCAGCGTGTGCGGGCGTGCGCGCCATAGGGCGACTGCCCGGTGAGAAGCTCGTAGGCCAGCACGCCGAGCGAATACACGTCGCTGGCGGTGGTCAAGCGCTCGCCGCGGATCTGTTCCGGGCTTGCGTAGCGGGGCGTGAACACCGGATCGCCGGACGTCACCGTGACGGACGACGATTCGTCGCTCAGCACTTTTGCAATGCCGAAGTCCAGCAGCTTCACGGTCGGTCCGGCGGTGACCAGCACGTTTGCGGGCTTGATGTCGCGATGCAGGACAAGGTGGGCATGCGCGTACTGGACCGTGTTGCAGACGGAGCGGATCAGCTCGACTATCTGATCAATACCTGACGCACACTCGCGGCAGTACTGGTCGATCGGCACGCCTTTGACATATTCCATGACCAGGTACGGACGGCCGTCGTCGGTGGCCCCGCCGTCGTAGAGCCGGGCGATGTTGGGATGCTCCAGCCGGGCCAGCACCTGCCGCTCGAGCCGGAAGCGGCGCAACACCTCGTCGGTGTCCAATCCGCGCTTGATCAGCTTGACGGCGACCGTGCGGTCGAAGGCGTCGTCGGCGCGCTGCGCACTCCAGACGGCGCCCATGCCGCCGACGCCGATTCGTTCGAGCAGCCTGTACCCGCCGATCGCGGCGCCCGCTACGGCCAGTGGATCGTCGTCCGAGGCGCCTCGAAGCCGTTCGGCGAGGTGGGCGGCGCGCCACGAGTGGTCATCGATTACGCCGCCGGAATCGTCATCGGCGCGAAGCAGTTTCTCAACGGCGGATCGAAGCCCGGCGTCGCCGGCGCAGAGCCGACCAAGGCAGTCATCGCGGACGTGCTCGGGCTGGCTGAGCACCGCGAAGAACACTTCCTCGATACGCTCAAGCCGCCGTGCGTCGGTCACGTCACGGAGGTAATTCATCGTCACCCAGTTGCGCCTTCAACCAAGCCCGGGCGAAGCGCCAGTCGCGTTCGACGGTCGCCGTCGAGATTCCGAGCGCCTCGGCCGTCTCTTCGATCGTGCAACCCGCGAAGACGCGCAATTCGACCACCCGCGCCTTCTCTGGAGACAACGCAGCCAGGCGTTGGAGTGCATCATCGATTTCGAGGATTTCTGATTCGCGGTCGGCGAGCAGCATCGCGGTTTCCGTCAGGTGGATCGCCGGTTTCCCGCCGCCGCGCTTCCCGGCCGAGCGTCGGCGATGGTGGTCGATCAGGATGTGGCGCATGGTTTTCGCGGCCGCGCGGAAGAAATGGGCACGGTCCTTCCACATCGGCCCATCGGAGCCCGAGAGACGCAGATAGGCCTCGTGGACGAGGGCCGTGGCCTGGAGCGTGTGATCACGCTGTTCGCCGTCGAGATAGGTCACGGCCAGTCGCCGGAGCTCGGCGTACACGCCGGGCAACAGCCGCGTTGCGGCGGAAGCATCGGCGCCGCTGGCGGCCAGATCGATCAGGATTGCGTCGACCGCATCCGGCCCGTGGTCCATTTTCCGCCGCCTCAATGATGGGATTCCGGCGGCCGGCACGTTCCTACCTATGAAGCCGGGACGCCCGGACACCTTGATTCTGAGTATAGCGATGCACCCGGCCCGTCCCAAACGAGGGGCGGGCCACGGATCGCAGAACCGCCGGCCAGGGCCGGCGCCAGGAGACACGCATGACCCGAACGTCCGATTATCGCATTCTGTGTCGCACGCTCGCCATCGTCGCGGTGCTGGCCGTCGCCGCGGCCGCCAACGCCGACTCAGTCACGTCCGCCTGTATCTATCAGGGGCGGTTGAAGACGGCGGGGGCGGGGGCCAACGGCCCGCATGACATGCGATTCCGGTTGTACAACGCACTGTCGGGTGGCGCTCAGGTTGGAACCTCGCAGGTCCATGACGGGAATTTCAACCCGGTTGTCGACGTTGCGGAGGGGCTCTTTGCGGTCAAGCTCAATTTCGGGACGGTGTTTGACGGAACCGCCGTTTGGTTGGAGATCGACGTGCGGCCGGACAACGTGGGAAGTTACACAACGCTGGCCCCGCGCCAACCGCTTTGCGCGACCCCGTACGCCGCCTTTGCACTGAATTCGCCTGGCTGGACCCTTAACGGGACCGATGCGTACCACGAAGTGGGAAACGTGGGCATCGGCCTCAGTCCGCCGGATGTGCCGCAGGCGCCACTGCACGTAGCCGGTCCAATCTACAGCCGCGGCGGCACGACGAACGGATTTTGGGCCTACAACCCGAACCTCGAAGCGGCCAGCGTCAGCCTGGGCTGGCTGGACGACGTAGCCCGCATTCGCATCGGCGGAAATAACCCAGGCTCCCAGAACGGTTTCGCCATCCAGAAGACCGGCGACGCGACGATTCTGCGCCTGCTCGACAACGGGAATCTCGGCCTCGGCACGGTGAGCCCCGATGTGAAGTTACACGTCGCCGGCGGCTCGGACGTGACGCTCGCCGGCGGCGGGTCCGTGCAGGCCGGATCGTCGAACTCCCTGAATCTCGCGTTCGACGAGAACGAGATCATGGCGCGCAACAACGGCGCCGCGTCGGCGCTGTCTCTCAACAACGAGGGCGGGGATTTGTATCTGATTCCGAACGGCGGCGGCCAGGTAGGGATCGGCACGAGCACACCCGCCGCCCTAATCGATGTCGAATCCGCGCTGCCAAACGAAGTAATCGGCCGCTTCGTCAAGACAAGCGCCAGCAACACGGACGGCGTATATGTAGAAACCAATGGCTCGCCGGTCACGGGCGGCGCCCTGCATGCGGTCAATCTCGGCCCTGGCGCGGCAGTGTGGGCGCAGAACAATTCGGGTGGCGTGACCACGGCACTTGTGGCACAGCGCCCGCTCAGCAGCGCCGGCGCGATCGCAGAGTTTCGGGTTGGGAACACGGTGAGGGCCTACTTCGCCGCCCCGGACGGCGACCTGCACTTTCCGCTCGGAGCAGACATCCACTTGGGCAACGGGAACGTGCGGTTCTCCGACGCGTCCACCGCGCTGCGAGGCGAGTCCGCCAGTGTGGTGGTTGATCCGCCGTCGCTCACCACCGGCGGCAGCACGGTCATTACGGTCGCAGTGCCGGGCGCGGCGGTGGGCGATGCCGTGGTCGCGAACCCCGGCGCCAACTTCTCCCTGTCGTACGCGATCTCGTTCGTGCGTGTAAGCGCCAACGACACGGTGAGC
Organism: uncultured Planctomycetales bacterium; assembly: GCA_964532435.1. Taxonomy (GTDB): domain Bacteria; phylum Planctomycetota; class Phycisphaerae; order UBA1845; family Fen-1342; genus CAZHIE01. The sequence goes on from CAZHIE010000026.1 coordinate 33,297, forward strand.
GTCGGCCTGATCAACCCGAGCCCGTCCACCGTAAACCCGAGCTCGTCGACGTGGCAATTCCGGATCATCAAGTAACCGATCGAACTGGAGCCAGGCATGCCAAGCCGGAA
>CAZHIE010000027.1:0-20709 GCA_964532435.1 uncultured Planctomycetales bacterium
CGGCGGATCTACTCGGTCGCGATCAAGCGCGATGCCGCCGACGCCATTGCGCTGGCCCGGAAGATCCTCGCGGGGAAGCTCTCGACGGAGTTTTCGCTCCGGGACGTCTATCGCGCCGGTTGGATCGGCCTCAGCGACCGGGATGCAGTCGAGCGAGCTATCCAGTTGCTTTGCGATCTTGATTGGCTGGCGGAGACCGTCGAACCCACGCTCGGTCGCTCTCGGAAGCGATTCCGGGTGAACCCGAGAATCGGAAAAGCTCCCGGCAAGAGTCACGGAGCCGAACGCAGTGAGTGACTCGCAAAGTCCTTCTGTCGGTTTTGTCAGTCATGCGCGAGGCGCCGTGGCCCCCTGCAGGCAGGCCGCAGATCTCGGATACGGGTGGGCGCGCGTGCTTCTGTCGGTTTTGTCGTCCCCTCAGGCTCGAACAGGCCGTGTTTCGGCCAGTCGAGGCTGCCACTCGAAACGACCTTGATCGTGACGCCGCCTCGTGGCTCAGTGTCACTTGACGGCCAGTAGTGGTCGCCAAGGAGAGTTCTATTGGGCGCCATCTTCAAGAAGACGTACACGATGCCGGCTCCGCCCGGGATCGAGATGATCGAGCGCGATGGGAAGCGCCTAGCGCGGTGGCGGCTGCGCAACGGCGAGCTACGAACCGCTGAAATCGTCGCCTGTCGCGACGGACGAGTCCGCGTGCGAGGACGATCCAAATTCTACATGGTCCGTTTTCGGGACGCCGACGGACGCGTTGTCGAGGTGCAGACGCGCTGCCGAGACGAGGTCGCCGCCCGCGCGGTTCTGGCTCGCCACGAACGGCGGGCCGAGCTTGTCCGTGCCGGCGTAGTGACTCCCGGCGAGTTCGAAGCGGCCGACAGCGCAGACGAGCCGATCGCAGGTCAGTTCGATGCTTACGAGAGACATCTCCGGGCGAAGGGCGGCGACCGGCGCCGCATCGCGATGGTGCGGCGCAGGCTGAATCGGCTGGCCAACGCGTGTGGCGGTGGAAAACTGAGCACATTCGACGCCGCGCGGGCTGAGAACTGGCTGGTCGAACAAGCGGATGCCGGCATGGCGGCCACCACCCGCAACGTCTATCGCGAGTCGCTGGTGTGCTTCGGTAACTGGTGTCGCCGAACGCGGCGTCTACCGCACAATCCGTTCGCGGACCTGCCGCGCGCCGACACGCGGACCGATCGCAGGCATCAGCGCAGAGCGCTGACCGAAGCCGAGTTGGTGCGTCTACTGCGGGTCGCCTTGCTTCGTCCCCTCGCGGAGTACGGCCGCCGGACCGAATCCGTTCATTCGAGCGCCCAGCAGCCCAGCAAGAGCCGCGCAACATGGAAGCGCTTACCGCTGACCTACAGCGACCTCGACGGCGCTGTCGAACGCGCTACGGCGGCGCTGAAAGACAATCCGGCATTGCTGGAGTCGCTCGCGCTGCAGGGACGAATCCGGTTCCTCACCTACAAGACTCTGACGCTGACCGGCCTGCGGCGGAATGAACTGGCCACACTCACGGTCGGACAACTCGACCTCACCGCGCGCGTTCCGGTTGCGATGCTGAACCCTGCCGATGAGAAAAACCGGCGCGGTTCGACGATTCCAATCCGGGCGGATCTGGCGGCCGAGCTTCGCTCGTGGCTGGACGATCGTCTTCGCGAGTTGCAGTCGGAGTGCCGCCGCCTCCAGCGACCCATCCCCGCGCAGCTCCCGGCGAACGTGCTGCTTCTCCGTGTGCCGACCGGACTCAACAGGATATTCGACCGCGATCTGGCCGCCGCCGGGATTCCCAAGCGCGACGAGCGGAATCGGGTCGTCGACGTTCACGCTCTGCGCGTCACATTCGGCACGCACCTCGCGGTCGCGGGCGTTCCGCTTCGAACGGCGCAGGCCGCAATGCGGCACTCGAAGCCCGAACTCACGGCGAACATCTACACCGACCCGTTGCTCCTCGACGTCGCCGGAGCGATCGCCGGGCTGCCCAGCCTGCAAGACGCCGTGCCGCGACCGGCTAACGCGGCCGCACGATAGCGCCTCCGCCCAACCCCCCGCCACGCCACTTACCTTCCACCAAACCTTGCACCAAACCTTCCACGTACGCGCGACCGCTCGGGTCCATCGCGGGCAACTCTTGGCAAACAGCGTCGGATCGGCCGGTCCGTAACGGGGAGACTGAGATGCGCCGTAACTCGCGTAGTGGTCAAAAGAAAGCCGCCGCTGTCCGGCGTGGACAACGGCGGTCAACAAAAGCGGGTGATGGGGCTCGAACCCACGACATTCACGTTGGCAACGTGACGCTCTACCACTGAGCTACACCCGCGTCGATCCTCGCGAGGACGGTTACATTATATAACGCATCGGCACATTGCAAGGCCCGGTCCAGACTGTCCGCCGGGCCCGGACCGCACGCTCGCGGCGCGCCGCCAGCCCGCTCCAAACGGCCATCCGACACGCAGCCAACGGCGCGAACGGCGAGACGGACAAACCGATAGTCGGCCGGCCGGTCATCCACTTGAACGCGTATCCGCCCCGACGCCCGGCCGCTCCGCCGGTTGAACGCTCTTCCGCCTGGGCGCCCGACCGCACAACACCGCCGATACCCGCTCGAACGCACGAAAGTCCGAACGACGGCGCTTCCGATCGCGCAATCTCCCGCGCGCCCGGTCGGCCAGACCGCCGCGAAATCGTGCCGGCGCTCGACCTCCCGTAACGACGCCGCCCGGTGGTTCCAAAACGTCCAGCGCGCCGACGGCGTCGCGCGCGGCGCCGCGCCGACGGCGTCGCGCGCGGCGCCGCGCCGACCGCACCGACCGCGCCGCGCCGACCGCGTCGCGCCGCGCGCACTGCCGCGTGGCTTCATCCAGCCTCGCGGCGCGAGTCTCCAAACGAGCGCGGCCAGCCCGCGGCGTGTCGCCGCCCGGCTGGCCGCAATGCGATGCTCCGCTGCCGTCGTTACGCCGGCAACTTGTCCATTTCGGACTTGGCGGTTTCGGCGTCCTTCGACTTGGGGTACTGGTCGATGATCTTCTGGAAGTACTTTCGCGCCACGTCGTACTTCTGCAGGCTCACCATCTGCCGCGCCTTGTTGAGCAGGTCCGCGGTCGCCTTGGACTGCTCCGCGTCCCCGTTCGCGGCGGGCTTGTCGAGCGCCTTGGCGATCGCGGGGTCTTCGCGCAGCTCGCGAGCGCGCTCGTTCGCCGTCTTGGCGGTCGGCCGGCCGGCATACTTCGTGCCGATCTCGTCGTACAGCGCGATGGCTTCGGCAAACTTGCCCTTTTCGCGCAGGTCGTCCGCCTTGCGGAGCTGGGCCTTGGCGGTCTTCTCGATGTCGTCGTCGGCCCCGCCCGCGGCCTTGGCGTCGTACTTGGCCTTGAGCGCCTTCTCGACGGCGTCGAGCAGCGCCTCGCCGCGGCACTGGTCGGCGACGACCTTGCCATCGCGACCGAGCAGGACCGCTCGCGGGATGGAGTTGATGTTGTGCTTGACGGCCAGCTTGGCCTTCCACCCGCCGCCGTCGGCGATGTGCAGCCAGTTCATGCCTTCCTTCTGCACGAAGTCCTTGCACTTTTCGACGTCGCTGTCGAGCGAGATGCTGACGATCTCGAAGCCCTGCTTTTTGAACTTCTCGTACGCCTTCTTGACGTTCGGAAGCTCAGCGCGGCACGGCCCGCACCACGTCGCCCAGAAGTCGATCAGCACGACCTTGCCGCGAAGCTGCTCGAGCTCGATCGGCTTGCCCGTCACGACGTCGCGCTCCTTGAAATCCGGGAACGCCTTGCCTTCCGTGATGTTCTGCGCCGGAGCGAGCGCAACACTCAGAGCGAGGATGGCAATGCCAACAAGGAACCGCGCGCGCGAGCTTCGCATGAGAATCTCCATTTCGGGGAAAGGCTGCGGCCAAGTGTCGTAAACGGACGAATCGGGAGCCGCCCGGGCCGGCCGATCGGCCCGAAGACAGCGATATCCTATCAGATCGGTTGGCGAAGGGGTGTCGAAAAACGTCCGATTTTCGGGTTCATCGCCCGCAAGAGATGCCGCCTGCCGGATTCCCGCCCATTCGCCCGCCTCGACCCGAAACCGGCCCGCCGCCCCCGAAACGCTCTATCCGCCCACGGCGCCGGCCGATGCGGCCTCGGCGGCCGTCTGCGACCCGAACCAGCGGCGCAGAACCTGCTCGGCCGGCTTGTTCTTCGGGGTATAGCCGAAGTCGCCCGGCCCGCCGCCTCCCGGCGTCCACTCCCACCAGAACACGCCCGAAAGCCACGGCACGCCGTCCCACGCGCGGCCGAACGCCTCGTATAGCCGCCGCTGCTCCTCATGCCCTTCGGCAGTCGCCTGCTGGTTCTGGTAGTAATTCCACGGCGACATGGCCGCGCCCTCCTGGCTGCACCAGCCGACCTCCGTGAGGATGATCGGCTTGCCGATCTGCTTCTGCCAGGCGGCGATTTCGTCGCGGATAGGCTTCCAGCGGCCGGCGATGTCGTCGACCGACGGATTCTTGCGGTCGGCGAGCGTGTAGTAGCTGGTCATTCCGACGATGTCGAGCTTGTCCCAGAACTGCACGGGCTTGTAGTGGTCCCAATTGGCGGAGTAGCCGAGTTGTCCGGGGAAATGGCCGCGGGCGGACTCGATCAGCTTCACCCACTGCGCGCTGTACTTTTCGGCGCTGACCAGCTCGGAGCCGATCATGAGCACGTCGGCGCCGCCCTCGCGCGCGATGTCGGCGTAGTAAGTGACGAACTCGCGATACTGCCGCCACCAGTCGTCCCAGTTGGGCGGGTCGATTACGCCGCGCCATTCGCTGCCGCGCGGATTCGTCAGCAGCACGATCGGCATGATGAACACGCGCAGGCCGAGTTCCTTCGCCTCGCGGATGATCGCCTTGGTCTCGTCGGCCGACGGGTTCTTGCGCGCATCCACGAAAATCGTCTGCGCCTTGGCATGTTCCATCGCGCCCGCGGTACACAGCAGCACCGTATCCGCGCCGAGGTCGCGAATCTCGCGGAGCATCGGCACGAACGTCTCGACCGGCTTGTGCCCGGTGTTGAGTTGGATCGCCACGCCGCGGAAACGCAGCGGCGAACGGCCGTCGGCGACAGACCCCGCCGCGGCGGCCGCCGGCGACGCCGCCGGCGCAGCGCCGGCCCAGAGCCACAGCGCCCCGAGCGCCGCGAGCGCGACAATCAAGCCCCCAAGCGTAAGCGAACGACTGGACATTCGTGCGTGCAAGTCCCGTTTGCCGGCAGCCCGTTCTGCGCGTCTCCCGATCGGGAGATTATCTCCGCGCCGCCGCAGTGTTCAAGCGGCGTGTCGCCGGCGCCGCCCGATTGGGCGCGTGACAGCATCGGCGGGCGAAAAACGCCGAATTTGTTTCGCGCGTCGAATTCCATCGCCGCGCGCGGGCCCGTTGACGCCGCCGCCGGGTCTGCGTATCGTCGCGTCGTGCGATTCGGAGTTGCGCGCGGCGCGCGTCGAGGGCCGGCGATGTCGGTTGAGCAATGGTCGGATAGCGTCATGCTCGCGGAACTTTCGGATGATCCGCAGTTCAGCGACGACATGTCCGCCCTGATCGACGCGGTGACCGACAACCCGCGCCAGCACGTGCTGCTCAACTTCTCGCACGTCAATTACCTGAACTCGTCCAACATCGCGCGCCTGCTCAAGCTGCGCAAGCTCGTGGCCGTCACCAACCAGCGCAAGATGAAGCTCTGCAACGTCAACACGCACGTGTGGGGCGTCTTCCTCGTCACCGGCCTCGACCGCCTCTTCGACCTGGCCGACGACCTGCCCAGCGGGCTGGCGGCGCTGCAGATCGAACCCGGCTGAGAATCGACCCCGAACGCAATTCGCGCATTCCTAATTCTCGGCGGTCTCCGCGCCTCCGCGTGTTTGCGACGCGCTCGCATCCGCTCGCACACGTCTGCGTCGCATCGCCCGGCAATCCAATCCTACGGAAAGCTCTCGGCGGGTATGCCGACGTCTCGGACGCGCTCCGCGATCTGCTCCAACTCGTCCGGCGGCAGCGCCGAGCAGGCGGCGTCGGCCGTGCGTCGCGCCACCGTGTAGACCTGAACGAGTGCGATCTGCGCGCCCTGATCCAATAACTCAGCGAGCCGCCCGACATACGCCGAGATTTCCGCCTCGGGCGGCGATTCGCCCGCCAGTCGTAGAAAAAGCGACTGAATCACGATCGGCCGAACGCGCGCCGCGGCAAGTATGTTCGCCAGGACGTGCGAGAGCGGATAGTTCGGGCGGTTTACGCGGCGGAAGTACTCTTCCGTGCCGGCGTCGAGCTTCGCCCAGATCTGCCCGTTGCTCTCGTCGAGCGTTCGCAGCGCTTCGACGACCGTGGGTCGCGTGAGGTAGCAAGCGTCGGTGATGAGAACGACTCTCGTCTCGTTCAGCCCGAATTCCGTCCGCAGCCGCGCGACAAGCCGGACGGCGTCGTGGAACTGGGGGCAGGTGGTGGGTTCGCCGTCGCCGGAGAACGCGATGTCGTTGAGCCTGCGGAAGTTGGGCGGGACGCTCGAAAACTGCGGATCGTCGAAGAGCGTATCCCCGAGTGCGAGCAGCGCGCGCAGCTCGGACTCCACAATGCTCAGATTGACCGTGCGCACGCGCGGCGGCTGGGTCCGATCGACGCAGCAGTAGACGCAGTCGAAGTTGCACGCGGCGTCGGGATTGAGGTTCACGCCGATGCTTAAACCTTTGCTGCGGCGAGAGATAACGGGGTAGACGTACGTATTGTCCCGCCAGTGGCGCGAATGTTGCGAAAAAGCGATTTTCAGCGCGTCCACCGGACTCCTCTCGGCAACGCCTCGCAGACCGGAGCCGCCCGCAACTGCTCGGACGCGGGAATTTGTCTGGCGAGACGATGGTTGTTGCTCAGGGACAGACTTCTCCGCGTGTGCGGAGAAGGGTTGGCAGGATGAAGCTCGGCTCGCCCTTCTTGCCAATCGGTTCGGCCCGTCCTCAGGTCGGAGAGGACGGGCCATTTTTTTCTCTCACCCTCCCAGAGCACAAACGTGCTCGCGCACGCTCCGACCCAGCGCGTCCAGATTATAGCCCCCTTCCAGCACGCTCACGATTCGGCCGCGGCAATGCCCCTCGGCCAGATCGACCACGCGCTGCGTCAGCCAGCCGTATGTCTCGTCCGAGAGGTTCAGATTGCCGATCGGGTCGTCGGCGTGCGCGTCGAACCCCGCCGAAATCATGATGAGATCGGGCCGAAACGCATCCACCGCCGGCACGACCGACTGCTCGAACACGCGCCGATACGCTTCGTCGCTCGTTCCGGGAAGCAGCGGCAGATTGATCGTCGCGCCAAGACCGGCCCCGACGCCGCGCTCCGTCTCAAAGCCCGTTCCGGGGTAAAGATAAAGGGGGTGGCCGTGGAGGCTTATGAACAGCACGCTCGGGTCGTCCTCAAAGGCGTGCTGCGTGCCGTTTCCATGATGCACGTCCCAATCGACGATCGCGACGCGCGCGGCCTGTCCCGAGTGTTGCGCGGCGCGGGCGGCCACGGCGATGTTGTTCAGCAGGCAGAAGCCCATCGCCGCATCGCGCTCGGCGTGGTGCCCCGGCGGGCGAACGGCGCAGAACGCGCGGCGAATCCGCCCCGCAAGAACGGCGTGCGTCGCGGCGATCACGGCGCCGGTCGCGAGCTTCGCGATTTCAAAACTCTCCGGGCAGACGGCGCTGTCCGGCACGTCCACAAACGGCTGTCCCGCGGCGCATGATTCCTCGGCGCGGCGCAGATACGCCGCGTCGTGAACCCGCTCCAGATCCTGCGGCGCGGCGGCGACCGCGTCGATTCGCGGGCAGCCGACCGCCCCGGCCTCCGTCAGCCCGCGCGCGACGGCTACCAGCCGCGCCGGCCGCTCGGGATGGCCGGCGCCGGTGACGTGCCGTTCAAATCGTTCGTCGAAGACCAGGCCGACGTGTTGCATCGGTGCGAATCGTACCGGTCGCGGCGGCGGGGGAACAATGCGCGCGAGGCGGGGGGAAGGCGCGTGTCGCGGACAACTCGCCGGCTCGCGGGCGGGTCGAAAACCCGCCCGCTTGCAAGAATCTAAGCCGGCAACTCGAAGATCGACTGCGTCTTGACGATCGTCCGCTCGTGCGGAAACGAGTGAAACGTGTGGATGTGAAACTCCGCGTCGCGCGCCTCGTAGTCGATGTACGTGAACGGCGCCATGTCGCCGTCGGCCAGCGAGTCGTACGAGTGATACCAGCCGCGCTTGACCGCGTGCCGCACGAGGTCGTTATGGACGGACTTGTAGAGCGGCTCGTCCATCTGCTCGACCTGCGTGCTGGCCATGTAGTTCCAGCCGTCGGGCGTTTCCTTCTCGAGGTCGCGCTCGCCCTTGAGGCGGAAGCGCGAGAGGATGCCGCGCGTGGGTAGCGTCTCGCTGTCGCGCGAGATCAGCTCGGTCATCGAGCGCTGTCCGATCGTGACCGTCACGACGTGGCTGAGGCCGCAGATCCACACATCCGCGTGGTAGCGCCCCTGCTCGACCCGGAAGTCGGCGAAATGCCGGAACAACTCGGGGTGGAGCGGGCGGTCGAAGAGAATGAGGTGCAGATCGGCCGACTGCAATACGACGCTGGGGCTTTCCGTCTTTTCCATCTTCCTGATCCGTCAGTGTGTCTTGTATTGATGATTCCACGCCGAAAAGTTCGGCAAAAGTCCTATTATAATCAACAGCCGCTCAGACACGGAGACGATTTCGCGTCTGCCCTGCGACCGCTTTCTTTTTTTTGCGGATCGCTCAAGCTGTTTCTCCGCAATGACATACGACGCGGCGAAGCCGCAGTTCACCCAAGCCCGCGCAACGTGCGATAGTCGTAAATTCCTGTGTCGTGACCGTCTTTCCAGCGAATCCGTAGCGCGTAGCGCCCCACCAGCTCCGCCGCGTCTACCTGCACCATATCCTCCGCAGCGGAAACACGTTGCAGCACGCGCAGCGGCTCGGGCGGCGCCTCGCGAATCGCGCGGCACGCCGCGCACGGGCAAGCGCGGCGAAGCGCGGCCAACGGAAGCTCGCTCACGTGGCCGTCGGCCCAGCGGATGCGCAGCGCGCTACCACGATCGATGCAGAATTCGATCGGGCGAAGTTCGTGATCCAGATTCGGCGGCTGCGCCATTTCAACCACAAACTTATGTTCCCAAGCGAGTTACATCTGCCAATGCTACACGGCCGGCCGCGTTCGGATGCACCTCACCCGCAGCCAGGTCGCCGAGGCTTTGGCGAACATCATCCAATCCTAGTCCGCGCGGCGGAGACTTCCACCGCACACAACCCCGGCGCGCGACCGCGCAAGCGCCGTGGGAACAAATGGATATGTGCAATCCACCAGGGTCGCGGACAACCTAACCCGGCAGCGCCGGCGTGCGCGCAACCACCGACGTCTCCACGCCCCGCGCGCGCGTTCGGCGCGAGCGGCGCGGCTCCGTTACGACCGGAGCGCCGGGGGCGTCAAAAAAAGAGCCCAACTGCCGCAGGCGCTCGTATCGGCGCTTCAACAGCTTATCAACGGATGACTTACGAAGTTCGAGCAGCGATTCGCGAACAAACGTCTCGAGGTTCTTCGCCGCGGCCTCCGGGTCGCGGTGGGCGGCGCCAAGCGGCTCGGCGATCACGGTGTCGATCAGTGACAGCTTCTTGAGGTCGGCCGGCGTCAGTCGCAGCGCCTGCGCCGCTTTCGGCGCATGCTCGCCAGACTTCCACAGGATGGCCGCGCAGCCCTCCGGACTGATGACGGAGTAGTACGCGTGCTCCATGACGCCGACTCGGTCGGCGACGGCGATGCCGAGCGCGCCGCCGCTGCCGCCTTCGCCGATCACCGCCGCCACAACCGGGGTGGCGAGGCGGGACATTTCCATCAGATTCACGGCGATCGCGCGGGCGATGCCGCGCTCCTCGGCCTCGACTCCGGGATAAGCGCCGGGCGTGTCCACCAGGCACACGACCGGAACATCGAACTTCTCCGCCAACTTCATGCAGCGCAGGGCCTTGCGGTAGCCGTCCGGGTGCGCGCAGCCGAAGTTCGACTCGATCTTTTCGCGCGTGTCGCGGCCCTTGTGATGGCCGATCAGCATCACCTTCTGCCCGGCGAGGCGGGCGAAGCCGCAGATGAGCGCGCGGTCGTCGCCATAATGGCGGTCGCCGTGCAACTCGCAAAAGTCCTTGCAGAGCAGGCGGATGTAATCGCGGAGCAGCGGTCGCTTGGGATGGCGGGCGACGAGCACCTTTTCCCAAGGCGACAGCTTCGCATACGACTCGCGCAGAGCGGCCTGAAGCTGCTCGCGGATGCCGCGGATGATCTCGGAATAGTCCCGCCCCGACTCCGCCTGCGTCAATTCCAGCCGGCGGATCTCCTGCTCCATCTTCGCGATGGGCTTCTCGAACTCCAGCAGGTAGCCGAAACCCCCGCCGTTCACGACGGAACCCGTCGGTTGCATGCTCATATGCACCAGTCCACGTGCGCCGCGTTTTGCGACTTTGGCCGTTCCGTGCGGACATGCCTGCGTCGCCGACCCCATAGTGTAACGGGGGCCGCCAATACCGGGACACAAGTTAAGCCGCCTGGGCGGGCAAATGCAAGCGGAAACTTCACCGATCAGACACGAGCCGACGAATCCGACGGGGCGCGCGCTGCCGGTGAATTCTTGTAACCATTGATTGGGGCTACGGTTGCAGGCGGCATATTTCGCTTTGGAAGTTATTGGACGTGCGGTTCGGTTTTCTGCTGACGGCGCCCTGTCCGCGCGATTCTGCCGGCGAACTGCCGCTCGGCGCGGGTCCGCTGTATCATTTGCCGCGCGACGGATCGCGGCGCTTCGCCGGAGCAGCCATGAGCGTTTTCCGGATTGAGATCTCTCCGCTCAAGCCCGTGGGCGACGCCACCCTCCTGCGGCGGCTTTGCGAGGCCGGGCTGGAGGGGGTCGACGCGGTCGAGCCGCGGCACGTCTATTTTCTGGAAGGCGCGCTGGAGCGCGGCGACGCGGAGCGCGCTGCGCGAAACCTGCTGATCGACCCCGTCACCGAGCGATTCGCAATCACCGGCGAAGCCGAACCCGCGGCGCCGGATGCCGCAGCGGCACAGAGCGTCGAGGTTCACCTGCTGCCGGGCGTGATGGACCCGGCCGCGGAAAGCACGCACGCGGCGCTGCGCGCGGCGGGCTACACGGTGTCGGCGGTGCGAACGGCGCGGCGCTACTGCGTTCGCGGGCGCGCGGACAGCGCCTCGCTCCTGCGCGCCGGCCAGCGCGTGCTGGCCAACGACTGCATCGAGCGAATAATTCCCGGCGCGTCGGTCGCAAGCCCGGCGGCGCAGCCACCGATCCACCGATTTGCGCTGCGGCAGGCAGCGCTGCGCGGGCTCGACGCGGCAGCGCTGGAGCGGCTGTCGCGCGACGGGCATCTGTTCCTTTCGCTGGAAGAGATGCAGGCGATTCAGCGGCACTTCGCCGATCTGGGCCGCGAGCCGACGGACATCGAACTGGAGACTCTCGCGCAGACGTGGTCCGAGCACTGCGTCCACAAGACGCTGAAGGCGCACATCACGTACCGCGGCGCGGCGCTGCCGGGTGACGAAGGCTCGCCCCGCGCCATTGTCGAGCGTGTGTATGACAATCTGCTGAAGTCGACGATCGCGGCGGCCACGGCGCAGCTCATGCGCGAGCGGCGCGGGCCGGAGTGCCTGTCGGTGTTCGCGGACAATGCGGGAATCATCGCGTTCGACGATGACTTGGGGATCGCATTCAAGGTGGAGACGCACAATCATCCATCCGCGATCGAGCCATACGGCGGCGCGGCGACCGGCGTGGGCGGCTGCATCCGCGACGTGATCGGCTGCGGATTGGGGGCCCGGCCGATCGCGAACTCGGACGTTTTCTGCGTCGCGCCGAGCGACTGGCCGTATTCCGCGTTGCCGCGCGGCGTGCTTCACCCTGGTCGCGTGCTGCGCGGGGTGGTGCGCGGCGTGGCGGACTACGGCAATCGCATGGGAATTCCGACGGTGAACGGCGCGGTGCATTTCGATCCGCGCTACCTGGGAAATCCGCTGGTGTATTGCGGGTGCGTGGGGGTGATTCCGCGCGATCGGATTCACAAGGCGGCCCGGCCGGGCGACCGGATCGTCGTGATCGGCGGGCGAACGGGGCGCGACGGGATTCACGGTGCGACGTTCTCGTCGGCGGAACTGACCGAGTCGCACGCGGACGAATTTTCGCACGCGGTGCAGATCGGCAACGCGATCACGGAGAAGCGCGTGCTCGACGCCGTGCTGGCAGCGCGCGACGCCGAGGGCGGCTGCCTCTATTCGGCGATCACCGACTGCGGCGCGGGCGGGCTGAGCAGCGCGATCGGCGAAATGGCGGCCGAGATTGGGGCGGAGGTCGAGCTGCGCGACGTGCCGCTGAAGTACCCCGGCCTGCGCTATGACGAGATCTGGATCAGCGAGGCGCAGGAGCGAATGGTGCTGGCCGTGCCGCCGGCGCGGCTCGAAGCGCTGCTGCGGATCGCGCGCGACGAAGAGGCCGAGGCGACGGTCATCGGAACGTTCGGGCACGCGCGCGACGGCGCCGCGAGTCTGGTCGTGCGCTACGACGGCGCGCTCGTGGCGGACCTCGACATGGAGTTCCTGCACAACGGGTTGCCGCGCAGGAGGCTGGTTGCCGAGTGGTCTCCGGCCGCGGAGCGGAACGATAGCGGCGGGCTGGAAGCCTGTGCCGAATCACACGCACTGGAAGCCCGCGCCACAGCGTGGCCGCGGGCGCTGCTTGCGGCGCTCTCTTCGGCGACGGTGGCGAGCAAGGCTTGGATCGTGCGGCAGTACGATCACGAGGTGCAGGGCGGCAGCGTGGTCAAGCCGCTTTGCGGGCCGGGGCGCGGGCCGTCGGACGGGGCGGTGCTGCGGCCGCGGGCGGGTTCGCCGCGCGGATTCGCGCTGGGCTGCGGGCTGGCGCCGCAGCTTTTCGAGCGCGATCCGTACTGGATGGCGGCCGCGGCGATCGACGAGGCGATTCGCAACGTCGTGTGTGTGGGCGGCGACCCTGCGCAGACGGCGATTCTCGACAATTTCTGCTGGGGGCGGAGCGACGATGCGCAGAATCTCGGCGGGCTGGTGCGGGCGTGTCAGGCCTGCCACGACGCCGCGCTGGCGTATGGGACGCCGTTCATCTCGGGCAAGGATTCGCTGAACAACGAGTTTGCGCTCGACCCGGCCGACGTCCCGTCGCTCCTGCAAGCAATGCGGGCGTACGCGCTTCGCGACGATCTGGAGGGCACGCGGCTGCGCGCGGCGCTCCCGCGGATCGAGCAGCGCATCCGCGCCACCGGGCGGCTGGGAATTCCCGGCACGCTCCTGATCAGCGCGCTGAGCATTGTCGCCGACGTGAATCGGTGCGTGACGGCGGATCTGAAACGCGCGGGCGCCGGAGTGTTTCTCGTGGGCGGACTTCCGCAGGCGGGATTCGACCTGGCGGCGGCGGCGCGAATTCACGCGGCGGTCGCGGCGGCCATTCGCGGCGGGCAAATCGCGGCCTGCCATGATGCGAGCGACGGGGGATGGCTGACGGCGCTGGCGGAGATGGCGCTGGCGGGCGGACGCGGGGTCGCGCTGATCGCTCCGCCGACGGATGGTTTCGAGGAGCATGCGGCGCTGTACGTCGTGGAAGCGCGCGACGCGGCGCTGGAGGCCGCGCTGCGCGCCGCGGGCGTGGCGGCGCGGGCGATTGGGGTCGTTACCGACGAACCGAGCTTGCGCGCGGCGGACGGCGCGGCGCCGCTGGACGAAATCCGCCGCGCATGGCAGGCGACGCCTTTTCCCGGCTGAGCAGGCCGGGCGTTTGCGCCGCGCGACCCGGCCTCACGTCGAGCGAAACACCGATTCGAGCCGAGCAGACTTGAGCGATCCACACATCTTCATTTCGGTGGCCGAAGACTCCGCGGATGTTCACGCCGCGTCGCTGGTTCTGGCCGCGCGGCGGCGCTGGCCGGGCGTCGCGTTCCGCGGACTGACCGGCCCGCGCCTGCGCGCATTGGGCGTTCAGACCATCGCCGATCTGGCGTCGCACGCCGCGATGCTGGGGGGCGCCATCAAGCTCATCGCGCGGGCGCGGCGGGCGGTGCGCGCGGTGGAGAATGCCTGGGATGCGCGACGGCCGGACGTGGTAGTACTGATCGATTCTCCGGAGCTGCACCTGCCGCTGGCGGCGCGGGCGCGGCGGCGCGGGCTGGCGGTGCTGTATTACGTCGCGCCGCAGACGTGGGCTTCGCGCGCGGGGCGCAACCGCCGAATTCGGCGCGACGTCGACCGGCTGGCGTGCATCCTTCCATTCGAGGAGGCGTACTTTCGCGGCGTGGGCGTCGCGGCGGAGTACGTGGGCCATCCGCTGTTCGAGGCGCTGGCGCGAGAACGCGCCAATGCGCAGACCGTGGCGCGGCTGCGCGACGGACTCTCCGGCCCGCTGGTCGCGCTGCTGCCCGGATCGCGGCGCGGCGTCATCTCGGCAATGCTGCCGCGGCAACTGGAGGTCGTGCGTCAGCTTCGCGAGGCCGGCGTGGCGCTGCGGGCCGCGATCTCGTGCGTCGATGCACGGCGCTACGAGCTGGTGCGCTCCCTCGCGCGGGCCGCCGCGGGCGCGACGAACGTAATGATCGCGGGGAGCGTGGCCGAGGAGGAGATGCCGGCGGTGCTGGGGCACGATCTCGAACGACAGCGGACGGAGCGCCCGGCGTCGAACGCCGTGCCGATCGTCATCGGCGACAACGCGAGCCTGTTGAGCGCGGCGGACCTGGTGCTGGTGGCGTCGGGGACGGCGACGCTGGAGGTGGCGCACTATCGCAAGCCGATGATCGTGATGTATCACGCCGGGCCGGTCTTTGGCGGGCTGCACGGGCTGCTGGGGCGATACTTTCTCTCGACGCCGCATCTGTCGCTGGTGAACATCCTGGCGGGGAACCGCGTCGTGCCGGAGCTGATGCCGTATCTGCCGGATGTCGCGCCCGCGACGCGCATGGCCGCACAGTTGCTGCGAGACGAGGCGTGGCGGGGGCTGATGGCGGCGCAACTCGACGAAGTGGTGAGACCGTTGGAAGACTCGCGGGCCAGCGAGCGGGTTTGCGAGATGATTGGGGAGTTGATGCAGCACCGCGGTGGCGGGGATACTCCTGGGGGCAGGGAAGCTGGGGAGAGAATTTCCGGGGGGCAGGCCTCTGGCCTGTCTCCTCAGTAAGAATGCCGTCTGGATGGAAGAGACAGGCCAGAGGCCTGCCCCACAAGGAAGAATCAGGAGCCAGCCATGTCCGACTCGGATGCCGCACGCGTCGATCGTCGAGCCGCCTTGTCGCTGCTGGCCGCGTCGGCCGGGGCGCTTTCCGCCGGCGCCGCGGCGCTGGCTCGTTCTGCGGACGATGCTCCGCCGCAGGCGGCGGCCGCGCCGACCGGTCTGCGCGGGCGGCTGAAGCAATCGGTCTGCCGGTGGTGCTATGGGAACATGCCCGTCGAGGAGCTTTGCCGCAATGCGGCGGCGATGGGGGCGCGTTCGGTGGAGCTGCTGGGCGAGAATGAGTGGTCGATTCCGGCGAAATTCGGCCTGACCTGCGCGGTGGCGAACGGTCCGACCACGATCAGCGACGGTCTGAATGCGCCGGCCAATCATGACAAGATCGTGCAGGAAGCCGAGCGGCTGCTGCCGCTGGCGAAGCAGGCGGGCCTGCCGAACATGATCGTCTTTTCCGGCAACCGGCGCGGTATGAGCGACGCCGACGGCATCCGGAACTGCGTGGCGGGCCTGAAGCGCATCGCGCCGCTGGCCGAGCGGCTGGGCGTGACGATCGTCATGGAGCTGCTCAACAGCAAGGTCGATCACAAGGACTATCAGTGCGACCGCACCGCGTGGGGCGTCGAGGTGGTGAAGGGCGTCGGCTCGCCCCGTTTCAAGCTTCTCTATGACATCTATCACATGCAGATCATGGAAGGCGACGTGATCCGCACGATCGTCGACCACTTCGAGCACATCGGCCACTTCCACACCGGCGGCGTGCCCGGCCGCGCCGAGATCGACGCGTCTCAGGAACTCAACTACGCGGCGATCTGCAAGGCGATTGTGGAGAAGGGCTACACCGGCTACCTGGCGCAGGAGTTCATCCCGCGGCGCGACCCGATGACGTCGCTGCGCGAAGCGCTGCAGATCTGCGACGCGTGAGCCGGTCGATGCGGCCGCGCGTATTGCTCGAAATCGCGGTCGAAACGGCGGACGACGCGCGCGCGGCTGTCGCGGCGGGGGCCGACCGGCTCGAGCTTTGCGCGGCGCTGTCGTGCGGCGGGCTGACGCCTTCGCGCGGCGCGATCGAGGCCGCCGCGCGCGCGGCGGCGGCGCCGCTGATCGTGCTGATCCGGCCGCGGGCGGGCGATTTTTGCTATTCGGCCGGCGAGTTCGACGCCATGCGGAGCGACGTGGAGGCCGCCCGCGCGGCCGGCGCGGCGGGCGTGGCGCTGGGGGTGCTGACCGCGCGAGGAGAGATCGACGCGCTGCGCTGCCGGGCGTTGGTGGATTGCGCCGCCGGTCTGCAAACGGTGTTTCACCGGGCGTTTGACGTCACGCCGGACCCGCCGGCTTCGCTCGATTGCCTGGTGGAGCTGGGTTTTGCGCGCGTGTTAAGCTCGGGCGGCGCGACGAGCGCGCGGGACGGCGCGGCGGCGCTCGCGGCGCTGGCTGCGCAAGCCCGCGGGCGGATCGAGATCATGCCGGGCGGCGGGATTCGCGCGGCGAACGTGGCCGAAGTGTTGCGGCGGACGGGTTGCGGGCAAGTTCACGCCGGGTGCCGGCGAATCGTGCGTTCAGAAGGGGGACGGCGCGCGGTGTTTGGTTTTGGCGCGAGCACGGACGACGATGGGTCGTACGGGGCGACCGACGTCGAAGCGGTCGCGGCGCTGCGCGCGGCGGCGGATCGAGCCGGTTGAAGCGCGCTCTCACGCGCCGCCGGGGTCCAGCACCTCCGGAAACAGCAGCGCCTTGGCAAGCGTGTAGCCGTTGAATGCCGCATGCGCGATCACGCACGCCGCCAGCGAGCGCGTGCGCAGCCGCACAAAGCCGAACACGACGCCCATCGTCATCAGCGGCAGGACCGACTGCGGCACGGCGAAATGAACCGCGCCGAAAATCGCGGCCGAAAGCAGGATCGAAAGCCACGCCCGCCCGGTCGTGCTCCACAGCGCCCCGAGCAGCAGCCCGCGAAAGAACAGCTCCTCCGCAAGCGGGGCGAGCACGCCCGCCGCCACGCACAATTGAACGGTCCCCCATGCGCCCCACTCGCTGTCGCGCAGCGCGATGAGCGTCGCGTGCAGCGGCGGCTGTGCCGACGGGTCGATCCACTTCCAGGCGCGCTCGACAACGATCGCCTGACCATACACGATCGGCATCGCAACCAGCGCCGTCAGCAGCCCGATGCCCGCCGCACGCAGCGGACGAAGCCGCGACCGCGCGAAGATCGGCCGCTGCGCGAGCAACGCGGCGCACACGGCCGCGCCCGCGATCTTTCCGATCGCGTCGGGGAGCATGAGCAGGTGCCAGGCGTGCGAGCCGGGCGGCGCGGCCGACGGCGCGGCGGCGCCGCCGGGGAGCGCCTGCGCCGCGAGGAACGTAACGCCGACATACGCCGCCAGCGCGATGAACACGTCGATCGGCAACGGGCCGCGCAGCGGCGGCGCGACGCCGGAAAGCGGATTTCGCCAGCGGCGCTCGCGGCCAAGCCAGACGACGGCGACACCCAGCGCCGCGAGCGCTCCGGCGCCAAAGACGACCGCGTCGATTGCCTGTACGATCCAAGCCGGGTTTTCTGGCATTGGTCCTGCTTTTCGCGGTGAGCGTTCGCGTGAGCGACGTCCTCGAACAGATTCTGGCGCACAAGCGCGGCGAAGTCGAGTCGGCCCGCGCCGCGCGGAGCATCGACGAGCTGCGCGCCACCCCGGGCTTCGCGCACCCGGTGCGGAACTTCTACGGCGCCGTCGCGGCGCCGCGCCGCGGCGGGCCGAACCTGATCGCCGAAGTGAAGAAGTCCAGCCCGTCGGCCGGACTGATCTGCGCCGATTTCGACCCAGTGCGCATCGCCCGGACGTACGAGGCGGCCGGCGCGGCGGCGCTGAGCGTGCTCACCGACCGGCGTTTTTTCGGCGGAGATCCGGCGTTTCTGGAACCGATCAAGGAGGCGGTGGGCCTGCCGCTGCTGCGCAAGGACTTCGTGATCGACGAATACCAGGTGTGGGAGAGCCGCTCGCTGGGGGCGGACGCGATCCTTCTCATCGCCGAAGCGCTTCCGGCGGCGCCGTTGGCCGATCTGGCGGCGCTGGCGCGCTCGATCGGGTTGGCCGTGCTGGTCGAGGTTCATTCGCGCGGCGCGATGTTTGACGTGCTCCAGGCAATTCCGGCGACCGCCCGCGACGGATTGCTGCTGGGCATCAACAATCGCGACCTGGCGCGGCAGGTGGTCGACCTGGCCGTTTCCGAAGAGCTGGCTTCTCACGCGCCGCCGGGGATACCGCTGGTGGCCGAGAGCGGGATTCGCACGCGTCGCGACGTGGAGCGGATGCACGCGGCCGGCGCGCGCGCGGTCCTGGTCGGCGAAGTGCTGATGCGGAGCGGCGATCCGGCCCGCACGATCGCCGAGTTGTTCGGCCCGCCCGGCGCGGGATAGGCTCTCCCCGTTTCGTACGCGCCCGAATTCCGCGGTACAGTTCCATTCGCCGCGCCGGCGCAGACGGGCAGTCGGCTGCGCGCGTGCCCCACCCACCGGAGATCGGCAGATGTTGACTTCGCTTGTCCGCGCGCGGGCCGTCCGCCTGCTTGTCCCGCTGCTGTCGCTGCTGGGAATTCCCGCGCTAGCGCAAGTGCCGAACGTGAAGCCGACGGAGCGGCCGTTCCTGTGGCTCGTCGAGGGAAAGACGCCGTGTTTCATTTACGGAACGATCCACCTGCCGGACGCGCGCGTGCTCACGCTGCCGCCCGTGGTGGAGCAGGCGATCGAGCGCTGCGACGCGCTGCAGACCGAAATTCCGTTTGACATGGCCACGCTGGTGGAAGCGTCGGCGCGCGCCTTGCTGCCGGAAAACAAGACACTCGCCGACGTCGTTCCCAGGGAGCTGTATGCGCGCGTCGCCGCTTATGCGAAGGCGCACGGCGTGGCGATGACGATGCTGGATCGCGTGCGGCCCTGGGCCGTCGCGACGCAGCTTGTGCTCATGGATTACATGAAGCCCGGCATGGCCGCATTGCCGCTCGACATGGCGCTGTATCAGAAGGCACAGGCGGCCGGCAAGGAAGTGGGCGGATTGGAGACGCCCGACGAGCAGCTCAGGATTTTCGAGACGCTGACCGACCGCGAGAGCGTGCAACTGCTCGACAAGTCGCTGACGCAGCTGGAGAAGGCGGACAAGGAGGGCGTGAAGCTGGTCGACAAGCTGCTGATGACCTACCTCGACGGGGACGAGAAGAAGCTCGCGGCGCTGATGAACGAATACCTCGACCCCAAGGATCCGCTCGACCGGAAGCTGATCGCGCTGTTGATCACCGAACGCGACGAGCGCATGGCGCGGCGCATGGCCGAGCGCATGAAAGCCCAGCCGGGCAAGTGCTTTTACTTCGCCGTGGGCGCGGCGCACCTGTCGGGCGAGACGGGCGTGCTGCACCACCTGGCCAGGTCCGGCATCCAGACGAAGCGCCTGAGCGCGGCCGACGCCGGGAAGCTGCCGCCGCGCGCGGCCGGAGACGCGAAGAAAGGCGGCGAATAGCGGCGGAGATGCGATGGATGACGCACTGACAATCGGGATCGACATCGGCGGCACATACGTCAAAGCCGGAATCTGCCGCCGCGACGGAACCCTGCTGCTGCGCCGCTCGATCGACACCGAGGGCGAGCGCGGCTACGCGCACGTGTTCTCGCGGCTGGTGCGGCTGATCGGCGATCTGCGCGCGGCCGCCGGCGAGGACGGCGGGCGCATTCGCGCGGTCGGGGTCGGCGCGCCGGGGCCGATGTCGCACGCGGAGGGAGTGATTTACAGCGCGCCGAACCTGCCGGGGTGGGAGAACGTGCCGCTGCGCGGGCAGCTTGCGCAGGCGGCCGGCCTGCCCGTTTCGCTGGAGAACGACGCGAACGCGGCCGCGTATGGCGAGTTCGCGGCCGGGGCGGGACGCGACGCGCGCAGCCTGGTCATGATCACGCTCGGCACGGGAATCGGCGGCGGCATTGTGCTCGACGGCGCGCTGTGGCGCGGCCACTTCGACAACGCCGGCGAGATCGGCCACACGCTCGCGATTCCGGACGGACGGGCGTGTCCTTGCGGGCAGCGCGGTTGCCTGGAGCGCTACGCCTCGGCGGCGGCGATCGGGCAGCGCGCGGCGGAGGCGATTCGCGGTGGCGAACGGAGCGCTCTGGCGGCGCGACTGGAATCGGACGGCGAGCTGACTTCCGAGCACGTGTGCGAAGCCGCGCAGCGCGGCGACGCGCTGGCGGCGCGCATCTGGGACGAAGCGTGCTCGCTGCTGGCGGCTGCGATCGTGAATGTTCAGCACATGCTCAATCCCGAGGTGGTCGTCCTGGCGGGCGGGCTGGCGGCGGCGGGCGCGCCGCTGTTCGACGCGGTTCAGCGGCACTTCGACCGACAGCGCTGGCGGATCGCGCCGGACATGCCGCGAATCTGTGC
>CAZHIE010000027.1:20809-33179 GCA_964532435.1 uncultured Planctomycetales bacterium
TGGGGATTGGGGGCGGCACGATCCGAAATCAGCAGCGGGGAATCAGAGGACCGCGGCGGGATGGGCGCTTTCGGCGTCGGCGCCGTCAGTCAGCGCCACCTCCTTGGCCGCGGGCGATCGGCCGGCGAAGCCTTCTGCGCGCGTCGCGGGCGGCTCGAGGTAGAACTCGGGCACCATCTGCTTGAGCCGCGCCCGCACCGCCTCGCGCGACAGCCCGTCGGCGTCGCTCAGCAGCGCGTCGATCCGCTGCGAAATTTCCTCATAGTCCTGCGCGATGTTCTGCCAGATGCCGATCTTCGGATGCGCCGTGCGCGAGACGTCTTCCCCTTCGATCGCCAGCTCTTCGTACAGCTTTTCGCCCGGCCGCACGCCGCTGAAGACGATCGCGATTTCGTCGTCGGGGCGGAAACCGGAGAGCGTGATCATCTCGCGCGCCAGGTCGACGATCTTGACCGGATCGCCCATGTCGAGCACGAAGATCTCGCCGCCGCGCCCCATCGACGCCGACTGCAAAACGAGCTGGGCGGCCTCCGGGATCGTCATGAAGTAGCGGACCATGTCCGGGTGCGTGACGGTGACCGGGCCGCCGCGGGCGATCTGCTCCTTGAAAATCGGGATCACGCTGCCGCTGCTGCCGAGCACGTTTCCGAAGCGGACGGTGACGAATTGCGTCCCGCTCCGCGCGCTGAGCGCCTGAATATACATCTCGGCGACGCGCTTCGAGCAGCCCATGATGCTGGTCGGGTTGACCGCCTTGTCCGTCGAGATCATGACGAATTTTTCACAGCCGGCCCGCACGGCGGCGTCGGCGATGGTGCGGGTGCCGTGAACGTTGTTCTTCAGCGCCTCGCCCGGATTCAGCTCCATCATCGGCACGTGCTTGTGCGCCGCGGCGTGAAAGACCGCCGTCGGCCGCTCGGCCGCGAAAATCCGCTCGACGCGCCCGCGGTCGGCGATGTCGCAGATATACGGCGCCAGATCGAGGCCGGGCAGCGTGCGGCGCAGCTCGCGGTCGATCTCGAAGAGCGGATGCTCGGATTGCTCGACGAGCACCAGGCGGCGCGGCGCGAAGCGCGCGATCTGACGGCACATCTCCGAGCCGATCGAACCGCCCGCGCCGGTGACCATCACGGCGCGACCGCGGATGAACTTGGCGATTTCGGCGTCGTCGAGCTGGACGGGCGCCCGGCCGAGCAGGTCGTTGATGTCGACATCGCGAATCTGCGAAACGGTGGCGCGGCCGGTGATCAGGTCGGACAGCGACGGCAGCGTCTTGAAGCGCAGGTTCGTGCCCTGGCAAAGCTCGACGACGCGGCGCAGGTCGGCGCGGCTGGCCGACGGCATCGCGATGAGGATCTCCTCGACCTTGTTCTCGTCGCAGACCGACTTGATGCGCTCGACCGCGCCGAAGACCTCGCGGCCGTGGATCAGCGTGCCGCGCTTGCCGGCGTCGTCGTCGACGAAACCGACGACGTGGTATTGCGCCGTGGGCATGCGCTGCAATTCGCGGACGACGTTTTCGGCCGCGTTGCCCGCGCCGACGATGAGCAGGTTTCGCGCGCCGCCCTCGGGCGTCGGGCGGGCCTCTTCGGCGTAGAGCCGGACGGCCATTCGCGCGCCGACGACCAGCGCGATGGTGGCGCCGAAGTCGATCAGGAAGACGGAATCGGGAAAGCGATCGTCGAACGGGCGCATGTCGAGGCCGAAGAGGTCGCCGTTCTGAAGCGCGTAGTAGATCAGGAAGATGACGATGAAGCTCAGCCAGGCGGCCCGCGCCGCGCCGAACACGTCGCGCAGGCTGACATACTGCCACGACGCGCGGAGCATGCCGGTGAGCATGAAGAACGTGAGCTTGATGACGACGACGGGGCCGACGAGCAGCAGGAAGAATTCGCCGACCCACTCGTCCCAGTGCTTGAAGTTGTAGGCCAGGCCGAGCGCGACGAACCACGACGCGGCGAAGAGCAGCGTGTGCGCCGCGACGCCCATCATCCGCCGGGCCTGGAGGGCCGAGCCGACGCGGTCGCCATTCGGATTCGACGGGGCTTGCGCGGTCATCGACGCGTGCTGTTCTGCCTCATGGGTCCGAGTTGCTTATCGGCGGCACGGCGGCCTGTCTCCAGCAACGCCCGGCTCGCCGACGCGCGCCCCTCGGCCGGGCGCTTCTCTCCGAATCCCCTCTCGCCGGCGGCGCTACGGCGCCGCGTCGCCGCGCATCGCCGCGCGCAGCGCGCTGGTGAAGACGTGCAGAATGCCGACCGACGACTGGTCCGCAGCTTTCTGCGCGCGGTCGAGCGCGCCGTTTACGCGGGCGAATTCGCCGAGCCGGAACGCGCAATAGGCTTCCAGAACCTGCGCGCTGGCCGACTGCGGACTGACCTCGCCCGCCTGAAGGTAGCGCAGCATCTGCGCCTGAAGAACGGCCGACCGGCCCGACGCGGCGTCGAAGTCGCCGAAGTAGGAGGCCAGCGGGCGCTTGTTCGTAAGCTCGGCGACGAAGAGGGTCGGATCGCGGCGGGCGGCGTCGAGGATCGCACGCGTCGCGCTGACGACGCGCCCCTGCTCGAGCGCGATGTGCGCCGCCAGAAGCGCGGGCAGCGCCGCGCCTCGATCGACCTCCTGCACGCCGTCCAGGCTCGACGCCGCGCGCGCGACCATCTCGTGACAATCGCCGCAACGCGGGTCGGTCACCGACATCATCGTCGCCGCGCGGAACGCCGCCACCGCGGCTTCCTGCGCGTCGGCATTGCGCTGCCGGGCGCGGGCTTCCAGCGCGTCGGCCATGCTCACCAACTTCGGGCCGCGGCGCGGCTCGACGCTGGGAACCAGGCCGGTCAGCTCATGAAACCGCGAGGCCGGCTCCGGCGCAGGCGTGTACAGGTGTCCGTCGATGGGCGGGAGTTCCGGTCGGTATGATCCGTAGAGCGGCGTATCCAGACTCATCGGCGGGAGAAAACGACGCTGATGCTGGCGCAGCGCGCCGGCCAGCAGGTCGATCCCGCTGTACGCGGCCATCGCGCTGTTCATCTGCATCTGAAAGCCCGGCTGGCGTCCGCGATTGGGCGTCGTGAGGATTCCGACGCGCGGAGCGGAAATGGGGGACGCGCTCGTGGCCTCGGTGTCGAATGCCTGCCCGCCGAAGTGGCGGCCGACCTGAAACCCGGCGAATTGGCCCACGTCGCGCCGCGCGATGCCAATCTGCGACGCGGCATCCTGCGTGAAGCGGCCGCCGATGTAACGCGAGGGGCCGAAGTCGGATGGGCGGTTGTAGCTGAGATCCGATTGCGTGCCGGTGGATTGGGCCGCGGCGCGAAATGCGCCGAGTCCCGCGACGAGTACCAGCCCGCCAAGAATAACAAAGGCGCGCATCAGGTCACTCCCAGCGAGCCGCCCGCGACAACGCAGCGATCCGTACCATCTTAACATCGGGTACTACGCCGCGAAACCTCTGCGGTGCGGGCAGATATGCAGCGACGCGCGGCGCGGGCGATGCGCCGCGCCCCGGCCTGCCCGCGAAATGATGGGAGCCCTGACCATTTCGCTTACGCAACCGAAGTTCGGGAGCGGTTGCGATAATTGCGACCGCTCACCGAGATCACGCCTTCGGCCGTTCGGTCGCGGTTTTCTGGCGGATGACCCGGCTGCCGGAGACGCGCCCTCCGGCGGAAGAGTCATCCGCGGATACCGGCTTGTCCGGCATGCTGATGACGCGCGGCTGGGAGAGCACGTCTTCTTCGTGCTCGTCGCCGGCGCTCAACCATGTGAGGATGCTGTCCTCCAGGTTGTCGCTTTTTGGCACCAGGAATTTCTCGCCGCAGCGCTTGCAGCGAGCCGCGCGGCCCTGTGCCTCCATCGGGAGTCGGTACTTCGCTCCGCAGTGGTCGCACGCGCATTTGACGGTGTCGGACACAGCTCACCTCGTTCGAGCGCGCGCTTGCCGCACGGGCGCAAAGCCGCCCGTCCTGGTCGCGCGCCCTTCCAGACGCCCAGAAACGCAGTTCTGTTTTGTCAGCCGAGTAGGATCAGGCGTATGAACGAGATGAGGTCATCGGGCACGATTCGAGAATAAAACACGAACCGCGTTGGCGCTCAGCTTTCGCCAACGTCATTCATGGTATCGCACACTCGGCGGCTTTTCAACAGAATATCTGGCGGCGAATCGTCGATGCGGGACGCATGCGGTGCGCGCGACGGATTTCCGCCGAGCGCATGGCTGTCCCCAACCGCGAGCGGGAACGGACGCACGATGTGAGCCGCGCCGCGCGCAGCATGCAGGTTCGGCCACCGTTCGCAATCACGCCAACAGGCATGCGCGGTTACGGCCGATGCCACTCCGCGCATGTTTCGCAGATGGATCCGACGGGGATCTGGCCGGCAGCATGGTCGCTCCGTAACCGGTTTAGAATCGGACCGGCAAATGCCCGTCCGAGATCGGTTTCGGAAACCGCCCCCACGCAGAGGCTGCCGAGAACGTCCTCGCCACAGGCCGAGAAGTTGCCGTCGGCGAGGATTGCCAGGCGGGACGACAGGCGGCGGCATGGGACGCGCCGTGGCGGCTGGGTCGGCAGCAGGCCGTCCGCGGGCAGCAGTCCGCCCCAGCGGCTGTAGCCGCGAATCACGGCCGTGCCCGCGCGGCGGATCCACTCGTCGTAAAACGTCTCGATGTCGGCGATCGTGGCGGCCGAGCGCGTGATGCTCGGCACGAGGAGCGGAGCGGGCGAGACGCGCGCGCGGCGCTCGGTTTCGAGCCGGGCGACGTTGGCGAGCACGCGCTCGTAGCCGTCGATGCCGTTAACGCGGCGATACGTCTCCGCCGAAGCGGCATCGATCTGGATTTCGACGATGTCGACGCGCTGTTCGAAGAGCGCTTCGAGCGCGGGCGGGTCGAGTCGCAGGAGCGGCGTGACGACGGCGATGCCGAGAATTCCGGCCGAGCGCAGCGCCGCACACGCCGCGGGGAACTCGGCATGTAGCAGCGGATCGCCGTGCCCGCCGAGGACGACGAGGCGGTCGTCGTACGCGGCGAGTTCGCGCGCGAGCGCTTCGATTCGCGGCATTTCGGACCAGC
Source organism: uncultured Planctomycetales bacterium (assembly GCA_964532435.1). Classification (GTDB taxonomy): domain Bacteria; phylum Planctomycetota; class Phycisphaerae; order UBA1845; family Fen-1342; genus CAZHIE01. The sequence continues at coordinate 25,878 of CAZHIE010000027.1, forward strand.
GCCGTGGCGGCACGAGTCGGCCGCGCGGCCGCACGGTCGTCTCCGTGCGCTCATCGTCGGTGGTCAGCTCGATCTCGACTTCGAGGGGGAGCGGTCCGGCGGCGTCGTGTCCGGGGCGGGCGATCCACTCGCAGAGTTGCGGCGCGTCGGCGTCATCGCCGAGTTCGCGGAGGGCCGCGTCGAGCAGATCGAACGAGCGGCGCGTGTCGGCGACGAAGCGCGCCTGCGTCTGCGCGATAAGCGGCGGAAGCGACAGGCACGGCTCGCGCGTGATGAGGTCGTTCTGCGCCATTTCGGGGCGGTAGGCGAGGTAGAGGCCGAGCGGGATATCGACGCGCACCAACTCGGCGACGATGTCGCGCGTGAGCACGACGCCGGCCAGGCCGGGGGGCGCCTGCGTAAAGACGAACTTCGCTTCGACTTCGAGTTCGCGCTGCCGCGCGAGCATCGCGCTGGCGATGGCCGGATCGAGCACCGGCATGTTTCCATCGAGGCAAAGCACCGCGCCGGCCTCGTAACGATTGAGCACCTGCGCCGCGCAGCGCGGCTCGACGAATTCGTCGAACCACGTCGTGCCCAGCGGCGTGCCGCGCCACGAGCCGAGGCCCCACTTTCGCGCCGCGCGAATCAGCCCCGCGCGGGGGCGCTGTCCGGCGTCTTCGTCCAGCACGTCGAAGCGATCGGCGAGAGCCGTGCGGCGGAGGGCATCCTCCGCCGCAGCGCGGTCGCGCGGGCGGACAAACAGGCAGCGCGCGTCGACGTCGCGAATCTGCGCCGCGCGGCGCAGCGTGCGATCGAACACCGCGACGCCCGCGAGCGGCTCGCCCAGTCGCGCCGTGTGGCCGAGAAATCCCGACTCGAAATTTGCGAACACGGCCAGGACGATCTTCACGCGGCGGCCTCCTCGACGCGCCGCAGCGCTTCCGGCAGCAGGTCGGCCAGGCAATCGCAGCCTTCCAGGAAAGACTGAACAAACTCGCGATCGCGCCGTAGGCGGCGCGCCGCCGCCTCGCGCGAGAGGTCGTCGCGCTCGGCCAACGCGCGATCGGCCTGCACGCGACGAAGCTCGGCGAGCTGCGACACGCTCAGCACGACGCCGTACAGCCGATCGTGCGCGGAGATTCGCGTGCGCAACACGTCGACGCGCGCGACCAGGCGATTGAACTCGGTCGGCGCGTCGAGCGCGGCGGCGAGCCGGCCGAGCAGCCCGCGCATCTCGTCGGCGATGGCGCGCAGCTCGCCCAGCTCGCTCATTCGCCGTCGCAGCGCCGTGGCTGCGGCCCGCAGCGCGGCTGTGTCCGGCGCGCCCGCCTGCGCGTCGAGCAGGCCGGCCGGCAACCGCGCGGAAAGGAATCGCGCGGCCGCGTCGGCCAGCGGCATGGCGGTCGTCCCGACCAGGCGCATTCCGCCTTCGCTCGCCTGAATGACGCGCGCCGGCGAAGCGGCAAAGTCGGCTTGAAACTGCTCGGCGTAGGTGAAGAGCTGGTCGTCCGTGTAGACGTCGCGCCCGTGGATGTCCGGAACGACGCGCAGGATCGAGCGCGCCCGGGCGATGCGCTCCCATTGTTTCATCTCGACCGTCTGGAACCGGCCCAGCTCCGGTCGCCACACGTTTTCGATCTGCACGCCGGGCGGATAGTAGAGGCCGTCGCAGAATGAAAGATCCTGGCCGACAAGTATGATCGGATCACAGCCGAGATGCTCGGCCAGATAGAAGGACAAGTGCGCGACGGTGCTTCCCGCCCGCAGCGCGGCGCGGCGCGGCGCCGCGTCGTGCAGGAGCTGATCGACGAGCGACGAGGCGAGCACGTGGCGCCGGCCGGGGAATGCGTCGAGCACGTGCCAGGTGGCCTTGGGCTCGGCGACGAGCGCGCAGCCGGCGGCCTCGCGGATTCCGTGGAAGAACTGGGCGGAGATCTCGTGGTAATCGAGCGTGGTGACGAAGTGCGGCACGACGCCATGCGCCAATAGCGGCTTATACGCGGTTTGCACGGCGATGATGACGGCGCGCTCGCGCAGAGCCGCAAGCTGTCCCACGTTGCGCGCCAGCGACGGACCCGCGGCTACGAGAATGGCCGGCCGGCCGGCGGCGCGGCCGGCGAGCGCCTCCACGCCGGGCGACGCGACGTAGTGCGGGAGATTCATCAGGATGTTTTTGGTGGTGACGCGCGCGTTCTTGAGCAGCGAGAGCGTCTGAATGCGCGAGAAGGAGACGAAATCGCGCAGCAACGCCCGAGCCTCGGCATGAAACGCAACGTCGCGCCGCTGCACGTCCGGCGACGCCAGCACGCGGAAGCCGAGCATGAGCAGCGCCGACAGCGGCCTCATGCGGGCGTGAAACGCGGCCTTGTCCGCGGCGCTGATGAAGATCAGACGCCGCTCGCGCAGCGCGGCCGCCAGGTCGCACACGCAGAGCGCGGCCTTGATCAGCGCGGCGTCGCGCTCCGCGACGATCATCGTCGGGCGGTGAACATGGCGATCCAGCGCCTCGACGACGTAGCCCAGTCCCAATCCGCACACGAAGAAGCAGAACGTCTCGCCGCTGTCGGCGCCGGCGGCGGGTGAACCCGCGCACGACGCAACGGCCGCGGGCGCGTCGGGCGGCCGAGCGAGTTGGGCGGCGACGAAGGCGTCGGCTTCGGCGGCCGGGCGATGTCGGCTGTGCAGCAGGATCGCCGCTCCGTCGTCGGTCGTCGCGCGTGCGGTCCAGCGTGCGTCGCGGGTCGGTTCGAAGCGCGGAAGCTGCGCGAATGGCACGGCGTCGACGCGCGCCGCCAGGGCGGAGTCGGAGAGGTACAGCGCCGCGAGGTTGGCCAGGTATTGCTCGCGCAGGCGCGCCAGCGCAGGAGCGGCGCTGTGGGCGGCGGCGCGGGATTCCGTTGCAACGTTGGCGGTCATTTCGTCTCGCGCGGGCGCCACGCGCCGTCCGTTCGCCGATGCGTGGAACTATCGGGCGAACGGCGGCGCGCGGCGCAGGGAGCCCGCGCCGCGCAAGGACGGCGCGGCGCATGCGCGGCCTGCGCCGGCTTGTGAAAAAAACTCGCGCGGGCCTCAAGCGTTTTTTGGGGGAAGGCCGATAGGTCTGGCGTCGCCGCTCGGCGCCGCTCGGCTTCGGCCGATGCCGCCGAAGCATCGGGGCCGGCGGCGCAAGACAACGGACATGGAACCAATCGTCCGCGAGTTGCGGACCCCACTCACCCCCCCAACCTCAGGAGAGGCTCGATGAGCACAACGACGCAGAACTGGACGCAGGGCACGCAGTACAGCAGCACGACCGTCGGCACGACGATTCCGTTCGAGGGCATCAACGCCCCCGGCGCGTACGTCTGCAACTGGAGCGGTCACCTCCTCCGCGTTCCGGAGGATGGCGTGACGCCGGGTCGCTCGCCGATGCTGAACATCGTCGGCTGCGAGCCGCTGACCGTCACCAAGATTTGCGACAATCCGTACATCACGATCACCAAGGCGAAGCTGCTGGCCAGCAACTTCGACCTGAACGTGAACTTCTAAGACCCGCTGCACAGCGCGGTCTGGCCGCCGGTCGCGACACGCGGCCGCGCGGACGGATGATGAACTCCACCGGGCGGATGCGCGAAAACGCATCCGCCCGGTTGTTTCTTTGGGAAACAGCGGGCACCAAGTTAGCAAAATGGGCCGCGCGCCGTTGCGGATGGCGATTAGCCTCCAGCCGATCGCTCCGCGGAAAATGGGCCGCCCGAGGGGGTCGCCTCGCTCTGATGATCCCGGTCGATCTCCGTGTCTTTCGGATCGAGCGGCAGTCGAGGAAACTCCTCGCTTGCGGGCTCGCCGCCGGGCAGTCCGAGCGCATCCCGAAGCGCGCCGACGAGCCGCGACCGATCCTGCGGAATCGCCAGACCGACCCTTCGATATAGCGCAAACGCGGCCTGTTCCGCCACGACGCCGGGATATTGAAGCCCGAGCTTCAACTCATCGACCGTCGCCGCCGGGGAAGCGGCGAGAACGCCAACCGCTTCGAGCAGCTCGTCAAGTGGCGCGCCCTGGCGTAGCAGAGATACTGCCTGTGTCACCGTCATGCGGGGCTCGCCATCAAGAGCCAAGAACCTCGTATTCCGCCGCGAGCGGGAACAGGTCTTCCAATTGCCGAATCAACTCATCCTCCAAGCGGGCATCGATGGTCGGATTGAGCCGTGACAGGGGAAATAGCCGCGTCACTACGCGATCCTTGACCAACAAGCTGAACCCGCGATGGACGCCTCCGATGCCGTCCCGATTGATCCACTCCACGTGTCCGGGACGGTTGATCGAGTCCGCAACCACCAATCGGACGAATCCATCATCCTGAATTATACCGAGCAGAATGCCTTTGCCGATGCTGCGCACTTGGCGCAAGTCGTCGGCGAAGATTCGCAGTCTCTTGGTCACGCTCGGCTGCCCATCGACTCGCGTGCCGGTGCTGCACTCGATATGAGTGCGCCCAAAACGATCATCTGCCGGAACGGAGCGTTCCTACTCGCAGCTCCCCGTCATCAGGCACATGACGAAGCCGTCGATGTCCCCGTTGTCGAACACGCCGTCGCCGTTCACGTCGCCGTAAAACAGCCCGCAATCCGCGTACGCGAGCACGTACTCCAGCGGGTTGGTCAGGCCCAGCACGAACGCGTCGATGTCGCCGTTGTCCACCGTCCCGTCGCAATTCATGTCGCCGATCGGGTTCGGCGCCGCGCCGCGCAGGGCGCGAAACGCATTGATCCGGCCGCTGCCAAACGATTCGTCCCAGCCCGCCGGCCCGAGGTCGTCGGACGTGTCGCGAATCAGGTTGACGACCTCGTCGTTGCTCAGCGCCGGATTGAACCCGCGCAGCAGCGACGCCAGCCCGCTCACGTGCGGCGTCGCCATCGACGTGCCGGTGAACGGCTGATAGCCGCTGTTGCGCCAGAGCGAATACACGTTGGCGCCCGGGGCGGTCACGTCGATCTCCGGACCGAAATTGGACGACGAGTAGAGCGTGTCCGACGCAGTGGTCGCGCCGACCGCCATCACGTTCGGCCAGCGGGCCGGAAACGCGACGAGGCGACCGCGGCCGTTGCCCGTCGCGGCGATCATGAGCACGCCGTGCGCGTGGGCGTAGTTCACGGCGTCGAGCAGCGTCTGCGAGCCGGTGTAATACTGAAGGCTCATCGACGCGAGCTGTACGCCGTGATCGGTGGCCCAGTTCAGGCAGCTCGCGAGCTGGCTCTCCGTGCCGCTGCCGCCGGCGCTCGTGCAGCGCATCGCGAGAATGTGGACGCCCCAGTTCACTCCGGCGACGCCGATCGCGTTGTTGCCGTTGGCGGCGGCGATGCCGGTCACGTGCGTGCCGTGGCCGTGCGGATCGTCCGTGTTGTCGTTGTTGTCAAAAAAGTTCCAGCCGGATTCGACGCGGCCGAGCAGATCGGGATGCGTCGCCTGAATGCCCGTGTCGATGATCGCCATCGTGACGGACGGGCTGCCCGTGGAAATGCCCCAGGCTTCCGGCGCGTCGATGTCGGCGTCGGGAACGCCGCCGGTCTGCCCGGTGTTGTGCATGTTCCACTGCTGGTCGAAGCTCTGGTCGTTGGGCATGAGCGACGCGATGCCGCCGATGCCGTCGACCTCGGCCAAATCGACGCCGGCGAGCGGGGTGAGCCGGGCCGCTAGCGCGGGCGTGTCGGTTCCCGCGGGCGTGAACACTCGGTACGTGCGGCTGAGCCCGAGTTGATCGGCGAGTTGAGCGTCGGCGAACGCGAACGGGTAGAAGGGTTCGACCGCGCCTGCGCCCACCTGCGCCAATTCCGCGTCGATCGGGCCGCCGTCGATGATCGCGCCGGCCGGGCCTTGCGCGACGGTCATGCCGGGCGCGAGTCGCAGAAGAATGTGCGTCGTCGCATAGCCGCCGAATCGATCCGGGCCGCCGAAATCCGCGTCGCCGGAGCGGCCGTCGGCGTGCGCGGAAGGCGTTCCGCCCCAGAGTCCCCCGATTACGAGCGCCAGCATGAACGATCGAGAGACTGAGAACCCCATCCCTTTCGCACCTCCTCGGCGTACGGCCCGCGCCGCCCGATAACCCAACAACGGCCGGGCGGCGCGATACTCATCATATCCCGCAGACACACGGAAACCAAAGCGGCCGTGCGCCCGCACGGCCGGCAGCGAGCTTGTGGGGCCGCTCGGTCCGGGAATCGCTCGGCGGTCCGTTGACGCCAGCGCACCGGTCTGTATACTGCCCGATTCCCAAGTTTGCCGCCGGCCGGTGAGGCCGCGCGTGGCAGGGAGAGAGCATGAAGACGGCGAACCGCTGTTATCTGGCCGGTCCGAACGACGTGGAGAAGCGCTGGTACGTGGTGGACGCCACGGACCAGGTTCTCGGTCGTCTGGCCGTGAAAATTGCGAATGTGCTGATGGGCAAGAACAAGCCCACCTACACGCCGCACGTGGACACGGGCGACTTTGTGGTTGTGCTCAATGCGCACAAGATCAAAGTGAACGGCACGCGAAAGAAGGAACAGGTGGTGTACCACCACTACAGCGGATATCCGGGCGGCCTGCGCGAGCAGACGATGGCGCAGGTGCTGGACCGGCACCCGGAGCGCGTGCTGCACGAAGCCGTCCGCCGCATGATGCCGAAGAACGCGCTGGCAAGGCGCATGCTGCTGAAGCTCAAGCTTTACAACGGCCCATCGCATCCGCACCAGGCGCAGATGCCGGAGCCGCTGCCGACCTGATTGACCGACGGACCGCCGGCGGCGAGAATCGCCGGCCGATTCGGGAGAACCGCGCTTGACGACGCTCGACACCACCATTCCGGCAACGCCCCCGGCGGCGGCCCCGTCGACGCGACGGCGCGAGCCGGTTCACGGCGCCCACATCGGCACGGGCCGGCGAAAGACCGCCGTCGCCCGCATCCGTCTGCGTCCGGGCTCGGGCAAGGTCGTCGTGAACGATCGCCCGTTCGACGCCTATTTCACACAGCTAAAGGACCAGGCGATCGTCCTGGCGCCGCTGGTCGCCACGAGCGCGACGGGGCAATACGACGTGTATGCCCGCGTGCATGGCGGCGGCATGACCGGGCAAGCCGGGGCGATCCGCATGGGTCTGGCCCGCGCGCTGGTGAACGTGAAGGTGGAGTACGAGCCGTCGCTGCGTGACGGCGGCCACCTGACCCGCGACGCGCGCGAAGTCGAGCGCAAGAAGTATGGCCGGCGCAAGGCTCGCCGCCGCTTCCAGTTCTCGAAGCGATAAAGGACCAGGGGCGGAAAGTTTGCAACCGCGGGGCCTCGCCGGCCGCTCCGGCGAGGCCCTTTT
>CAZHIE010000028.1:0-12345 GCA_964532435.1 uncultured Planctomycetales bacterium
ACGGCGTCGGACGCAGAGGTCCGACGCGACGGAATGAATGGCGAATAGCGAATTCCGAAGAACGAATTGCAGAGAAATCGAGGCCCCGCCGCAATTCGTTATTCGCCATTCGACACTCCGCCCGGCCACGGCGTCGGACGCGGAGGTCCGACGCGACGGCCGCCCGGGGCGCGGGCCGCTACGGCTGCGCGGGCGGCTACTTCTTTTCCTTGGCGGCCTTCTCGTACTTTTCGAGGGCCTCTTCGAGATCCTTCTTCATCGCCTCATCCTTGCACAGCTTGACCGCCTTGCGCTGCGTTTCGAGCGCGTCGGCGACCTTGCCGCTGTCGAACTGGGCGCGGGCGTAGGTGTCGAGGATGGCCGCGTCTTCGCCCTTGCTGGCGTCCACGGCGGCCTTGGCGACCTTCAGCGCGAACGGGATGTCGCGATGGAGCACCTTCTCTTCAGTCAGGATCGTCCACGCGAGCTGGTTGAGCATCATCGCGTCGGTTTCGATCAGCTTGAACAGCTTGTCGCCCAATTCGGCGGCGCCCTTGCCGTCCTTGCTGGCGGTGATGTTCTCCATGTAGCCCTGGAAGAGCTCCATGCGTTCCTTGTTGGCCTTCTCGAAGTCCTCTTCGGCCTTCTTGCTGATCTCCATCAGCGCCTTGGAATCGGAGTTGCCCGACACCACGGCCTCGATCACCTGTTCGAGGCCGAACATCGGGTGGCCTTCCCAGACGATCTTGCCCTTCTTGTCGATCACGAACGACTGGGGAATCCCGTTCTTCTTGAACGCCTTCATGTAGGCGTCGTACGTCTCGGTGTCCTTGTCGAACGCGACGGTGTAGCCCATGTTCGCGTCGTTGTCCTTGACGAACGCCTTGACCTTGTCGAGGTCGTTGCGCGGGTCTTTCTTCGTCACGCTGATGAAGACCACGCCCTTGTCCTTGAACTTCTTCTGCATCGCCGTCATGTGCGGCATGCTGCGGATGCATGGCCCGCACCAGGTCGCCCAGAACTCGACCACGAACACGTTCTTGCCTTCGCCGGCCTTGAGGTCCACCGGCTGGCCCTTCACCCATTCCGCGACTTTCAGCGGCGGCGCCGCATCCCCCAGCTCCGTGGCCAGTACGGGCAGCGACAGAACCGCGGCGGCCAGAATCCCGGCCAGCGCCATACGAATTCGTTGCATGTTTTCTCCTCTCGTGTTCCGACTCGCTCGCAAACTCGGCGGGAGCGCCCCCGATGACGATTCGGGACGCGCAAAACGGCCGTTCGCGGCGACCGTCGCCGTTGCGGAGAGACTCCGTATCTCTCTCCATTCTCGACGGCAGACGATACCCACGCGCATCACAACCCCGCAAGGATGTACACTTTCCGACAATCCCGCACGCATTATGGCTGCTTCGACGCGCCAGCGGTACGATTCGCGCGATGACGCCTTGTGCCTACGAGCCGACGCCGCTATCCGATCGTGCGCTGTTCGAGTGGCTCGTCTCGCAGGCATCCGTAAGCTCGGCCCCGAGCGCTCCGCTGATCGACCACGTCGGCGATTACCTCCGTCGCGCCGGTTGCGTCCTCTGGCGACAGGATTGCGACAACGGGCGGAAACCCAACCTCTATGCGTGCAAGGTTCCGCCGGGAGAGTCGCACGCGACAGGCGCCGGGCTGCTGCTTTCCGGGCACGTGGACGTCGTGCCGGCCGATGAGCCGGATTGGACCAGCAAACCATTCGAGCTGATCGAACGCGACGGGCGACTTTTCGGCCGTGGCACGGCCGACATGAAGGGCTTCGACGCGCTGGCGATCAATCTGCTGGCCGGGATGCGGGCCGATTCGCTGGCGCATCCGCTTGCGCTGCTGCTTACGAGCGACGAGGAAATCGGCACGCTGGGGGCGCAGCGCTTCGCGCGCGGCTGGGACCATTCGCTGCCGCTGCCGCGGTCCGTAATCGTCGGGGAGCCGACGGGCCTGCGCCTGGTGCGAATGCACAAGGGGCATCTGAAGCTGCGGGTCACGATCGGCGGCCGGCCGGCGCACAGCGGCTATCCGCACCTCGGCGAAAGCGCCATCGCGCGGGCGGGGCCGGTGATCGTCGCGCTGAGCGCGCTGGCCGACCGGTGGCGCGGCATTCGCGTCGAGAGCAGCGCGTGCTTCCCGGATTGTCCGTATCCGGTGCTCAACCTCGGCCTGATTCGCGGCGGCAGCGCCGTGAACATCGTGCCGGAGCGCTGCGAGATCACTGTCGGTGTAAGACTGCTGCCAGGCCAGGCGCAGCGCGACGCGACCGAGCCGGTGGAGCAGGCGCTGCGCGCGTTGCCCGCCGACGTGGCGGCGCACGTCGGCGTCGAGCTGCTCAACGACAGCCCGCCGATGGAGTGTGCGGCCGATGCTCCGATTCACGTCGCGGCTTGCCGCCTGCTGGGCCAGCAGGAATCGTTCGGCGTTTCGTATGCGTCGGACGCCGGCGCGCTGTCGCGAATGGGGTTGGATTGCATTCTGCTGGGGCCGGGGCGGATCGAGGATGCGCATCGGGCGAATGAGTCGATCGCGGCGAGCGAATTCGTGGAGGCGCGGCGATTGATGGAACAGCTTGTGGCGGAGACGTGCGGGAAGAGTAGCGAGTAGCGAATAGCGAGTGGCGAAGAGCGAGTGGCGAGTTGCGGACTCGCGCGTTGAGCGTTTGATCGGAACCGCATGGCGTCGGACGCAGAGGTCCGACGCTACGCGCGCGGCAGCGGACGCGGATGGGTTGACGCGATCGTTCGATACGGAGGCGGCATAGGCGTGGCGCTGGACATTCTCGAAGCGGAGCTGACGTGGGTGGACGGCGCGTTTCGCCCCGGCGTGCGCGTCGCGGTTGACGCGCTGGGAAAGATCGCCGGCGTCGGTGCGCTGCCGCAGCCGCCGACGCGGCGGATGCCCGGGCGCGCCTTGCTGCCCGGATTCGTCAGCGCCCACAGCCACGCGTTTCAGCGCGGCCTGCGCGGGATGGGCGAGGTGTACCCCGACGGAGCGGGCGATTTCTGGTCCTGGCGCGAGGCGATGTATCGCCTGGTGGAGTCCGTGTCGCCCGCGCAGTTTCGCGCGATCTGCCGTCTCTGTTTCGACGAGATGCTCGACGCCGGCTACACGACGGTCGGCGAGTTTCATTACCTGCACCACGACGATCCGGCCGCGCGCGATCACGCGATGGACGAGTGGATCATCGAAGCCGCGGCCGAAGCGGGCATCCGGATGGCCCTGCTGATGAGCTATTACCGAACCGGCGGCGTCGGCCGGCCGCTCGCGGCGGGGCAACGCCGCTTCGACACGCCGGATGTCGCGGCTTTTTTGCGCCAGGTCGAAAGCGTTGCGCGGCGGCTCGATCCGCGGTTGCACACGCTCGGACTGGCGCCGCACAGCCTGCGGGCGGTTCCGGCCGACGACATGCACGTGCTGGTCCGCGAGGCCGCGGCGCGCGGCTGGGTCTGTCACGTTCACGTCGAGGAGCAGCGGAAGGAGATCGAAGAAGTGCAGGCGGCGCTGGGCGCGCCGCCGATGCAGTGGCTGGTGGACCATGTGCCGCTCGGGCCGGGGTTCACGGCGATTCACGCCACGCACGCGACCGGTTCGCGCCTGCGCGAGTACCTGGCCGCCGGCGCCAACGTCTGCGTCTGTCCGATTACGGAAGGAAACCTCGGGGACGGCATTTCGGATCTGACGGCGATGCTGGGGCAGGGCGCGTGCGTGTGCATCGGGACGGATTCGAACATACGGCTGGATCCGGCCGAAGAGCTTCGCTGGGTGGAATTCGTGCAGCGGCTGCGGTGCGAGAAGCGCGGCATTGCGCGGGACGCGGGCGGCGCGTTGGCGGCGCGATTGCTGGAGATCGGAACGATCCACGGCGCGAGAGCGCTCGGCCTGCCGACCGGCGAGATTGCGGCCGGGCGATTCGCCGACTTTGTGACGCTCGACTTGCGGCATCGCTCGCTGGCGGGCTGGACGATGGAGACGCTGCCGGCGGCGTACATATTCGGGGCCGGGCGGGAGGCGATCGGCGAAGTGTGCGTGGGGGGGAGATGGCGGGGAATGTCGAATTGCGAATAGCGAAGAACGAATGGAGGGAGCGAGCTGGGGCGTTTTCGCAATTCGTCATTCGCAATTCGGCATTCGCCATTGCATTCGGCATTCAGCATTCAGCATTCCTGTCGCGGTAGCCGGCCTTCGTCGAACGCGCGCTCCAGTCGCTCGTAGGCGCACTGATAGCTGATGAACCGCAGGTGGTGCTCGCGGCGCTGCTGCTCGTCGCTCGCAAGATCCGGATGCCAGCGTTTCGACGCCTGCCGCCAGGCGCTGCGCAGCTCGTCGCGCGCGGCGCGCCCGTCGAGCCCGAACAGCGCGAGCGCTTCATCCTCTTCCAGGTCCGCGGCGCAGCGCCGAATCCCCTCGTGCGCCGCGGCGCGCTGAGACTCGTCCGCCGTCTCGCGCAGCCAGCGCCAATCCCACACGTCCGGCAGCATCGCGCCCAGGCTGCCGCCCAGCACGGTCATCGCGCGTGCGAACGGCCTACCCTTCAGCCCCAGCAGCCGATCGACCAGCAACCCGGCCGATCCCGCCGCGCTCGAGCCCGCGCGGGCGGCGGCGCGGCGCTGCCCGGCCAGGCGGTCGTTGAGCAAAGGGCGGATGTCGGTGCGCCAGACGCGGCGCAGGAAGCGCTGAAACGCCTCGTCGCTCGCCGCGTCGCTGCGGGCTGGATCGGCCATTCGAAATCGCCCCACAAACCGTCGCCCGGCGCACTCCGCGCCGCCCGGCCAGCGTTCTATACTACGCCCGCGCATCGGGTACGAGAACTTCTGCGAGACGCAATTGACGATGGCCTCCGCCGCGAGCGACATTCTCCTGCTGGCGCAGGAAGCCGCGGATTCGCTCCCGGCAGGCGTGCGCGAGTGGCTGCTCGGGTGGGCCGTCGCCGTCGGGCTTGTCGTGGCGGCGTATGCCGGCCGCCGGCGGCTGCCGCGCGGCATGAGCGACGGGCTTTTCGGAGCGGGGATCAGCGGCGCGATGCTGATGGCGTACACATCCGCCGAAACGAGCCTTTCCTGGCGGTTCATCCTGGGCGCCGCGCTGACCGGCCTGACGGCTGCGTGGTTCGGCGCGTCGCTCTGGATCGAGCGCGACACGGGCACGCCGGCCCGGCCCGACTGGGAAGCGGGCTCGCCGAAGTCGGTTTTGCGCCGCGCGATGGGGTTGCACTTTGCCGGTATCGCGGGATTGCTAGCGGCGGCGGCGGTTTTGGCGGACCTGCGCGTGGACGGCGTGGCGTACTCGCCCAGCGCGTTGACGCTGCTACTCGTGCTGGCGGTGATCGCGACAGGTGGGGCGCTGCTGGAGCGGCGGCGCCGCATTCGCGACGCGTACGCCGCGCCGCACGGGCCGGGGCTGGCGCGCTACGCGATCGCGGCGCCGATTCTGGCGCTGCTTTACGTACGCCCCGCGACGCTGTCGTGGCCGGCCGAACCGCTGAGTCCCCAATGGTCGCTGCTGATCGCGGCGCTGCTGATGCTTGCGGGTTCGCTGATTCTGCCGCTGGTCGGATGGCTGCGCCGCAGGGCCACGGACCTGCGCGAGCCGGAGCGGCTGATGTCGCCGGCGCCGTCGTCGCGGCTGTTGCGCGGGGCGATTGTCGCGATCTGCGCGCTGATCGGCCTGGCGTGCGTCGCGGTGTTCGAGCATTGGCAGACGCCGCTCACGCTTCTCGCCGCGGGGTTGGCCGCGCTCATCAGCGAGCACTCGCGACCCGATGATGCGGATGGCCAGCCGCCGCGCGTTCCGGGAATCGCCGGCGAAGTTGGCTTGATCCTCGCGGGCGGCAGCGTGCTGGCCGCGAGCCTTGCGTGGCTGCCGGCCGGCGCGTTCGACCGGATGCGCGGCGTGGCACTGGCGGGCATTCTGCTGCTGTGGCTGGCGCGCTTCTGGGAGCAGCAGGTCGTCGGGATCGGCGCCGGGACGGCCCGGCCCGGGCTGCCCGAGCGCGTGCCGCCGTGGACGACGGCGGGGCGGCTGATTCCAGCGGCGCGGCGGCTGAGCCAGGCGGCGGCCGGCGCGAATCTCGCGCTCGCGTTCTTTGCTGTGTTGACGCGCGTGCCGGGGCCGGGCGAGACGATTGAGATCGAGCCGACGAACCCGCTGTTCGGCGTGCTGGCGGCCTGCGCCGTTCTGCTGCACGGCCTGTTTTTGGCGGCCGACGCGCCGCGGCATGGCGCAGACCGCGGCGAGGCGGCGGCGTGCTGGGCGGGGCTGGCGGCCGCGGCGCCGTTTGCGCTGGCGCTTTCGGGCGGCGAGCTGAATCCGACGACCTGGCTTGCGTACGGCGTGATCGTGGCCGGGCTGACGGCTGTGCTGCTGGCGGTGATTGCGGACGGCGGGCGCCGGCCGCCCGCGGCGACGAGTTGGGCGATGAACGCGTACCTGGGCGGCGTGTTGCCCGCGCTGCTGCTGTTTGTGATCGTGTTTTCGACGAGCATCCGCGCGCGGCCGGTGGCGCTGGTCGTCGGCTTTGGCGGCGTGTTGCTGGCGATGTTCCTCCGTGTGCGCGTGCCGCGGGCACAGTCGCTTGTCGAAGGGTGATATGGTGGCGACGAGACGGGGTCAGAAATCGAAGGACGGCGGATCGGCCCGCGAGCGGCGCCGCGGGCGGCGCGGCACGGCGAGCGACCCGCTGGTCGCCAAGCAGGCGGCCGGTCACTCGAAAATTCGCCGCGATCATTCAAGCGAAGTGGCCGAAGATTACGTGGAGCTGATCGCGCGATTGCAATCGGCGCAGGGAGAAGCGCGGACGGTGGACCTGGCCGCCCGCCTGGGGGTTTCGCACGTCACGGTGACGAAGACGATCTCGCGGCTGCAGCGCGAGGGCCTGGTGCAGTCGGAGCCGTACCGGTCGATCTTTCTGACCGGGCACGGCGAAGAGCTGGCGCGGCGCGCGGCGGAGCGGCATCGGCTGGTGGTCGATTTTCTCCGCAAGCTGGGGGTGAACGAGGCCGACGCCGAGGCGGACGCCGAGGGCATCGAGCACCACGTCAGTCACGCCACCCTTGAAGCGATGCGGCGGTTTGTCGGAAACGAGCGAGCGTAGGCGTGGCGCGCTCGGCGCGCGACTCAACGCTCGCTCGAAGCCGCCTCGACCGGCGCCAGGCCATCTTCGACGGGCAGCGCCACCACCGGAAACGCGAGCGTTTCCGCCTGAAAAATGCGCACGCGCCGCCACTTGCCCGAGTTGAAACGCCGCGTCAGCAGGCACCCGAGCACAATGATGTACAACGCGCATGCCGCCCACGCGCCGTGCGTGCCCCACTGCGGCGCCAGGCGCGACGCCAGCAACCCGCCGAGCACGAAGATTCCCCAGCAGCAGACGGCGAACAGCGCGGCCGGCCCGCGCGTGTCGCCCGCGCCGCGCAGGGCGAAGCTGTAGGTGATGCACAGCGCGTCGAACGCCTGAAACACGGCGCACCACGCCAGCGCCGCCGCGCTCGCCGCAACCACCGCCGCCGCCATGACGCGATCCGGGTCATCCACCCACAGCCACGCCAGCGGCCGACCGGCGACGAGGAACACCACGCCGACGATGGCCATGTAGATCACGATCACGCGCCGCGCGACGCGCACGCGCCAGACGGCCTCGTCCGGCGCGCCCGCGCCGATCGCGTTGCCGACCTGCGTCGTCAGCGCCATGCCGATGCCCAGCGCCGGCATGAACGAAAGGTGCATGTATTGAATCGCGATGGTCGCGGCCGCCATCTCCACCTTGCCGAACGGCGGGACCATGAATTGCAGAAACACGACCCATGCGCCGATGTCGACGAGCCACTGCACCGATATCGGCCAGCCGACGCGCAGGATGTCGCGCAGCGAGTTGAGCGACGGCGCTGCCGCGCTGTGCGTTCGATAGCGCGCGTCGATGTCGCGCCAAAAGAGCGGCACGATCAGAAAACCCAGCCGCACCAGCCACGAAATCACCGTCGCAAGCGCGGACCCGGCGATGCCCATGCGCGGGAATCCCCAGTGACCGAAGATCAGCGCGTAGTTGCCCACGGTGATCGTCACGAGCGACGCGAGCATCGCGACCAGGCCGATGCGCGGGCGGCGGATGCCGTTAAAGAAGCTGTCGAGCCCGCCGCAGGCGGTGGCCGGCGCGACGGAGAACAGCGCGATGCTGAGAAACGCGACTTCCTGCGCGAGCACCTCGGGCGCGTGCCCGCCGGCTCGCGCGATCATGCCCATCCAGAGCGGCGCGGTGACGACGATCGGGAGCGTGACAAGCCCGGTCAGCAGGCCGATGTAGAGCGCCTGCCATGCGTAGGCGCCGGCGCGGTGCGGCTCGCCGCGTCCTTCCGCCTGCGAGACGAACGTCTGGATGCTCTGCGCCATGCCCATGCCGACGCACGAGATCGCGAAGAGGAGGATGGTGGTCGACGAGATGGCGGCCTGCGCGTCGGTGCCCAGGGCCGAGACCATGCGCGCGTCGATCAGCCCGACCATCATGCGCGAGACGGTCATGCCGATCATCGGCGCGGCGAGCGTGAGCAGGTCGCGCGTGGCGTGCGAATCGTGCGTGCGGAGATTGGCTGCGGTAGAGGACACGGGAAACTCGCTCGAAAGTCGATTCGCCGAGGCCGGAGGTTGCCTCGGCGGGAATTTGCGACAACAAAAAAAGCCCTGGCGATTCTGTCGCCAGGGCTCGCGGTTCGTGGGCGGACGCGATTCGGGCGCTTAGGAGCAGCCCGACCCTGGCAGGCGAACATCTACAACCGGATTGTTCGCCTGCCGCGTCATTCGCCACCTGCGGTATTCGGTCCGGCGGGCAAAATCCGCCCGCCACTGTGACAATATGCACGCGCCTCCGCCGCCTGTCAAGCCAATTCGGCGTGTGAAATCGTGAAACTCCCTTGCGCATCGCCAATCCCCGCCGCAACCGGGTGCGGCCCGGCAGATCCCGCGGTAGAGTGTTCGGCCACGATTCACAAATTGGCGGCAGGGCCGGGCCGATCGTCCCGCCGCGCGGACCGTAGCGGGTAGCGAATGCTCCGACCGAAAGCAGCGCTGGCATCGCTCGTGACGATCGCCGCGATGCTCGCGCCGGTCGACGCATGGGGGCAGGTCATCAACGGCGACGCCGTCGCGATGGGATTCCGCGCCGGCGCGGGGCAGGCGCAGTTCGTCATTCGCCCGGGCCAGTGGATTCCCATCCTGCTCCAGATTCAGCCGCAGGGCAGCCAGGTGGTGCAGGTCGACCTGCGGGCCGAATCGCGCGATCTGGACGGCGACTTCATCTCGTTCTGCGAGCCGCAGGTGGCGCTTACCCCGGAAGCGGGCCAGCGGCGCGTGTGGGTCTACGCGGCCGCCAATTCTCACCAGGATGTGCCGACGCAGGTCTCGGTTTACGGCGCGAGTGGCCGACTGGCCCGCATCGCGCTTCCGCCGGTCGAGCTTCTCTCCAATGACCGCATGCTCGTGCTGGACATCAGCGAGAAGCCGGCCGAGCGACTCGCGCTGATGGGCGCCGAGGACGTGGGCGGCGCGGCCGAGGACGTCGGCGCCGGCGAATACACGCGGCACGTCACGGTTTCGCGCATGAGCGCGCATGAGCTGCCCGATCGCTGGTTCGGGCTGGAAGCGGTCGACGTCCTCATCTGGGACCGGCCCAACCCCGGCGCGCTTCAGCCGGCGCAAATGGCCGCGCTGGTGGAGTGGGTGCGCCGCGGCGGGCAACTGGCGGTCGGCATCGGCGACACGTGGAACGCGCTGGCGCAATCGCCGCTGGCCGAGATTCTTCCGCTGGCGGGCGACGGCCCGACGGTCACGCTCGACCGCCTGCCCGCGTATTTCGGGCGCTTCGCCGTGAAGAACTGGGAGGCGCAGCGCTTCGACGCGGCGATTCCCGTGACCACGGCCGACCTGCGCGACGACCGAAACTGCCAGTTTGTGCTGCGCGACCAGTGTCTCGAAACGACCAGCGGGGTGATTCCGCTGGTCACGATGCGCCAAGTGGATGCCGGGCGCGTGACCGCTTTTTCGGCCAGCCTGCGCGATCTGCTGTCGATCCCGGTTCGGCAGCGCGAGTTCTTCGCGCTGATCGCCGAGCTGACGCCGCTTTCGCCCGAGTTTCGCAAGAACGCGAACAACCGCATGGGGATGGGGCTCATTCAGACCCGCTACCTGTACGACGGCGTGACGCGGCCGATCAGCTTCGGCGGCGAGTCCACCGCGCTGGGCGTGCTGGCGATCTTCTTTGTCGTCGCGTACATCGCGGCGGCGACCATCCTTTCGTGGATCTGGCTCGGGCGGCACAAACTCACGCATCTGAGCTGGTCGGTCTTCGCCGGCATGGCCGTCGCGGCCAGCGCGCTGAGCCTCGTGACGGTCAGCCTGCTGAGCGGATTCGCCGGCGGAGTTCAGGCGGTGAGCATCGTGGACGCCGAGGCCGGCCGCGCCGATGCCAGCGCCCGCTGCTACTTCGGCTATCGCAGCTCTCTGCGCCAGACGACGGACCTGTCGTTGCCGTGCGAAGGCGGGTTTCTGCGGCCGCTGGCGCGACATCCGGCGGAGTCCTCCACTTACGCGACGCCGCATCGGTATACGGATTTTTCGACGCGCGGGCGGATGGACGACGTGCTGATGCGCTCGACGCTGAAGCAGTTTGAAGGCGCCTGGCACGGCAAGCTGGAGGGCGCTGTCCGGGCGCAGCTCATCGCCAGCCGCGCCACGGGCCAGCTTCAGCCGAGCAGTTGGATCACCAACGAGCTGCGCGACGAGATGATCGGCGGGTATGTGATTTACATCGACCCGCGAGCGGAAGATCTCGGCGTGCCGGTGAAGATCACCGGATATACGAAGAGCTACAACCCGCGCATCGACACGCCCGTGCCGCCCTCGTACAACGTTCTGGTCGTCGAATTGCCGCGCATCGCGCCCGGCGCGACGCTGCGCAGCCTGGGCCAGAACCAATACGAAGACGTCGCGCGGCGGCGCGCCGCGTTCGACGCGCGGAAGGACACCAAGGCGATCGACCGACCGGACCTGCGAACGCTCTGGCAGCAGCAATTGGAGTGGGCGAGCGGCGTTTCGGCGATGGGGGCGAACCCGGAGGCGTCGGTGCTGCTGGGGTCGCTGCGCGACCTGTACATGCCCAACGCGCCGCCGTCGAAGGTGTTTGCGTCGTCGCCGGATTTCGACAGCGTCGACCTGCCGATCTCCTCCGACGGCCTGCCGGACATCGACGTTTCGCACTGGCTGGCGCGAGGCGAGGCGGTGCTGCTGCTTGTCGCCGAGAAGCCCGGCCCGGGGGTGCTGCACGCCAACGGCGCGCCGCTGCCCGCGTTCGCGGGGCGGACGTATTACCGCTTTCGTGCCGCGCTTGTCTACGAGGACCAGCCCCCGCGGGGAAGCCCGACGCCATGATCATCCAGACCATCAACCTGACGAAGCGCTACGGCAAGCTCGTCGCGCTCAACAACCTGCACCTGAACATCGAGGAGGGCGAGTGCTTCGGCTACATCGGCCCGAACGGCGCGGGCAAGACGACGACGATTCGCATTCTCGCCACGCTGCTCCAGCCGACGTGGGGCGAGGCGCGCGTGTGCGGCTACGTCGTCGGGTATGAGAGCCGCAAGATCCGCCCGCTGATCGGGTATGTGCCGGACTTTTTCGGCGCGTACGAAGACATGGTGGTGCAGGAGTATCTGGAGTTTTTCGCCGCCGCATACAACATCACGGGCAAGAAGCGCACGCAGATCGTCGGCGACGTTCTGGAGCTGACCGACCTGACGTACAAGCGCGACGCGCTGGTCGACACGCTCAGCCGCGGCATGAAGCAGCGGCTGAGCATCGCGCGCGTGCTGCTGCACGACCCCAAGGTGCTGCTGCTCGACGAGCCGGCCAGCGGGCTCGACCCGCGCGCCCGCATCGAGATCCGCGAGCTGCTCAAGGAGCTGCACCGGATGGGCAAGACGATCATCATCAGCTCGCACATCCTGCCGGAGCTGGCCGACCTGTGCAGCAGCATCGGCATCCTGGAGCGCGGCGAGCTGCTCTTTCACGGCTCGGTGCGCGAGGCGCTGCGCCGCGCGCGGATGGGCACGGTGGTTCACGTCGTCACGCCGGACGATCAGGAGAAGGCCCGGCTGCTGCTTTCCAACCTCCCCAATGTGCAGTCGGCCCAGATCCAGGACGGGATGGTGGTGCTTCAGCTCGAAAACGAGACGACCGACTTTTCGTTCATCGCCGAGGCGATGATGGCCGGCCGGCTGCGCATTCAGGAAATCCGCCAGGAGGAGATCAACCTCGAAACGGCGTTCATGCGCCTGACGAAGGGCGTGGTGCAGTAGG
>CAZHIE010000028.1:12445-30861 GCA_964532435.1 uncultured Planctomycetales bacterium
CGTAGCGGCCCGCGCCCTCACGCGGCCGTAGCGGCGCGAAAACCGAGCCGACCCGTCGAAGCGAAAGACCCGAAGCGCGCGACGGAATCGCGGGACTCGCGCCGGATGAAACCAATCCCGCAGCGCACTCGTCACATCCTCGACGCGCCGACGCACATCCGCTTACGCTACGCTCCAATCGACACCGGCAGCTCCGCTCGCGCCCGACGCGCTGTCGCTGGAAAACGGCCGCGAGCGGCCCGGCTCATTTCCCGTCAGGAGCGAGTACATGTTTCACCGCATCTCGAACAGTTGGCGTCTGTTCACGGAATCGCTCTCCGTCCTGTCCAAGGATAAGGAGCTGCTGATCTTCCCCATCCTTTCCGGGCTTGCGGCGCTCGCGCTGCTCGCGTCGTTCGCCGCGGGAATGTTCGGGACCGGCCTGGCGCAGGAGTTTCTGCAACACGATCCGGACGTGCCGATGGACCGCCAGACGCAGGCCATCGGCATCGCCGTCGCGTTCGTCTATTACTTCTTCAATTTCTTCGTCATGACGTACTTCACCGCGGCGCTCGTCGGCGCCGCGCACATTCGGCTGAGTGGCGGCGATCCGACCGTCGGCGACGGCTTCGCCGCCGCCAATCGCTGCCTCGGCGCGCTGCTGGGCTACAGCCTGATCGCGGCCACCGTCGGCCTGATTCTTCGCGCCGCGCAGGACAACGCCCGCAACAACATCGTCGGCCGCATCGTCATCGGCCTGATCGGCATGGCGTGGACGCTGATCACCTATCTCGTCGTGCCGGTGCTCGTGATCGAGCGGCTCGGGCCGATCGGCTCGCTCAAGCGCAGTGCGGGGCTGCTGCGGCAGACCTGGGGCGAGCAGATCATCGCCAACTTCGGCTTCGGCTTCGTCGGGTTCGTGTTTTCGCTGCTCGGAATCGCGCTGCTGGCGCTCGCGGCTTTCGCGTTCGTCTCGGTCGAAGGCGCGCCGTGGCTGGGGCTGAGCATCGGCGCGGCCGCGCTGCTCTATTTTCTTGTGCTGTCGATCGTGCTCTCGGCGCTGCGCGGCATATACACGGCGGCGCTCTACACGCACGCGGCCGGCCGCACGCCGCACGGCTTTCCGGTGGACCTGGTGGCGCAGGCGTTTTCGCCTAAGCATCGGTAGGCGCAGGTCGAGATTGCCTCGCGCGCGACCGTGAAAGTCGAACGAGCCCGGCCGTCTCCGGCCGGGCTCGTCGCAGATTCAACTCGCGAAACGCTGCCGGCGGCTGGTTACTTCCGGCGGTAGCCCGCCTTCAGTCCGGCCAGCGACATGAGCATCAGCGACAGCGTCGCACCGCCCAGCGGAGCGCAGTTGCCGGGGCAGATCAGCCCCGTGCAATCCGACCCGCCGGTGTCCGGCGTGACCGGCAGCGCGCGCAGGAAATTCTTCGCGACGTAATCGCCAAGCTCCGCGCCGGTGGCCAGCCCGTCCTCGTTGTCGTAGTTCCAGTGGATGCCGCCGTAGATGCGGCTGATGCCGGCCTCTTCCGCGGCCGCCCAGAATCCGTCGAACGAGCGCTCCACGCCGGGCAGCGCGTCCGAAGAGGTCGTGAACGCGATCGCGTCGGTGCCGAAGAAATTGGCCAGCACGGTCGCGCCCGTCGAGCTGAACGTGCTGTGCCCGGACGTGTACGACGGGAACGGCGGCGTGACGATGAACGACTCCCACGTCTCGTCCGCCTCGGTCGCGTCGTTGCCGTCGTCGGCGGCGTTGCGAATCGCCGTCACCGGCCGCACGTTGTCGTACGCATACTTGTTGTCCCACGAGCAGATCGCCGCGTCGGCTTCCGCTATGTTCAAAAGCGCGAAGAGCCGCGCGTTCTGCTGGAGCGTCAGGCTCTTCTCGGCCGAAACGCCGCGCGCGATCGTGTTCCAGTGACCCGGCGGAGTCTCCGTTCCGGCCCCGTCGGCCCAGAACAGCGCGATCTCCGACTGCTCGGCCGTCCGCGTCGAGCCCGTTTTCGCCCCGAGCGCCTTTGTCTCGTTGAAGGCGTCTGTGAAGCGCCGCGTGGTGACCAGCGGCGGACCCGACTGACGAAGCTGCGAGCCGATGCTGAGCGTCCAGCAGTCGACCGTCGGCCACTGTGGCAGCAGCGCGGCCGCGAAGGCCGGCGGCGTGGGCTGCCACTCGTCCGGCGTCGTGCCGGCCGTGTACGGCGCGACGTCGGTCGAATGGTCATTCTCGCGAAGCGCGAGGATCTTGTCGGCTACGTCCATGCCCCAGGCCACGCCGTCGTCCTTCGCCGTGCCGTCGGCGATCGCCGCGAGCGAGGTGTCGAGCGCGGCGTCGAAGTCGTCCGAGAGATCGGGGTAGAGCGCGACCAATGCGGTATGCGCGGCGGACGCGGCCGCGGCCTCGGCGGATGCGCCAGCCGGCCCGGCGTCGGTGACGTAGTACGGCTCGTACTTCGGGTCGAGTCCGTTGACCGCGTCATAGATCGATACGTGGACGATCGCCATCGCGCGCGTCGCCTTGGGGGGCGGCGTAGACGAATCGCGAATGGCCTGGAGCAGCACCTCGTTCCAGTCGGTCACCACGTCCGCAGTAGCCCATGGCCCCGCGACAGCCGCCGCGAGCACGGCACCAAGCACTACCTTCCGCATGTGTATCTCCGGTTGCACAGGACAGTCGGAGGCCCAACCGTGAGCCTCCCTCCGATTTGAGCCTGCGCTAGCGAACGCGCCGGCGGCGCATGCCGGCCAGGCCGGCCAGCGTCAGGCCGAGCGGAATGATACCGAACGATCCACACTGGCGGATATCGCCGGTCGGGACTTCCGTGAACGGCGACGGGGCCTCGAACGTCTCGGACAGCACGACCGGGTCGGACCCGTCCGCCAGGATCTGCATCGACTTCAGGAAGCTGACGATGCGGCCGCGGTCGTCGGCCGACAAGTCGTAGAACGCGTCGCGCGAGTCGCGCGCTTCGCCGCCGTGGTAATAGATCGCGTCGGTGAGCGTGGTCAGGTCACCGCGATGCCCGTACGGCGCCGTGTTGCCGGCGTCCCAGAGCTTGCGCGTGAGGAATTGATTGGTCGGGCGCGCCGTCGGCTCGATCGTGAAGTCGGCTGCGTTCGCGAAGCCGTTGAGCTTGCCCTGCGGCACCTTCTCGTTGGCGAAGAAGTCGAGCTGGTCGTCGTTCAGATTGTGCCGCTTGAGATCGGTGAACGGGCGGACGATGGCCGTGCCGTTCGGGCCCTGCTCGATGTGCGGGGCCGGGCCCTGCGTCGTCATGTCGTAGACGTACGGCGTGCTGGTCGTGTCGTCCTTGAAGCCGAAGTTGCCGACCGGGTTGTAGGGGTTCGGCTCGGTGAACAACCGCGTGCTCAAGGTGAACGAGGCGACGTGGCACTCGGCGCAGCCGATGGTGCTGAAGAGCTGCTCGCCCTTGTCGATGTCCGTTTCGAGTCCGCGCGGAATGCAGCGGCCCGGCGCGGACAGCGCGGCCTGGTGGATCGTCGTGGCCGTGATGTCGCCGACGGTCAGCTCGTTCTTCACGCCGTCGCCGTCGGGGTCGGTGTCGAGCCCGAAGCGCTCGACCGACTGGATGCCGTGATGATGGTTGTAGGCGTTGTTGGAGAATTCGCGCACCGAGACGACCGCGCCCTTTTGATGGAACGGCTTGACGATCAGATCCCAGTCGACGCCCTCGATCTCCGACGGATCGACCGTGCCGTCGGGCAATACGGCGATGACGCCGAAATTCACGCCCTTGGCGATCAGCGTGTGGCGGACCGTCTTGCCGGAGTCCGCGGCCTCCTGCGCGGTCTGCTCGCGAATGGCGATCAGCTCGTCGGACATTTCGCGGGCCAGCATTTCGATCGCGCCCGAGCCGTTCATGCCCAGCGTGTTGCGCTCGTTGCTGAAATTGGGATCGACGGACATCGTCACGGGGTCGAGCGTCTGCGCCAGGACGAACACGTTGGCGACGAAGTCGCCGGCGCCGCCCGAGAACGGCTGCGCGTGGCAGCCCGCGCACGACGTAGAATCCGGCGCCGACGTGCGGATGAACGCGGGCTCGTCGGCGGTGCGCGGCGCGCCGCCGCCGGTCGTGCCGGGCCGGCCCTGCCCGTCGAGGTCGTTGAAGCGGGCCTGGAAGATGATTCGCCCGCGGTCGAAGATTTCGTCGAACGACAGCGATCCGGATTCGATGTCGGCCTGGTCCGTGTGAACCTGCACCGCCGGCGTCTCGCCGAGTTGCGCACTTGCGGTCGCGACGCCCGTCGCGCCGAGTACGAGCAGAACGCCTACGCGTCGTTTCATCTGAGAGCCTCCGCTATGTAAGACCTCTGGCGCGCACGGCGCCGCCGGGCCGAAGGACGATCCTTCGGACGATCACGCGGCCGTTGCGGCTCGTTATCTATCGGTCGTGCTTTCGCCCGGGAAGGGACACCACGGCGCCATTACTCAGTCGAAAGCGCAATTTCTGCAAGATCGGTCCGAGAAGGCATGATATCAGTTCAGCGCGCGGCGAGCAAATGGCTCGCACGAGCCGCGCGAGGCGCGCGAGGCGCGCGGGGGCGGCGGGGGGAACGCGGGGGCGGCGGGAGGAGCGCGACAGCGTGTCGCGAGATTACGATTCCGAACCCCAAGCGCCAGCGCGCGGGTGTTTGTGCGAACGGCGCGTCGCCGGAAAGGGCCAGCGCACCGGTGTTGCGATTCCGAACCCCAAGCGCCAGCGCGCGGGTGTTTGTGCGAACGGCGCATCCCGGGAAAAGGCCCGCGCGCTGGCGCTTGGGGTTCGGTCTCGCGCGAGTGAATTCCGTTTCATACCGAGACGGGATGGCGTGCAATCGTAACCGCGCACGAACAAGTTGCATTGCGAGCGTGCGCCCGGTGCCGCGGCGGGAGCAGGCTATCGATCGAGTTGCAACCACCGACCGATCAGAATGTTATGAGCCGAGATAGAAAGCGTAAATGCGGCTCGCCAATGCCCGAAAAATCTGTAAGGATTTGCAAATCGCTCCGCACAACCGCAAGTTTGCCGTTCGCCACACGTTCTACCCTGTGCGTACACTCGCTGCGCCCCGTTGCGAATCCGGTCCGTTGGCCGCGGACCGGTTTGTCATGTCGATGGGCCGATTTCGGCCGCGGCAGGCGCTGGGCGGAAAGCTATGGCAAGGTTCAGCAAAACCGGGAGAACTTCAATGCGAAAGTTGACGTGGATCGCGATCATGACCGCAACGGTGGCGTTTCCCGCCGTCGCCCAGACCCCCGAGCGCGGGGATGGGCAAGATCCGCCGCGCCGCCAGCGCCGCGCCGATCGCCAGGACGCCGGGCAGCAGGGGCCGCGCTTCGACATGGCCCAGATGGCCCGCCGCATGGCCGAGCGCCTGGAGCTGACCGACGAACAGCAGGTGAAGTTCGACGAGATCGTCGCGCTTCATCAGGAGCGCGCTCGCGAGTCGGGCATGGGCCCGGACGGCTGGCGCGAGCAGATGCGCGCCATGCGCGACGCCGAGGAGAACGGAGACACCAAGCGGCTCGAAGAGCTGCGCGAACAGATGCGCGCGCAGCGCGAGAACATGACCAAGTCGTTCGACGCGTTCTTCGGCGACGTCGAGAAGATTCTCACGCCGGACCAGACCGAGCGCTTCGCGCAGATGCGGCAGCGCTTCGGGCAGTTCGGCGGCCCGGGCGGTCCGGACGGCATGCGCCGCGCGCTGGAGACGCTGCCCGAGGATCTGGCGCTGACCGATGATCAGAAGCCGCGCTATGACGAGCTGCGGGCGGAGCTTCAGGAGCGCCAGGACGAGCAGCGCCGCGCGTTCCGCGAGTTGCGGCCGCTGTTCGAGGAGATGCGGGCAGCCCGCGAGTCGGGCGACACGGCCCGCGCCGACGAGCTTCAGCAGCAGATCGACGAGAAGCGCGGCGGGCCGGACGGCATGCGGCAGGTCTACGAAAAGTTCTTCACCGATCTCGAGAAGATCCTGACGCCGGAGCAGAAGGCCCACCTGGCCGATCTGCGCGAGCAGATGGGTGGCGGACCGGGCGGGCCCGGCGGGCGCGACGAGCAGGACCGCAACGCGACCGACACGCGCACGCTGATCCGCGCCGCGCGCCGGCTGGAGCTGTCGGACGATCAGAAGAAGGAGTTCGAGGCCATCACCGAGGCCGCCGGCAAGCTTCAGCGCGAGGCGCGCGACAAGGCCGGCCGGGAGCACGCATTCAACACGGTGAAGGCGCAGATTCTCGAAATCCTCACGCCGGAGCAGAAGGCCGAATTCGAGAAGTCGCTTCAGCGCGGCAACCGCAACGCCCGTCCGCAGCGGGGCGAGGGCGAGCGCCCGGCGCGCCGACGCGCCGGCGACGACGCGGGCGACGCCAAGAAGGGCGCTGACGAAAAGCCGTAAACTCGATTCCCGTTTGCGCAGCTCCGCGGGGAATGGCGTTGCCGTCGTTGGCGGCGCCATTCCCCGCGGTCTGCGCCTGCTTTCGCGCTGTTCCACGCGCGGACCGCGGCGGTGTGCGAGGGCGAGCTCCGTTCCGTGCCGGGCAGATTTTGGCCGAAGGGTTGCGGAACCCGGCCCGGCAATGTGCTAGGATCATGAGGACAACGCAATGAAGGGTGCGCGGCGCCTGGCGCTGCGCAGGATTTTACGGATGGTCGGGCCGCCGTCCGCTTGGTTCCTGTCGAGGACCAAACGGAATGCACGGCCTGGCGCTCACACGAACAACTTTCCACCGCATTCGCTCGTCGGGAGTACGGATCGCATGACGAGCGACTGTGCCATTGCGCGTCTGCTGGCGCGTTTGATCCTGCGCGATGCGCGGCTGTCGGCGCGGCGGATTCAGGTCGAACTCGACGACGCCGGCGTCCGGCTGCGCGGGTCGGTGCGCAGCGAAAGCGAGAGAGCGGCGGCCGGCGCGCTCGCCGAGAGCGTCCCCGGCGTCGGCCCGGTTCGCAACGAGCTGCGCGTCGTTCCGCCGGCGCACGTGCCGGACATGGTCGTGGCGGAGACATTGCGCCGAGCGCTGGAGAGCCATCCGCGCGTGGTGAAGGACTCGATCACGCTGTCGGTGACCGACGGCGTCGTCACGTTGACCGGCACGGTCAGCGGCGATGAAGAGCGCTGGATCGCGCTGGATATCGTTCTGGGCGAGGACGGCGTGCGCGACGTGCAGGATCGGCTGGTTGTCGACGTGCTGCGGCAGATCGAGGACGCCTTTCTCGCGCGCCGGGTGAAGCTCGCGATTCTGCAGGCGCTGGGGAACGGCGCGCAGATTCGCGTGGCAAGCTCATGCCGCACGCTGGTTCTGTCCGGTTGCGTTTCGCGCGACGAGCTGAAGCAGACTGCCGAGACGGTGGCGCGGCGCTTCGACGCGGGCGAGCTGCGGAACGAGATCCGCGTGGCGACGAGCGCCGCCGGGGGCGGCGCGGCGTCCGACGCACGACATGAACGATAATGCCGGGTTTGCGACGGCGGGCGCCTCCCGCCGACGCTCCCACAATCCTGACGGGCCGCTTGTGGCACGGGCTTCCAGCCCGTGATTCGGCCGGCGCCCGCGCGCTCCAGCTCCGCTCGCGCTTCGTGCTTCCTCATTACTCCAGCAACCGCGCGACGAATGCGTCGATGTCGCCGTTGTCGACGGCCTGGTCCGCGTTGACGTCGGCGTGCAGGATGTCGCAGTCCGGGAACGCCGCGTTGTATGCGCCGGCGTCGAGCAGCGCCAGAACGAATGCGTCGATGTCGCCGTTGTCCACTGCACCGTCGCAATTCGTGTCGCCGAGCAACCCAAGCGAGCCGTTGGGGTTCACGTTCTGCACATAGGCGTTTGTGCTGCCCGTCGCGCCGCCGCCGAAGGCCAATACGGCGTAACCGGCGGCGCTGAGCGCTGACGCAAGACGCGACTTGGCCTCGATCGTCGCGGACGGCAGGTTGGACCACGGGACCGACTGATCGCCGCGCACGCGCGCGGCGAAGATCACGTGCGTCGTCGCGCTGCGCGAGTCGATGCCGAATACGTAACATCCGTCGGCGAGCACCTGGCACTGCACAAACGACGGCTGATTGCCCGTGCCGCGCGGCAGGACGGTGACGCCGGCGTCCGTCCACAGCCGCGCGCCGGCGTTGCTGAACTTTTGCGCGATGACGCTGTAATCGCCCTGCGGCGAGGCGTTGCTTTCCGCGGAGGCGAGGTAGTACTCGGCGGTCGCGGCGTTGTACGCCAACCCGGCGCTGATGCGGATGCGGCCGGCGGTCACGCCGGTGTTGGCGACCGGGCCGGCGAATTTAAGCGTGCCGTCGGACAGCACGTGCTGAATGTACGCGTTGCGCGATCCGCCGATCTCGTACCAGCCATAGACCGCGCCGCCGGCGCCGTCGGGCAGCATGGTCGGGAAGTAGCCGTTCTGGATCGAAGTCGTGTTGAAGACGATGAGCGGGTTGCCGCTGTTCCAGAGCGGCGCGCCCGCGCCGTCGTACTTCTGCGAGTAGAGCGCCTTGGAGCTGGTGGTCGGGTTGGAGGTCGAGCCGCGCACCCACAGGGCGACGAATTGGCCGTCCGTCGCGGGTTGCAGGTCGGAGAGCGCCAGATAGTGGCTTGCTTCCGAGACGGTGACGCCGGGGGCGGTCCACTGCGGCACACCGGCGCTGTCGAGCTTCTGCATCACCCAGACCTGAGCCGCGCCGCTGGGGGTTGTGCTGTAGCCGACGACATAGCTGCCGTCGCTCAGCGCGGCCACGCGCGGATTGCCCTTGAATTGCGTGTCGGACGTGATCGTTACGCCCGTGCCCCAGAGCAGATTGCCGCCGGCGTCGACGCGCTGCGCCGTGATCTGCTGCGTGCCGCCCGGCGTGGCGCGGTCGTCGTTGAACACGACCACGGCGTCGCCGGCCGCGTCGACGATCATGTCGTAATCCACGGTCGAGGAGACGGACCGGTCGGCCAGCAGCACGCCGTTGTGCGCCCACTGCTCGAATCCGCCGGCGTCGAGCCGTTGCAGGCGAACGTCGTAGCCGCCGGTGGCGTTGTCGAACCAGCTTGCATAGCAGCCGCCGTCGGCCGTCGCGCGAACTTTCGGCTGCACCTGATCGCCGGACTGATCGCCGACGGCGAGGTTGTTGAACGGGTCGTTGGACCACTGGCCGGCGACGGGGGCGGCGAGCAGTGAGGCCGCGGCGAGAGTCACGAGCGCGGCAATGGCAGGCGGTGTGCGGTGCGTCATCGTTTCTCCTCCATTTTCCGCGCGGTGGGCACGCGGGCGAGATGTCATCTTAGCATGTTTGGGCGTATTTCCCGCGGGTTGTGCGACGGTTCGGCGGATGTAGCGGCCCGCGCCCTCGCGCGGCCGTAGCGGCCCGCGCCCTCGCGCGGCCGTAGCGGCCCGCGCCCTCGCGCGGCCGGAGCGGCGCCCGGTGCAAATCCGCGTGCGGCCACCACGGCGACTGGCTACCAATAGCGCTCGGTGTGGATGTTCCCCGGCGCGTCCTTCGCGTGCTGCTTGAATCCGCGATCTTCCAGGTGTTTCGTCACGTCGTTGATCATGTCCGGATTGCCGCACAGGAAGAAATTCGTCGTCGCGGGGTCCAGCGGCTGCCCCGTCACTTCGGCGAAACGGGTCGGTTCGAGAATCGTGGGCACGCGGCCGTGCAGACCGCTCCATTCCTCCGGTTTTGCGCGCGTACACATGGGGATGTAGCGAAAGGAGCGGTCCTCGGCGGCCAGCGCTTTCAGCTCGTCCATGTAGCCGAAGTCGGGCACGTGCCGGACGCCGTGGATGATCGTGCATTGGCGCCAGCGGCGCTTGCCGCGAAACGTGTTGACCATCGAGACGTACGGCGCCAGGCCGGTGCCCGTGGAGCAGAGCACGACGTGGCGGTCGGGCGGGACGGGGTCGAGCGTGAACTCGCCCTTGCAGACGTCCTCCATCCAGATGCGCCCGCCGACCGGCAGTTCCCAGAGCAAGGGGGTGAATTTGCCCTCGGCCACGCGGACGATGAAAAACTCCAGGTAATCGCGGATCAGCGGCGAGCTGGCGATGCTGTATGCGCGGCGGACCATGCGCACGCGGCCGCTCTTTTCCATGATCTTCTTGAGCGCTTCGGGGTTGTCGGCGAGTTTCGGGTTCTTGGCGAGCGCGCTCTTGAGGATGTCGTCATCGGCGCGCGGCAGACCGAGCGTGGCGAACTGGCCGGCCTCGAATTCGGGAACCTTTCCGGCGTCGTGCTCGACGCGGAACAGGGCCAGCTCCGAGTTGTAATCCTTGCGCCAGGTCAGTGTTGCGTTGAAGGGTTCGATGTTCATGGCCGCCATTGTAGCGCGCCTCCTTGCCGGCGCGGTAGGGCCCGACCCGCGCGGGCCCTTCGTCCGGACGACACCAGGCCCATGCATTTGGCGCGCCGCGCCGCGGCGGCGGCCATTTCCTTGCCGCTGATGCCGCTGGTCGCTAACGTACCGCTCCGCCGAGCGGCGAACTGTGTGAAATTACGCACCTGCTGCGCAAACTCGCGCGCGCGGCCTTCGGAGTCCCCGCCATGAGCATCGCCTCCGCCACCCACCAGAAGGCCGCCGAATTGGGCAAGCTGGCCGTGCGAATGACGACGAAGGCCGGCTCGGGCCATCCTTCCAGCGCCCTGTCGCTGGCGCACATCGTGTCCCACCTGATGTACCGCCAGATGCGCTACGACCCGGCGGCGCCGTGGGACGCCGCGGCCGATCGACTGGTTCTGTCGGAGGGTCACGCCGTCCCAATCGTCTATGCCGCGTGGGCGGACCTGGGCGGGGCGGTCGGCTGCTCGTCCGGCGGATGCGAGTGCAGCGCGCGGCTCGCGCCGGCCGACGTCGATCAGCTTCGCGCGCTGGGAAGCGTGCTTGACGGCCATCCGAATCCGGCCGAGGGGTTTCCGTTTTTCGACGCGGCGACGGGCAGCCTCGGAATGGGCCTTAGCGTCGCGGCGGGGTTGGCGCTGGCGGCGCGGCTGGACGGGACGGATCGCAAGATCTACTGCATCATCGGCGACGGCGAATCGCGCGAGGGGCAGATCTGGGAAGCGCTCGATTTCATCGCCGATCACAAGCTCACCAGCGTCTGCACGATTTTCAACTGCAACGGGCAGGGGCAGGCGGGATTCGTCTCGGCGCAGCAATCGGCCGAACGTCTGGCGGCCAAGCTGGCGGCCTTTGGGTATGAAACGAAAGTCATAAACGGGCATGAGCCGCCGGAGATCGAGCTGGCATTGCGCGACTTCGGGCGCGGCGAAGCGCCGCTGGCCATCGTCGCGCGGACGGTGAAGGGCTGGGGCGTCGATGCGCTGCTGAAGGGCAACTGGCACGGCAAGCCGCTCGAAGAGAAGGATCTGAAAGAGGCGAATGCGTCGCTCGATCGCACGGTCGCGTCGTTGACCGGCAACGCGCGGCCGGAGGCGCTGCAAGGCCCGGCCCGGCCCGCCGCGCGGGCGGCGGCGGCGCGCCCGGATCCGAAAACGGCCGGCTGGCCGGAATTCGCTGAAGCGCTGCGGAGCGCCGGACTGGGGCCGATGCTGGAGAAGGGGAAAGTCGGGACGCGGCGGGCGTATGGCGCGGCGCTGCGCGCGGCGGGGGACGTGCTGCCGCAGGTCGTCGCGCTGGATGGGGATGTAAGCAACTCGACGTTTTCGGAGATGTTCGCGAAGGCGCACCCGGCACGCTTCTTCGAGTGCAAGATCGCGGAGCAGAATATGGTGTCGGCGGCGGTCGGGCTGGCCGCGGCGGGGTACATTCCATTCGCCAATTCGTTCGCGAAGTTTCTCTCGCGCGCGTATGACCAGGTGGAGCTCGCGAGCATCACGCGCGCGAATGTGAAACTGGTCGGATCGCACGCGGGCATCTCGCTGGCGGCCGACGGCCCGAGCCAAATGTCGCTCAACGACGTGGCGTTTTTCCGCGCGTTCACGACCGTGCGGGCCGACGATCGCGTCAGCCCGGCGTGCTGGATGTATCACCCGGCGGACGCGGTGGCGGCGTATCACTGCACCCGGCTGATGATCGAGCACCACGGCATGTGCTACATGCGGACGCATCGGCCCGACGTGCCGTTGCTGTATGCGCCGGAGACGCGCTTCGAGCCGGGCGGGTTTCACGTGCTGCAGCCGGGCGATCAGATGGCGCTGGTCTCGGCCGGCTACATGGTGCACGTCGCGCGCGAGGCGGCGGGGATGCTGGCGCAGCAGGGGGTGCGCGCGGCGGTGATCGACGCGTACAGCCTGCCGCTTCAGGTCGAGAAGCTGCGCGAGGCATTGCAGCGCTGCGGAGGGCGGGCGCTGGTTGTCGAAGACAACTACGGGGGCGGGCTGGGCGCGGCGGTGGCGGAACTCGCGGCCGAGTCGGGCGGCATCCGCGTCGCGGTGCAGACGGTGCAGCGCATCCCCAAGTCGGCCCGCACGCCGGAAGAGATACTGGAGTATTGCGGCGTCGGTCCGGCGCAGATCGCCGACCGGGCGCGGGCGCTGCTGCGGGTTGGATAGAATTGCTCGCGGCGCCGCCGGACTTCCATTTGCCGCGCATCGCGGACGCGGCAATGCGAATCCATTCCGGGAGGATTGTGCGTGGATTCACCCTCATGAACCTCGTCACGGGCGCAAGCGGGTTGCTCGGCAGCCACATTGTCGAGCAACTACGGCTGCGGAATCGGCCGGTTCGCGCGCTGGTGCGCCCCGGCAGCGATCGCACGTGGCTGCGCACGCAGGACGTCGAATTCGTCGACGGCGACGTGACCGACAGCGCGTCGCTGCGCCGCGCGTGCGACGGCGTCGAGCATGTGTATCACTCGGCCGCGAAGGTCGGCGACTGGGGCCCGTGGGAGGATTTTCAGCGCGTCACGATCGACGGGACGCGGAACATCCTCGACGCGGCGGCGGCGGCCCGCATCCGCCGCTTTATCCACGTCAGCAGCATCAGCACGTACGGCTATTACACCGCCGACGCGACGATCGACGAGACGTTTCCGCTCGGCTACGGCCTCTACAAGTGGGCGTACTACAGCAAGAGCAAGATCGCCGCGGAAGAGCTGGTCTGGCAGGCGCACCGGGCCGGCCGGCTGGAGGCGACCGTCATTCGGCCGGCGTGGATCTACGGCATTCGCGACCGCGTTACGATCGAGCGGCTGGCGCGCATGATCCGCGGGCGTCAGGCGAAGATTCTCGGCCGGGGCGACAACCGGCTCAACGTCGTCTATGCGGGGAACATCGCCGAGGCGGCGATCCTCGCGGCCGATCACCCGGCGGCGGCGGGTCAGGCTTACAACATCAGCAACGACGGCGAGATCACGCAGCAGCGGTATTTCGACCTGTGGGCCGACGCGCTTGGCGCGCCGCGCGTGACGCGGCATGCGCCGTACCGGGCGGCCTACGCGGCGGGCTTTGCGCTGGAGTGCGTGGGGCACCTGCTGCGCTCGCCGAAGCCGCCGTTCATCACGCGTTACGCGGTTTGGCTGATGGGGCGGCGGTCGTTCTTCTCGGCGGAGAAAGCGCGGCGCGAGCTGGGTTGGAAATCGACCGTCTCCTATGAGGAGGGCATTCCGATGACGGCAAAGTGGTACGAGAGCCAAATGTCGAATAGCGAATAGCGAATAGCGAAGAACGAATTCGGAACCGCGCCCCGGGCGCGTCCGCAATTCGTTCTTCGCTATTCGCAATTCGCCATTGAGATTGGAGGCGGCGGGAATCGAACCCGCGTCCCGGATCACTTCAGCCTGGGCCTCTACGTGCGTATTCGGTCGATTTGTTTTGGGTCCGCGGCAGACCGACCGTCAGGTCATCCGCGAACCGAGCTCAGCTATTTTCTCGCCCCTGTTCGCCGAGCGCGCCCACCGAAGCGGATGCGACAGGAGCCAGCCTGCTGAATGGCGCCGGTGACGACTAGCAGGCGTCGCCGGCCGGCGTGGTCGCCTACTTAGGCGGCCATGCGATAGCCAGTGTTGGCATCTAAGGGTTTGTCAGGTGATTTACGAGGCCGCCTGACTACCTCGGCACGCCACCCAGACCTCAACCTGCCCGGTCGAAGCCTTTCGCCCCCAGGTTGTCAAAGACCGGCCGCCTGCCGTCGCGCGGGCGTGTGCATTATAGCGGCGAATTCGTGGCCCGCCCGGCGGGATGGTAATTCAGGCGCCGACGGACGGATGTGGGAAGGGGCGGCGGCTGGGGTCATGCGACGCGAGGTTTACCGGAAGTCAACCCCGGGCAAACCGTGAACTTGCGGTAGGAACGACGCACAGACCGAAGACGCGCCGGCAAAGTCGCCGGCGTCGAATGGCACCACGGAGAGATTCGATGAGCTCGACGGTCACGTACGATTGTGCTTCCCGCTCGGAACCGCGCGGCAACCGGCTGGCAGGCTGGATGACGCTCGCTTACGGATTGACGGCCTATGCGTCGTTTCTCGCGACAATCCTGTACGCGATCGGATTTGTCGGAAACTGGGTCGTTCCGAAGGGGATCGACGCCGGAGAGCCCGGCGCCGTCGCCGCGTCGATGTTGCTCAACGCCGCACTGCTGTCGCTCTTCGTCGTGCAGCACACGATCATGGCTCGGCCGGCGTTCAAGCGCGTCTGGACGCGGATCGTCCCCAAGCCGATCGAGCGCAGCACGTTTGTGCTGGCGTCCAGCGCATGCCTGGGGCTGGTATTCTGGCAGTGGCGCCCGCTGCCGCAGGTGATTTGGAGCGTGGACGGCCCGATCGGATCCGTGCTTGCCGGCGTGTTGCTGCTGGGGTGGGCGATCGTTTTCATCGCGTCGTTCACGATCAGCCACGTCGACCTGTTCGGCGTGCGTCAGGCGTGGCTGCGCTTTCGCGAGCGGTCGTACACGCCGGTCGGGTTCCGGCTGGCGGGTCTGTACCGGCTGGTCCGGCATCCGCTGATGGTCGGGTTTCTGATCGCGTTCTGGAGCACGCCCACGATGACGCTCGGCCACCTCTTTTTCTCGCTGCTTACGACGGGCTACATTCTGTTCGGCACGTGGGTCGAGGAGCGCGACCTGATTGCCGAGCACGGCGAGCGATATCTCGCGTACAAGCGGAGCGTGCGCGGGCTGATTCCGATTCCGCGGCGGGCGGGCGCGGCGGCGCCGGGCGGCGCGGGCGGTGCGCAATGAGGGCGGGTCTCGGAACGCCGCCGGCGCTCGGCGCACCGCGCAGGCGGTCGATGGGCGCACGGCTCGGCGCGGCGGCGTTCCTGTTTTTTCTCGCGAAGGGGCTAGTCTGGCTGGGAGTTGCCGCGGCCGGCGCCTGCTCGGCATGGTGCGGAATCGCGTAGCATTCGCGGAGTTCGCGCCGCCAGATTTTCGGCCGTCCGGTTAGGATTTCGCGCCGACGCGGCGAGTGTCGCGCGAGCGCGATCTCGCAATGCAGGGCCGGTCGCGACGGCGGATCCGCGCATGCCCATCGAAGTCGAGATTCCTTCGCCCTTCGCGCTCCCCGCGCCGCGGAAATTGCGCGCGGTCGGCCGGTGGGGGGCCGCGGCGCTCGAAAGACTGCTGGGCCTGCGCGAACTGGCACGGGTTTATCAGCGCGTCCGGGCCGGCAGCTCGCAGATGTCCTTCGCGCGGCGCTCGCTGGCAGAGCTGGGCGTCAGCGTTTCGTGCAGCGCCGCCGATCTCTCGCGCATCCCGCGCGAAGGGCCGCTGGTCATCGTGGCCAATCACCCGTTCGGCGCGCTCGATGGGCTGATCCTGCTCGATCTGCTCCAGCGCGTGCGGGCCGACGTGCGAATCCTGGCGAATTACCTGCTGGGGCGCATTCCCGAGCTGCGCGAGGCTTCGTGCTTCGTCGATCCATTCGGCGGCGGCGCGGCGGCGCGGCGAAACCTGGGCCCGACGCGCGCAGCGCTGCGCTGGGTCGAGCAGGGTCACGCGCTGTGCGTGCTGCCGGCCGGCGAAGTCTCGTCGCTCTCGCTGCGTGCGATGCGCGTGCGCGACCCGCAGTGGCGCCCGACCGCCGCGCGCATTCTCCGCCGCAGCGGAGCGACTTGCGTGCCGATCTTCGTCGCGGGCCGAAACAGCGCGGTGTTTCAGGCGGCCGGGCTGATCCACGCGCGACTGCGCACCGTGCTGCTGCCGGCCGAGCTTCTGCGCGGGCGGCGGCGCCGGGTGCGCGTCTGCATCGGAAACCCGATCGACGCGGCGTCGCTGCGTCGGCACGCGGACGACGCGGCGCTGACGGCGTATCTGCGCATGCGGACGAATCTGCTCGCCATTCGGGCGGAAGACGCGCCATCGCGGGCGCCGGCGATCTTGTCGAGCGGCGTGCGCGGGGCGGCGATCGAAGTTGCGGCGCCGATTCATGCGCTGGAGCGCGACCTCTCATCGCTGCCCGGCGAGCGGCGTCTGGCGACCGGCGGCGGGCTGGGCGTTTGGCTGGCCCGCGCGGCCGAAATTCCGAACCTTTTGCGCGAAATCGGACGGCAGCGCGAGATCGCATTTCGCGCTGCGGGCGAAGGCTCCGGCCTGGCCTGCGACCTCGACCGCTTCGACGCCGACTACCTGCACCTGTTCGTCTGGGACGAGGCGCAGCGCGCCGTCGCGGGCGCGTATCGCCTCGGGCCGACCGACGAGATTCTTCCTCGATCCGGCGTGCTCGGCCTCTATACGCACACGCTTTTCCGCTTCGACCCGCGCCTGCTCGAGCGGCTCGGACCCGCTCTGGAGCTTGGCCGCTCGTTTGTCGCGGAGCGTTACCAGCGCTCGTTCGCTCCGCTCATGCTGCTGTGGAAGGGCATCGGCGCGTACGTGGCGGCGAATCCGCGCTATCGACACCTGTTCGGGGCCGTGAGCATCAGCAACGAATATCGTTCGACAACGCGCGAGCTGCTGATGCGCTGGCTCCGCGCGAACGACTTTCGCGCCGATCTGGCGCAACTCGCCCGCGCGCGGACGCCGCCGCGGCGCCTCGGCCGCCGGCTGGCGGACGTCGAGCTGAGCGCGGCGACGATCGCCAGCGCCGCCGACGTCGATCAGCTTGTCCGCGAGATCGAGGGCGACGGGCGGCCGATGCCGGTGCTGCTGCGGCAGTACCTGCGGCTGAACGGCAAGCTACTCGGGTTCAACGTGGACGCGAAATTCGGCAACGTGCTGGACGGGCTGATTCTGGTGGATCTGCTCGACGTGGAGCGGGCGGTGCTGGAGCGCTACATGGGCGCGGCGGCGGCCGGCGGCCTGCACGCGCTGCACGGCGCGAGTCACGCGCGGCTGAGGTGATCGGGGTGCTCGCGGATGTGGGCCTGGATTCCGTCGGCGTATTTCTGCATCAGCTCGGCGATCTGCTCCGGGCGCTCGTCGGCGGCGGCCTCGGGGGTCGCCAGCGGCGGGTTCACGATCAGGCGGAAATAGAAATTCGGCCGCGAGACGACGAAGGCCTGGCAGATGGTCGTCCGGCAGCGCAGCGCGACCTGGAGCGTGCCGGTGAGAAACTCGCGCGTCTGGCCGAAGATGCGAACGGGGCAGGTCTTAAGCTGCATGCCGCGGACGCGGCTGACGTCGAGAGCGCTGCCGAGCACGCGGTTTTCCTGGAAACAGCGGTAGATGTCGCGCGGAAAGCTGTCGGCGTAGAGGATGCGCACGGCGGCGATTTCGGGAAACGTGTGCGCGTACTTTTCATACACGTACGCGCGCAGCGGCCCCTCGTTGCGATCGCGCACGCCGGCGCACTTATAGCCCAGCAGCGCCATGAGCAGGCCGGCCACGTGGTGCGAGCCGTTGTGGCTGAGCATGACGTATACGCCGCGGCCGGCCTGGAGCGCGGCGTCGAGGTGCTCGCGACCGTGGAAGCGGATTCGCCGGATGATCTTTTCGCGCGGCAGCTTGTCGAAGATAAGGAAGAACAGCTTGTCGCAGCGCGTCCTTTGAAAGTAGCTGCGGATGATGGCCGACGCGCGGCGGCGCGACAGCCCTTCGGGGAAAATCTGGCGCAGCTCGCCGCGATAGCGGGCGCGGCGTTTGAAGTTGATCAGATACTCGACCCATCCGAACCAGCGCCCGAAGAGATAGAGCCCGCGCAGGCTGAACATCCGCACCCAGGCGTGCAGCACGTAGCGGACGAATTCGAATTTGGCTCGCGAGTACCAGCCGATGCGGCGCTCGCCGGGGGCGGGCGGCGCGGCGCCGGCCGACGCGGCGCGTGAGACCGACTCCGATTTGGAATCGAGCTGCGCGACGGTTCGTGGCTCGGTGGCGGGCTGGAGCATTTCATCGGGCATTGTGTGGCCGCTGCACAAGACACGCAATAGTGATCGGGGTTAGGGCGGCGGCGCGCGTGGGCGTCAGGATCGTCGGTACCATCGGCGTCCCGCTGGTGCGAGTTCGCTCGCGCAACCGACCGCGCGGCTTTCGCACCGGCGAGACGCCGATGCTCCCCGTCGCGTCATGGTCGTCTGAGCCCGTCATGGTCGTCTGAGCCCGTCATCGTCGTCTGAGCCCGTCAT
>CAZHIE010000028.1:30961-32467 GCA_964532435.1 uncultured Planctomycetales bacterium
GTCGTCTGAGCCCGTCATCGGCGAAACTGCGGCTCACTCACGCTCGGGCAGATCGGTGATGCCGTAGATGATCACGTCGCCGGCGGACGCATCGTCGGCGTCGAAACCGAGCGGCGACTCGGTGCGGCTGCGATAGACGATGGTGAAGCGCTCATCCTGCGGCCGGCGAATGCGGTACTTGAGCGCCGTTCCGCCTTCGTGCTCGACGTGGAACACGCCGACTACGAGCATGACCAGGCGGCGCGGGTCGCGCTGCCGCGCGCGAGAGATCCACTCGGACATCGTGTCGTCCCACAGCAACTGGACGCGGAATCCGCGCAGCATGGGCACGACGTCGCCCTCGGGCACGGGCGGCGGCGACGGCGCGCTGGCCGGCGCGGGCGACTCTGCGGGCTGCGTGGCCGGCGCGGGCGCGGATGCGGGCGGCGCGTCGGCGGAATCGGCGGAAGGCGCGGACGCGGGGACTTCGTCCGCTGCAGCCGGCGCCGACGTCGGCGCGGCGTGCTCGGGTTCCGCCGCGGCTGGGACGGATTCGATTGGCGCTGGCGCAGTGCCCGGCGCCGACGCGGACGGCGTCTCTTCGCCCGGCGCCGCGGTCGGTTGCGTCTCGGCCGGCAGCGCGGCATCCGTTGCGGGAGCGCTAGCGGGCGCGGATTCGGGCTGCGTGGACGGCGCGCTGGCCGGCTGCGTCGCCGCCGGCGGAGCAGCGCCGCCGTGGCCGACAGACATCACGTCCACGAACCGCTCGTAGTATCGGCCGAGGATGACGTCGCTAGTGGGCGGCAGCCAGCGACGCTCGTCGTCGCTGCGCGTTTCGAGGAAGTCGGGATACCACGCGCCGGAGCGGCTGTACGCGCGCAGCAGCGGGCGCGGCGTGTTGGCGGCGATGACCGGGATGTTGGCGGCGCGGCAGATTTCGATGAGCGGTCGGTGCGACGTGGCGTAGCGGCGGCCCTGCCGGCTGCGCTCGCGAAATTCGGTTTCGCCGATGCGCCCAGCGAAGTAATCGTCGATCGCCGACTGCGTGTCGGTCTCGAAGAATTCCATCGCCAGCGCGGTGCGCCGCCCGGTCTGGGCGATCGCGGCCAGGAGCTGCGCTTCGACCTGGTTGCAGACGGCGTCGTTGTGGTGCTCGCCGAAGAAGACGACGTCGGCCCGCGCCGCGCGGCGGGCAAGCTGCGGCAGCGTCATGGGGCGGCCGGTGTGCGCGTCATAGATGGCGAATTGCGAGAAGAGGGCGGCGTTGCCGGCGGTCGGTTCGAGCAGGCGGGGGGACGTGCAGCCGGCCAGCGTGATCGACGCGGCGAGAATGCACACAAGCGCGGCGCTGCGCGTGCGTGCGTTGCGGGCGTGCTTCATCGGGCGTGTCTCCTGTTGTGGGCGAGCTTATAGCACGGCGGGGGCGGGTTTGTCACACGGGCGGGCTGTGATTCGAAAGGGGATGAATGTGTGAGGCTCGCGGGTGATCGGCCGGAGTCGCCTGGTCGAGGCTTGCCCGCGCCCGGT
>CAZHIE010000029.1:0-6422 GCA_964532435.1 uncultured Planctomycetales bacterium
TGTATCAACCGTACGACAAGGATCCGTCGCGGCACATCAACAGCGTCGGGCGGGGGGCGCTGAACACGGCGCTGCTCCAGGCCGCGCAGGCGTCGCCGTCGGTGCGCGTCCACTTCGACTGGAAATGCACCGACGTCGACCTCGATCGCGCCGCGGCCGAGCTGGAGCACGTCCGGACGGGCGAAAAGCGGTCGGCCTCGGGCGACCTGCTCTTCGGGATCGACGGCGCGTTTTCCGTCGTCCGCCGCGCCATGCAGCGCCTCGACCGCTGCGACTACAGCCAGAAATACCTCGGCCACGGCTACAAGGAGCTGTGCATTCCGCCGGCCGCGTCGGGCGATTTCGCGATGGAGCCGCACGCGCTGCACATCTGGCCGCGGCGGCGCTACATGATGATCGCCCTGCCCAACGCGGATCGTTCGTTCACATGCACGCTGTTTTACGCTTTCGACGGTCCGGAGAGCTTTGCGGCGCTGCGCACGCGGGACGACGTGCAGCGCCTCTTCGAGCGCAGCTTTTCGGACGCGCTGCCGCTCATGCCCACGCTGCTCGACGACTTCGAGCGCAACCCGGTCGGCGCGATGGTGACGGTGCGCTGCCGGCCGTGGACGACCGGCGGTCGCGTGGCGCTGCTGGGCGACGCGGCTCACGCAGTGGTGCCGTTTTATGGTCAGGGCGCCAACGCCGCGTTCGAGGATTGCACGGTGATGATCGAGTGCCTGCGGCGGAGGGCGCCCGATTGGGGCGCCGCGCTGCGCGAGTACGACGCGCTGCGCCGCGAGAATGTCGACACGCTGGCCGACCTGGCGATCTTCAACTTCATCGAGATGCGCGATCACACGGGTTCGCGGGTGTTTCGCATGCGCAAGCGGCTGGAGCGCACACTGCACACGCTGTTGCCGGGCCGCTATGCGCCGCTCTACACGCTCGTCTCGTTCACGCGGACGCCCTATGCCGAGGCCGTCCGCCGGGCGCGGGCGCAGGACCGCGCCGTCGCGGCCGCCGGAATGTGCGCGGCGGCCGGGCTGCTGGCGCTGCTGCTGCGCGGCGTGGCGGGCACAAACTGGCTGGAAAGCCTGACGCTCGCGACACTGCTCGTACTGATCGCCGGCGCGCTCGCGCTCGGCCGTGCCCGCCGCACGCTGCGGGCCGCGATGGCCGACGGCATGCGCGGCCGATAGCTCCCGGAGGATCGACGATGTCGCTGTCGTATGCCGAATATCTTCAGATCGACCGCCTGCTGGAGCTGCAGCGGCCGCGCTCCGTCCCGCCCGAGCACGACGAACAGCTTTTCAT
Organism: uncultured Planctomycetales bacterium; assembly: GCA_964532435.1. Lineage (GTDB taxonomy): Bacteria > Planctomycetota > Phycisphaerae > UBA1845 > Fen-1342 > CAZHIE01. Next base: position 1,297 of record CAZHIE010000029.1, read on the forward strand.
CGTGATTCACCAGGTCTACGAGTTGTGGTTCAAGCTCACGCTGCACGAACTGGAGAAGATCAAGGCGAATTTCTCGGCCGGCGACCTGTTCGGCGCGCTGCACACCTGGAAGCGCGTTCGCACGATCATGAAAACGCTCGTCGGCCAGCTCGACATTCTCGAAACCATGACGCCGATGAGCTTCACGAGCTTTCGCGACCGGCTCGAAACCGCCAGCGGGTTTCAGAGCTTTCAGTTCCGTGAGCTGGAATTCGTGCTGGGCTTCAAGCGGCCGGAGATGCTCGCGCACCACGAAGGCAAAGCCCCGCCGGGCCTTCTCGAACGCCGCCTGTGCGAACGCACGGTCGTCGATCATTTCTACGATTTTCTGGAGCGGCTCGGGGCGACCATTCCACCCGAGATTCGCGCCAAGCCGGTCGAACAGCCGACGCAGCCCAACGACGCCGTGCAGGCGGAGCTGCTGCGGCTCTACCGGACGCGGCCGGACGTGGCGATTCTCTTTGAGGCGATGACGGACTTTGACGAGGGGTTGCAGGAATGGCGCTATCGGCACGTAAAGTTGGTCGAGCGCACGATCGGGGCCAAGAAAGGCACGGGCGGCTCGCTGGGCGTCGAGTTCCTGAAGCGCTCGCTCTTCCGCCCGATCTTCCCCGACCTGTGGGCCATCCGCCACGAGCTGTGACTCGCGGCAGCGCGAAGCTTTTCGCTACAGCAGTTTGCGAAACTCGCCGACGACGTAATCCACGTCGCTCTCGCTCAGGTGATTGTGGAACGGCAGCGCGATGGTGCGCTCGGCCAGCGCTTCGGTGATCGGGAAGTCGCCCGGCTTGTACCCGAACTGTTCGCGATAGAACGGCTGCAGGTGGATCGGCGTGAAGTAGTTGTTGCAGCCGATTCCGCGCTGCTGGAGCTGCCGCAGAATCGCGTCGCGGCGATCCTGCGAGTATTCGTCGCTCAGCCGCACGACGAAGACGAACCAGCTCAGCTTCACATCCGCCGGGATCTTTTGGAACGTCAGCCGTTTGTCGCCCTCCAGCCGCTGCACGTACCAGCGCGCGACGCGCTCGCGCTTGGCGAGAATCTCGTCGAGCCGGCGCATCTGCTCCACGCCGATGGCGCAGTTCACGTCCGGCAGGCGATAGTTGTAGCCCAGCCGCGCGTGCGCCAGCCAACCGGCCTCCGGATCGCGGCCCTGGTTGCGGATCGAGCGGCACAGAAAGGCGATCTTGTCGTCGTTGGTGACGATCATGCCACCCTCGCCGGTCGTGATCTGCTTGTTCGGATAAAAGCCGAAGACGCCCGCGTCGGCCAGCATCCCGGCCGGATGGCCCTGGTACGTCGAGCCGAGCGCTTCGCACGAATCCTCGATCACGCGCAGCCCGCGGCGCTTCGCCAGCGCGTTGATCGCGTTCATGTCCGGCACCGAGCCGAATACGTCCACCGGCAACAGCGCCCGCGTGCGCGGCGTGATGGCCGACTCGATCCGCGCCGCGTCGATGTTCCACGTCTGCGGGTCGATGTCCACGAACACCGGCCGGCCGCCGTCGAACATGATGCTGTTGCTCGACGCGATGAAGGAGAATGGCGTGCTGATGACCTCGTCGTCGCGCCCGATGCCGAGCGACATCCAGATCAGGTGCAGCCCGACCGTGCCGCTGCTGCACGCGACGGCGTGGCGGCAGCCGAGCCGATCGGCGAACGCGCGCTCGAATTCCGGCACCTTCGGGCCCAGACTCAGGCGATTGCTGCGGAGCACCTGCGCGACGGCCGCGATCTCTGCTTCCGAAATGTCCGGCGCCGAAAGGCTGATTTCACGGTTCACGACAGTCTCCACGAATCACGCGGGCACGCGGCCGCCGCGCGCGGGCCACCACCGCCGCCCATCTCGCGGGCAGGATGCCCGTACCACGCGGTGCTATCATATCGGCCAATGTCGGAACCCACTCGCGATGAGCACTGGCTCCCCCACTTCCGCCGATCGCTCGGGTATCTGCGCCCGCACCGCCGGCCGCTGTTTATCGGCCTGGCGGCCGCACTGGGCGTCGGACTCTTCTACACGTTTACGCTGAGTTCCGCCGTCCCGCTCCTCAAGGTCATCTTCGCCGAGCACGAATCGCTCGTCGACTGGCTGCATCGCGCGCAGGCCGAAACGCGGCTCGGCGCGGCCGTGCCCGCCGACGTGCCCGACGAGCCGCGCGGGCTGCTGATCGTCAGCGTCCGGCCGGGCGGGGCGTCCGCCGGCGTCGTTCAGCCCGGCGATCGGCTGACGGAGCTGAACGGATCGGCCCACTCCTCGTATTCGTGGATGCGCGCGATCGCGACCGGCGCGGGCGCCCGCCTCGAACACGTACGCATCGAACGCTCGGATGGTTCGTCGCGCGACGTGGCGCTGCCGCTTCACGCGCCGTCCTGGTGGTTCGGCCCGGCGATGAGCGCGGCCCGCCTGCTGCCGGAGGGCCGCTCGGCCGAAGAGCGGCTGTGGACGCTCGCGGCGGTGATGCTCGCGCTGGTCGTAATGACGCTGCTGGGCGGATTTTGCCGGTTCATCAACGAAGGCCAGGTCGCGACCGCGGTGCAGCGGGGCATGCACGACCTGCGCAGCGGCTTGGCCGACCACGTATTGCGCCTGCCGTTGCAATGGCACAGCACGCATCCGCCCGGCGACGCGCTGGGCCGCTTTGCCACCGACATCAGCAAGGTCGAAGTCGGCATCAACACGCTCTTCGGCAAGACGATCCGCGAACCGATCAAGGCGATCGGCGTACTGGCGCTGACGGTTGCGATCGATTGGCGCATGCTCGTCGTGGCGCTGCTCGGCATTCCGGTCGGCGCCCTCATCATCCGCCAGCTTGGCCGGATGGTGAAGCGCGCCCAGCGGCTCGCGTCGCAATCGTGGGGACGCTTGCTCGACCACCTCGGCGAGCGGCTGGCCGGAATCCGCGTCGTAAAAGCGTACAACATGGAACAGGCCGAGAGCCGCCGCTTCGAGACGGAGGGACGCGAACTGACTCGCGCGCAGACGCACATCGAGCTGGTCGACGCCGCCACCAACCCGGCGCTCGAAGTGCTCGCGATGCTCGCGGTCACGGCGTTCGTCCTCTACGGCGGCGCGCGCGTCTTTCGCCATGAGCTCGAACCGCACCTCTTCTTCGCCGCGGTCGTGTGTCTGGCCGGCACGTTCGACCCCGTCCGCAAGCTGGGAAACGTCAACAACCGGATGCAGGCGGCCGACGTCTCCGCCCGCCGGCTGTTCGAGCTGATGGACCTGCCCGCCGAGACGGCCGCCGAGCCGCGCGCGGCGGCGGCGCTTCCGCCCATGCAGCGCGAGATCGAGTTTCGCGACATCTGTTTCGCCTATGACGGCCGCCCGGAACGGCTTGTGCTCGACCACGTCAGCCTGATCGTTCCGCGCGGCCAGTGCGTCGCGCTGGTCGGTCCGAACGGATCGGGCAAAACGACGCTCATGTCGCTGCTGCTCCGGTTTTTCGAGCCGGGCAGCGGGCGGATACTGATCGACGGGCGCGACATCCGCGACGCGTCGCTCGCGTCGCTGCGCGGGCAGATCGGGCTTGTGACGCAGGAGGCCGTGGTCTTCTCCGGCACGGCGCTCGGCAACATCGCCTATGGCGCCAACGGCGTGACGCCCGAGCAGGCGCGCAGCGCGGCGAGGCGCGCCCACGCCGACGAATTCGTCCGCGCCCTGCGCGTCGAGCAGAACGGCGTGGCGACCGCCGGATACGACGCACCGATCAGCGCCCGCACCCTCTCGGGCGGGCAGAAGCAGCGCATTGTGCTGGCCCGCGCCATCGTGCGCGAGCCGACGATCCTGATCCTCGACGAAGCGACCAGCCAGGTGGACACCGAGAGCGAGCGAAACATTCAGGACGCGCTCGACGACGTGACCCGCGGCCGCACGACGTTCATCATCGCCCACCGTTTCAGCACGATCGCGCGGGCCGACGTGATCGTCGTGCTCGACGAGGGGCGCATCGTCGGGCGCGGCGGCCACGACGACCTCATGAAATCGTGCCCGACCTACGTGAATCTCTACGAGACGCAATTCGCGCGGGGCGGCGCGTGAGCCGACTGGCGCCGCTCGAACCGGCCGGCCCGCCGCAGACCGCCTCCGCGAGCGGCGCGCCCGCGGACGAGCGCGCCGCGCCGCGCGGCCGCGGCGCCGTGCGAAAATCGGCGACGCTCAGCGCGCTGATCGTCGGCGTATATGTCTTCATCGCCGGCACGACGCCCGTCGCCGCGCGCGACGCGATCGACGAGTTGCCCGTCTTTTCGACCGGGCTGGTTCGGTTCGGCATCGCGGCGGTTCTGCTGTGGCTGACGCTGCTGATTCGGCCGGGCCGCGGCGGCATCGCGGGGCTGCTGCCGGAGCGGCGCGACCTCGGCCACATTCTGCTGTGCGGGCTGTTCTGCGTGCCGATCAATCAGATCAGCTTTCTGGGCGGCGTGAAGCTGGCGAGCGCGGCGCACGCGGGGCTGCTCTACGGCCTTACGCCGGTGATGGTCTACGTGATTACATTGCTGCTGGGCCGCGCCGCGCTCAGTCGGCGAATGGCGCTGGCGAGCCTGTTGGCGTTCTGCGGCGCGGCGGCGGTCGCGTGGGACGGCCTGCGGGCGACCAAGTCGCCAACTTTTTTTCGGGGCGACCTGCTGCTGCTCGGCGCGGTGCTGACGTGGGCGGTGTACTCGCTGCTGATCACGCCGCTGGCGAACAAGTACGGCCCGGTGCGCGCCACCGCGATGGTGATGCTGACCGGCGCGGTGCTCTACCTGCCGGCACTGCTGGTGGACGGTGACAAGCTGCACGTGCGCGACCTGAGCCCCCGCGCGCTGGGCGGGTTTCTCTACATCACGATCGCGACGGCGTATTTCAACTATCTGCTCTGGTCGATCGCGCTGCTGCGCGTCGACATCAACCGGCTGACGGTCAGCGCCAGCGCCTCGCCGCTGGTCGCCGTCGTGGCGTCGCACTACTGGCATCACGATGCGCTGACGAGCTGGCTGATGCTGGGCGCCGCGCTGATCCTGACCGCCATCACGCTGGCCAACTGGGACCGCATCCGCGCGCTGAGCGGCAAAAAGACAAAAATAGCGAATTACGAATAGCGAAT
>CAZHIE010000029.1:6522-13129 GCA_964532435.1 uncultured Planctomycetales bacterium
GCTATTCGCAATTCGCCATTCACGGACATACCGCCCGCCGGCCCGAGTCGCGATTGCTGAAACCGCTCGTGCCGCAGGCATTCTGCGCCTTCACCCAATACTGATACGTCGTCCCCGCCACCGCGGTCGTGTCGTTGAACAGCGTCGTTGTCGACGTGCCGATCTGCACCGCGTTGGCGCTGTTGTTGCTCGTGCCGCGGAAGATCAGGTACTGCGTCGCGCCGCTCACGCCTCTCCAAGTCACCTCCACGCGGTCGCAGAACGAGCCGTTCGTCGCACGGCAGCGCGACGGCGCCGCCGGAGCGACTCCCGTGCCGCGCGAGCCGGCGTCGCCGTTGCTGAAACCGCTCGCGCCGCAGGCGTCGGTCGCCTTCACCCAATAGAAGTAGGTCGTGCCCGTGGCCGCGGTCGCGTCGTCGTACGGGCTGGCGCTGTCCGTCGCGATCTGCGTCGCCGTGGCGCTGTTGTTCGTCGTGTTGCGCCAGATCTGATAGCCCGTCGCGCCGGCCGACGCGCTCCACGACACCGTGATGGTCGAGCACGACGTTCCGTCGCTGGCCGCCACGCCCGCCGGCGGCAGAACCGCCGACGCGGCCCGCGAGCCGGCGTCGCTATTGCTGAAATCGCTCGCGCCGCAGGCATCGGTCGCCTTAACCCAATAGAAATACCCCGTGCCCGCGACGGCCGACGCATCGCTGTACGGGCTGGCCGTGTCGGTCGCGATCTGCGCCGCCGTGCCGCTGTTGTTCGTTGTGTTGCGCCAGATCTGATAGCCCGTCGCGCCGGCCGAAGCCGTCCACGAGACCGTGACCGACGTGCAGGACGTGCCGTCGCTGGCCGCGACGCCCGCCGGCGGAAGAACGCTCACCGTCGCGCGCGAGCCGGCGTCGCCGGCGCTGGGGGCGCTGCCGCCGCACGCGTTCGACGCCGATACATAGTAATAATAGATCGTGCCCGCCGCCGCGCTCGCGTCGCTGTACGGGCTGGCCGTGTCGGTCGCGATCTGCGTCGCCGTCCCGGCGTCGTCGACCGTGTTTCGCAAAATCGCGTATTGCGTCGCGCCGGCCGCGGCGCTCCACGACACGTTCACCGCCGTGCAGGACGTGCCGTCCGAAGCCGATACGCCGGTCGGCGCCGGCGGAGCGCTCGTGCATCCGCCTGCGGAAAGATTCGGCGACGCGCACAGCGAAAACGGCTGCGGACCCTGCGGAACGTTGAAGCCGAAGACCTCGACCGTCCACGTGCCGGCCGCGGGATTGCTCACGCGCACCTGCTCGATGTTGTCGCGCGAATTGCGGCTCGTCTGCACCGCGGCGGCGCTCGGGTTGGCCGGATTCAGCGTCCACGGGAAGCGCTGCACGCTCGACGGGTCGTACACGCGCAGGTCGAGATCGTTGATCAGCGACGGAATCACGTTTGGCGTGCCGGGATAATCATCCCAAGCCAGCGTAACCTTCAGTTCCGCCGTGCCGGACGGAACGCTGATCGAGTAGCTCGCCACGCCCGCCGTGCTCACGCTGCTTTCGACGAAATTCCCGCTGCGCAGAAAATCGATCGTCGGCACGATGCGGACGGAGCCATAGCCGAACTGGTAATCGGGCCCCGCGTTGCCCAGATCGATCGCGTTGTGCGCCAGCAGGATCTTGAGCGTCGAGTTCCGCGGGTCCGGCCCGGCAAACGTGTTGCGGTAATCCTCGAGCAGCAGCGCGCACAGCCCCGTGACCGTCGGCGCCGCCATCGACGTGCCGCACAGCGCGGCATATTGCGTGTCGCTTCCCGAATAGGGCGACGTAACGCCGAAGTCGCTGTCCGACTGGCAGCCCGGGCCGGAGATGTCCGGCTTCATGCGGCCGTCGTCGGTCGGCCCCCAACTGCTGAAGGAAGTCATCGAGTCGTTGTTGCTGTTCAGCGCGCCGACGGCGATGTGGTTCTTGGCCGTCGCGGGCGGCGCCGTGCTGTAGTAGTCGCCGAAGCCTTCGACGTCGCAGCGGCTGCCCTGGCGCTCGTTTCCATTGGCCCACACGACGCGGAACGGCGCGCCGAGGCTGCCGCGCACGATGTTGTCGATGAGCTGATCGGTGACGCCGTAATCGCCCTGAATGCTGCACGCAAAGCCGTTGGTCTCCGTGTTCGTGCCGATGCTGTTGTTGGCGATGTCGGCGCCATACGTGTTGATCGCCTGGTTGTAGTCGCTCTGCAAGTCGCCGGGGTTCGTGTAAAGAAAAATCCCCGTGCCGTCGTACTGAAACCCGTACGAAAGCATCGTCACGCCCGGCGCCATGCCCTTGCGGACTCCGCCGCTGGCGGCGCCGCTGCCGCCGATCGTTCCGGCCACGTGCGTCGAATGGCCGGCCAGGCCGGACGCGTCGCGCACCGTCAGTCGACCGCCGAAATCCTGATGCGTGGCGCGGGCCGTTCCCGCGTCGTAGACCAGCACCGTCACCCCCGCGCCGCTCAGGCTGTACGGCGCCGCCTGCGCCACGTCCGCGCCCGTCCGCGTGCGGTTGCTGTCGTTGTTTTCGCCCAGGCGCGGCAGCGGCGGCTCGATCCATTGCACGCGATCGTCGTCCGCCAGCGCCGCGACCTGCGACGCCGGCAGCTCGATCACCAGCGCATTCACCGAGCTTACCTCGTCGCGCACCGCGCCGCCGTGCGATTCGATCAACGCGATCGCGTCCGCGTCGAGCACCACGTCGGCGTGAAACGCCACGTATGCCGCGACGCGCGGATCGCCGTCGCCGACGTCTTCCACAATCGCGTGCAGCGGCGGGGCGGCCGCCTGCCAGAGCGGATGCAGCTTGTACGCGGTCGCGATCGGCGTCGCGCCGACAAGCTCGGGCATCGTCGCGAGCGCCGCTTCGTCGATCTTCTCCGGCGCCAGCGCGGCAAAATACGCGTTGTCGCCCAGGTAGCTCAGGAGCGACACACCCGCGTCAGCCAGCACCTGCTTCTGCTCGCCGCCGAGCGGCTGATCGAACTGAACCACCGCGTGCCGAGCGTCCGCGCGGGCCGCGAGAACGATGATGTCCGCCGCCACGTCGGGCGCGGCCTTCGGAGCAAATTGCACCGCGCCGCCGCGGAACGAAATGCCCGGCGAAGCGCCGACCCCCGCCGGCTCGCCGCCGATCGCCGAAACGGCGCTCAGCATCAGGGCGCAATACGAAACGACGCCGGAAACGCGACGGATGCGGACCATGTGAAGGCTCCTGCTCAGACCAGCGCGAATCGCCGCGACGAAAGACGTGAGCGGCCGAGACCATCCGGCCGGAAGATACGCATCGCGACGGGCTTCGCAGCCAGTATGCCGGCCGGGGCACGTCGATTGCAAGCAGAATTCTGCTCGGTCTTGAAGAGCTTGATTGACCGATGAACTCTCGAACGCGCCGCCGCGCGGCGCATTCGTTCGCTATCATGTGCGCAGCCGGTCGGCATCCTGCTGTTTTCTGTGTTCGCCTACGGACGGCGCGCCATGCACGAACTCGCAACCATCCTCCACGCCATGTCCGATCTCGCGACGCGCGGCGACGAATGCGTCCTCGCCACCGTCACCGCCGTCGAGGGCTCCACCTATCGCCGACCCGGCGCGCGGCTGCTCGTCACCGCCGACGGCCGGCGGCTCGGCTGCGTCAGCGGCGGTTGCCTCGAACGCGACGTGGCGCGGCGCGGCTGGGCGCTTTCGCCCGGCGGCCCAGGCGTTGTGCTCACGTATGACTCGCGCGGCGACGACGACCCCGACTGGGGCCTGGGCCTCGGCTGCGGCGGCGCGATTCAGGTGCTGGTGGAGCGGCTCGCGCCCGCCGCCACGGCGTGGCTGTCGCCGCTGCGCGAGCGAGTCGAGCGGCGCGTCCCATGCGTGCTCTCGACGGTGTTTTCCGCAAAATCCGCCGGCGCGCTCGACGCCGCGGCGCAAAGTTGCGGCGCGCGGCTGCTCATTGACGCCGGCGGCGCGGGCTTCATCGATCCGCGACTGGCCGGCGACGGGCGGCTGCTGAGCGCGGCCCGCTCGGCGCTGGACGCCGGCGGCGCGCGCGTGGATGCCCGTGCGGGCGCGCCCGCCAGTGCGCTGATCTTCCACGAATTCATCGCCCCGCCGCTTTCGCTCGTCCTCTTCGGCGCCGGGCACGACGCCGCGCCGCTCGTTGCGCAGGCCAAGGCGCTCGGCTGGCGCGTTACGATCGTGGACCGCCGCGCCGATTACGCGAACCGCCGCAATTTTCCGGCGGCGGACGAAGTCGTCGCCTGCCCGCTCGATCGGCTCGACCCGCGCGTCGAATTGACCAGCGAGACCTTCGCCGTCGTCATGACGCATCACTTCCGCGACGACCAGCGCGCCCTGAAATCGCTGCTCGATTCGCCCATTCGGTACATCGGGCTGCTCGGCCCCAGCCATCGGCGCGATCGCGTGCTCGCCGACTCGCTGCCCCTGCGGCCCGGCGACGCCGCGCGCCTGTTCGCGCCGGTCGGGCTCGACGTCGCGGCGGAGAATCCCGCCGAAATCGCCGTCGCCATCGTCGCGGAAATTCTTGCCGTGCGGGCCGGGCGGGCGGGCGGGTTGCTGCGCGCGTGCGACGGCGCCATCCACCGCACCGGCGACGAACCCGGAATCTTCGCCCGCGGCGCGACCGTCTCCAACGCCTGCGAAGCCAGCGCATCGCCATGCACCGAAAAATCGGCGTAATCCTGCTCGCCGCCGGCGGCTCCGAGCGGCTCGGCCAGCCGAAACAACTGCTCTCGCTCGACGGCGAAACGCTCCTCGCCCGCGCGGCGCGGGCGGCCTGGGACACGCGGCTGCGGCCGCTCGTCGTCGTCCTCGGCGCTAACTTCGACGCCTGCGCGGAGGAGTTACGCCGCATTCTGCCGCCGCCCGAGCTGGCAAACGGCGCGCCGATGTGGCGCCTGGCCACAAACCAGAATTGGCAGCGCGGCGTCGGCTCATCGCTGCGCATCGGGCTTCAATGTCTGCTCGAATTCGCGCCACGGATCGACGCGGTCCTGTTCACGCTCGTCGATCAGCCGCGCGTCGGGGCCGATTCGCTCATGCGTCTGATCGAGTCATACGACGCAGCGCCGGACGTTCCCGCCGCGGCGCGCTACGGCGATTTCGGCGGCGTGCCGGCCATCTATCCCGCGACGCTGTTTGACGAGCTTCTTTGCCTGCCCGACGAGCGCGGGGCGCAGTCGCTCCTGCGCCGATTCGCACAGCGCTGTTCGTGGTCGGACATGCCCGAAGCAGCGCTGGACATCGACACGCCGGCCGACATCGACCGCCTGCGCGACCCGCCCGGCTGACGCCCCACCGACAGAGGGTCGCGAACGGACACATGCACCGCGTGGCCCGCCGGGCTATTCTCCGCATCCGGTTTCAGAGAATGCGAGGCGCTCCATGCCCGACTCCGGCGTACCCAACCCGCCCGACGCGGCGCCGCCGACCGCGGCAAGCCCATCCGCGCCCGCCGCGCTGACGTGTCGGCGCTGCGGCTACAACCTGTTTCAACAGCCGCTGATCGGCAAGTGCCCGGAGTGCGGCCTGGCAGTGCAGAGTTCGCACGGCGCGTACTATCTGCGCCATTGCGACCCGGCGTGGGTGCGCCGACTTTCCGACGGGCTGGCGCTGCTTCTCGCGGCCGCCGTGTTGGCCCTGCTCGCGCAGGTTTACGTCTCGATCCGAATGGTGCTGAGCATGTCGCTCGCCGCCGGCGGCGCGCCGAGCGTTCCGTCCGCGAGCCTGTTCCGCGACGCGACGGCACAAGGCCTGCTCGGCCAGATGGCGGGCCTGATCGTCGCGCTTGGCGGGATTTTTCTTTTCACGGCGCGCCAGCCGAACGCGGGCGGCGCGGCCGACGACGATCGCCCGCTGCGCTGGACGCTGCGCGGGTCGGCAATGCTGATCCTGATTTCCTTGCTGGCCGTCGCGCCGGTGATCACGCTGCCCGCTCGCGTCAGCGGCGCGACCTACGCCTGGGCCGCCGTGGCAAACGGGATCGTCCAGGGCGTCTTCATGGCCGTGCTGGTCGTCGCGTTCATCCGCCGGCTATGGTTGCTTTTGGGACGAATCCCGTCGCCGGGGCTCGTTTCGTTCGCAAAGGTCGCCTATTGGGCGACGCTGCTGTCGATGCTGGCGGCGCTGGCGCTCTCGTCGGCGACGATGCTGCAGAACTTCGCTCTGTTCGAGGCGCTGCACGCGGGGAATGTGCCCAACTGGGCGACCAACATGCCGATCGCGAGCGCGACGGCGCCGGCCAGCGCGCCCGCGGCGGGGGCGATGCCGATGGCCGGCTTTGCGACGAGCGCGGTCGGCGGACTGATCGGCTGTGTCACGATTCTCGTGGCGATCGCCGATTTTGTGCTCGCGTTGCTGTCGATGATCCTGCTTCGCCGCGTCGGGCGCGAAGCACAGGAGCTGCGCGCCGCGCAGCCCGGTCCATAGTCGGCTGGGCACCGTTTTCCGAACCCCAAGCGCCAGCGCGCGGGCGTTTGACCGAGCGGACGAGTATCGCGGGGCGGCGGACATTTGACGGGGGGCGCGGGTATCTGACAGAGCGGGCGTGCTGGTTCAATCCCGACGCGCTGGCGCTTGGGGTTCGGCTTTCGGTATTGCGACGTCGCC
>CAZHIE010000029.1:13229-31041 GCA_964532435.1 uncultured Planctomycetales bacterium
TTCAATCCCGACGCGCTGGCGCTTGGGGTTCGGCTTTCGGTATTGCGACGTCGCCCGCACCCGACCCACCACTTGCGTGGTGGGCTCGGATTGCGTGGCGGGCTCGGATTCTGCCAGTCAGCATTCAGCATTCGGTCCGCGCTGCGCCCAACACGCGTGTGAGTTCCTCTTGCGTCGTGCAGCCGGCCGCGAGCAGACGCTGGGCGTCGCCGCGCAGGCTCGCCGCGCCGGCGGCGCTGGCCAGCGCGGCCGAATCCGCGCCGGCGATCAGCGCGGCGCGCAGCGCAGCGCTCATTTCCAGCAGCTCGCCAACGGCCGTTCTCCCGGCGTAGCCGCTTCCCAGACAGTTCGCGCAGCCCGCGCGCTGCGGATCGCCGCGCTCTTCCCCGCCGCACGCCGGACAGATCGTCCGAACCAGGCGCTGCCCCAGCACCGCGCGCACGCCGCTGGTGAGCTGCCACGGCGCCACGCCCATCTCGCGCAGGCGCACAAGCGCTTCGGCCGGCGCGGTCGCGTGGATCGTGCTGAGCAGCAGGTGGCCGGTAAGCGCCGCCTCGGCGACGATCGCGGCGGTCTGGGCATCGCGAACTTCGCCGACCAGGAGAATCTGCGGATCCTGGCGCAAGAGGCTGCGCAGCGCGACGGGCAGCGTGAAACCGCGGGCGGGCGCCACTTCGACCTGCGTCACGCCGGGCAGGCGGATTTCAACCGGGTCTTCGACGGAAAGAACGCTTCGTCCGGCCCGCTCGCGCAGCAGGTGCGCCAGCATGGCGTAGACCGTGGTCGTCTTTCCGCTGCCGGCCGGGCCGCAGACGAGGATGAGACCGTCGGGCTGGCGCAGCAGCTCGCGCAGGCGCTCGACCAGCGCCGGCGCGTGGCCGAGCTGAACGAGCTCGCGCAGCGCATCGGCGCTGGGGAGCAGCCGGAGGACGACGCGCTCGCCGCGGACGGTCGGAAACGTGGCGACGCGAATGTCGCGCGGCCGGCCGGGGCCGGCGGCGATCGCGCCCTCCTGCGGCACGTCGGTGCGATAGGTCAGGAGGTGCGCGAGAACCTTGAGGCGGGCGGCGATGTTCGGCGCGATCTCGACGGGGAGCGAACGAACTTCGTGCAGCAGGGCGTCGACGCGGAAGCGGACGCTGACGCGATCGTCGAGCGGCTCGAAATGAACGTCGGTGGCGCGCGACGCGCCGGCGGCGGCGATGAGCTCATCGACGAGCGCGACGACTGCATCGGGCGGTGCGGGTGCGGCCGGCATCTCGCTTCCTTTGCCTGGCGGCGAACGACGATGGGTAGTGTAGTGCCTGGCGCACGGAGCGCGGCGCGCGGCGTCTTCTGTCGCGCTTCAGGCCGGCGGCGGGGCGCCGATTGTCACGGCCGCGCGCGACTGAATCGCCAGCGCCGCGCGCAGAATGAGTCCGGGGATGTCCGCCGGCGCAGCGGACAGCGCGGCGGCCTCCATGTCGATCGCCGCCCTGGGCATGCCGTAGACAACGCACGTCTCGCGCGATTGCGCGATGGTGAGCGCGCCGGCCTGACGCATTCGCAGCAGCCCCAGCGCGCCGTCGGCGCCCATGCCGGTCAGCAGCACGCCCACGCCGCGCGAGCCGGCCGCCTCGGCGACGGATTCGAAGAGCGGCTCGACGCTCGGACAATGGCGATTGACCGGAACCTGATCGGTGTATCGAACGCGCCACGCGGCCGCGCTGCGCTCGACGATCATGTGCGTGTCGCCGCGCGCCACGACCGCGACGCCCGGCGCGAGCCGCTGACCGTCGGTCGCTTCGGCCACGGTGAGCCGGCTGAGCGCGTCGAGCCGCGCGGCGAACGAGCGCGTGAATCCGGCCGGCATGTGCTGCACGATCGCGACGGGCGGAAAATCGGGCGGGCAGCACTCCAGCAGCGCGCGGATGGCCTCGGTGCCGCCGGTCGAGGCGCCGATGGCGACAATCATGCGATTGGGATCGACGCCCGCGGCGCGAAACGAGCCCGCGGCCGGCGCGTTCGGGGCGGACTTCGGCACCGGGCGCGCCTGCGTCGCCGCCATGCGGATGGTCTGTCCCAGCTCGACCGCCAGCGCCTCGATCGCGGCAGCGCCGCCGCGATCGGGCTTGATTACGACGTCGAGCGCGCCGGCTTCGATCGCCTGAATCGCTCGCGGCCCGTCGCGCGCGGTCGTGCCCGAGCAGACGATCACCGGAACGGGGTAATGCGTGCGCAGCGTCTTGAGAAAGCTCAGGCCGCTGACCTTCGGCAACTCGATGTCCAGGACGATTACGTCGGGATGATGCCGCAGGATCATGTCGCGGGCTTCGAACACGTCCCGCGCCGCGCCGACGACCTCGACGTCCGGCTGGCGCTGCAGCGCGGCGGCCAGCATCCGGCGAAAGACGCCGGAATCGTCGACGACGAGCGTTTTGATCTTCGGGCGCGCGCTCATTCGGAACATCCCCGAGTCGTCCGCGGATCATCGCCGCGCCGGTAAATCGACGGCTGCACGTACGTCAACGGCTGGCGAATCGCGCCGAGGCTCTCCGCGTGGCCGATGAGCAGATACCCGCCGGCGCGGAGCTGCGCCGCGAGTTTGCGCACCAGCGTCTCCTGCGTCGGCCGATCGAAGTAGATCATCACGTTGCGGCAGAAGATCGCGTCGAAACCGTGGCGAAACGTGAATCGCTCGCGCATCAGGTTGAATCGGCGAAAGGCGATCCGGCTGCGCAGCTCGCTGCGAATGCGCAGCGCCGTCGCGCTCGCGCCGCGCCGCGGCCCGGCGTCCGGTGCGTCGGGCTCGAAGTAGCGCCTGCGAAGGGCCGGCGGAACGCCCGCCAGGCGCTCCGGCTCATAGCGCCCGGCGCGGGCGGCTTCGAGCGCGCGCGTCGAGACGTCGGTCGCCAGAATGCGATAATCCAGGCCGCCGCCGCGCAGGGCCTGATCCACCGTCATTGCGATCGAGTACGGCTCGTCGCCCGTGGAGCAACCGGCCGACCAGATTCGCAGCGCGCCGGCCGCGGGCCGCCAATCGCGATCGCTTCGCCACTCGGCGATGACGCGCGTGAGGAACGCGAAGTGCTGCGGCTCGCGGAACAGGTGCGTCGTGTTCGTCGCGATCGCGTCGATGAGCGCGGCGAGTTCGCAGCCGGTCGCGTCGGCGCGAACGAAGTCGAAATACGCGCGAAACGAGCGGAAATTTCCGCCGCGCAAGCGTTTGCCCAATCGCGCGCGGACAAGCTGGGCCTTGTTGGGGCCGAGATGAATGCCGGTCTGGGCGTACACGAGCCTGCGGAAAAGCTCGTACACCTCCGGCGTCAGGCTGTCCGCCGCATCGGCCGAGCTCGGGCGCGTGACCGTGCGGCGCGGCAGAGCGCTCACGCGGAGATCCCTTCGTGCGTGCAGATGAGCGGTTCGCCCGCGACCGTAATGCGACAGGCGTTGCCGACGGTCTCTCCAGCGGGCTTCGGGGGCGGCTGTGCGTCGATCTGTGGAACGGACAGGTCGCAGACCGTCCGCCGGCCGTACCACGCCGTTACGAGCTGACCGCAGACGACGTTCAGGAACTCGCGAAGCGCGTCGGTAGCGCCGTTTCGCGAGGCGTCGTCGTCGGGGTCGAGCCCGAGCAGAGTTGCGGCCAATTGGCGGGCGAACTCGCCGGTGGACCAGCAGTGCAGCGCGCCCTGGGCCGCGCCGCGATACTCGATGCGGCAATGCAGCCAGTCGCGGCGCCCGTCGAGCGGCGTCTGCCGGTCGTCGCTGATCATGAACGCGAGGTCGCTCAGCACGTCGCACACGACGGCGGCCAGTTCGGGGCGGACGAGCGTCGGCGTCGACTCATGGCTCATGGCAGGCTCCGTTGGGGGCGTCGAGCGGGGCGTGTCGCAAATCGATGTCCGTGCTGGGCAGCGTCTGCGTGATGCCGGAGCTGGCGTAGACCACAACCAGCTCCATGTCCATCTCGCCGGCGCGCTGCTCGATGCGCAGCGGCCCGCGCAGCAGGCGGCGGATCCGCGCCTCGCGCGAGCCGATGCCGATGATCACGCCCGGGTGAATCGCGCCCAGAACGCGGATGCCCGCCGGCTCGGGCGGCGTGCCCGTGGCGAGCACGTGCTTTCGCTCTTCGGCCAGGCGAATCGTGTCGGCGTCAAGCTCTTCGGCCCGCGCCATCAGCTCGGTGGCGCGCTCGCGCTGCTCCGAACTGAGCCGGCGCATGTTCGGCGTGAGCTGGCGAATCGTCACGTGCAAGTGAGCCGCGGATCGGGCGGACTCCGCGGCGTTCAGCTCCAGCTCGCGGCATTGGCGCAGAATCTCGATCGGCACGCCGACCCGCACGTACGTCATCACGCCGGCCTCGCTCCCCAGCACGCGCGCCTCCAGACCCTGCCGCGCGCTCGTTCGCCCGCCCACAATCGCGCCGGCCGATATCGTCAGCCGCCCGTCGCACTCGATGTGGCTGTTCATCGCTTCGCGAACGAGGCGCACGTCTCCGCCCACCTGCACGTCCGCTTCATCGCAGAGCAGCGCCGCCAGCGCCCCGCCACAGCGAACGATCGTCGAGCGATCGTGTCCGAAGATTCCGCCCGTGACCGCCAGATTTCGGCCCACGCGGACGTCGGCGGCGGGTTCGACGGCGCGGCCGACATTCAGCGATCCGTCGGTGTAGACGTGGAAATTCGCGCGGATCGTGCCGGCGACGCGCACGTCGACGTTGGTCTCGATGCTGCCCGACTCCAGATCGACGTTGCCGGGGATTTCGAGAACGCTGTCGATGCGCAGGATTCCTCCGTCGCAACGGACGCAGCCGGCCCGTTCCGCGATCAGGCGCGTCGGGTCCGCTTCGTCGCGGCGAACGCCGTCCCCGATCTGAAGCGGCGTCGCCAGGCGCTTGTGCGGGCCGACCGATCGGCCGAAAACGTCCAGCCCGTCGACCGCTGGCTCGGACGCGCGCAGGACACCAATAGTCGCGCCGGCAACGACCGTCACAATCTGGCACTGCGCAAAGTGATCAACGGAGGTTTCGGCCTCGGGCGGCAACGCCGGGCGCAAGTCCGGATGGAATTCGACCGAGCCATCTCGCGCGCTGGTCGGCGGCGTTCCCTCGGCGACAAGCCAGCTCGTCTCCTGCGTCTCGCCGCGGGCCAGCTCGGCCGCGATGGCTCGGACGCGCTCGCGCACGTCGGTTGTCAGCGAAATGCCGATCCGCTGGAGCCTTTCGTGCAGTTCCTGCTCGGTGCATGCGTCGGCGCCGCGCGCCGTCGGCGCGATGCGCAGCCAGGCGCGCATCCCGTCCGGCGTCACGATCGATTCGATCTCGCGGCTCTTGGGCCGGGCGATCGTCGGCATCTCGCACTCCGCAGCCACGTATTGCCGTGCTCGCGCCGGAGCGCGGCGACGACGTTGGTATCGGCCCGTGGCGGCGGGAGCGTCAGCATCCGGGGGATCGAAGCGGCGAAATCGTGAGCGATTCCGATCGGCGGATGGGCGCCGCGGCAGGCAGGTTTCGCGTAGGATACGGCGTTCCACGAAGGCCGAGTTCCCATGCAACCGGACGAAGCGCAACTGATCGATCGCGCCACGCGCGGAGACGAAACCGCGCTGTCGGAACTGCTCGCCTCCCACGCGCCGCGCCTGCGCCGCGAACTCGACGCCAAGCTCGCGCGAAAATGGCAGTCCATCCTCGAGCCCGACGACATTCTGCAAGTCAGCTTCCTGGAGGCGTTTCTGCGCATCGAGCGGTTCCAGCCGCGCGGGCCGGGCGCGTTTTATGGCTGGCTGTCCGCCATTGCCGAAAATAACTTGCGCGACGCCGTCAAGGAGCTGGAGCGGCAGAAACGCCCGCAGCCCGACCGCCGCGTGGAGGCCGTCGGCCTGGGCGATTCGGCCGTTCTGCTCATCGAGCAACTCGGCGGAACCACTACGACGCCGAGCCGTCACGTCGCGCGCGACGATCTGCGGCGATTCCTGGAAGACGTGCTGCTCCAGCTTCCGGACGACTATTCGACGGTCATTCGGCTCTATGACCTCGACGGGCTGGCGGTCGAGGAAGTCGCCGGCCGGATGCAGCGCTCGGCCGGTGCGGTCTTCATGTTGCGGGCCCGCGCGCATGACCGGTTGCGCGAGTCGCTGGGGGCCGAGACGCGGTTCTTCAGCCGTCCGGCGTGAGCGGTTGGGCCGGCGCGTCGCTGTCGATTGATGAGCGGCGCCGTTTCGAGCCCGCCTGTCCTCAGGCGGATCTCTGCGGGAGACGTGAAGAAATCCGCGGCAAAAGACCCGCGTGAGGACACGCGGGCTCGGAAATACCGCGACACGCAGTTGCGGTACGCCGACGGTTATCGGTCTTCGCGGAAAGCGAGCGTATGTCGGACCAGCGAGATCGAGAATTGATCGCCCGGGCGCAACGGCAGGCCAGCACCGTGCGACGCTCGATGCTCGCGTCGGGCAGCGCGGCCGATTCGCAGGGCGCGGGCTTTGAGCCGCGCGAGTCGCGCGGCGCTGCGGCGACCGACTGGCTGCCCAATTACGAGCGGCTGGGCGAGATTCATCGCGGCGGACAGGGCGTCGTCTATCGCGCGCTTCAGCAATCAACGCGCCGCATCGTGGCGGTAAAGGTGCTGCGGCATCGGCTGCTCGCGACGCGGGCCGACCGGGTCCGTTTCGACCGCGAAATCGAAATTTTGGCCGGTCTGAATCATCCCGGCATCGTGACGATCCACGACAGCGGTCAGGTCGAAGGGCTGGCCTACTACGTAATGGACTTCGTCGAGGGCCGGCCGCTGGATCAGGCCCTGACGGCGCTGGCGGATCGCGGGGATCTGCCGGGGCTGCTATCGCTGTATGCCGAAGTGTGCGACGCCGTGCATGCGGCACACCTGCGCGGCGTGATTCACCGCGACCTCAAGCCGAGCAACATCCTCGTCGACGCCGCGGGCCGGCCGCACATCCTTGATTTCGGGCTGGCCAAGTGGACGATCGAGTCGTCCGCCGGCGGCGAGGTGGGCGGCGCCGTGGCGATGACGCAGACGGGGCAGTTCGTCGGTTCGCTGCCGTGGGCCAGCCCGGAGCAGGCGGAGGGCGCCGACGTCGACGTTCGCACGGACGTCTATTCGCTCGGCGTGATGCTCTATCAGGCGCTGTCCGGGCGCTTTCCGTACCGCATCGGCGGGCCGCTGCGCGAGGTGCTCGACCGCATCGTGCGCGAGCCGGCCCCGCCCCTGGCAAGGCGCGGCGCGCGGGGCGTGCGGATCGCCGCCGACCTCGACACGATCGCGCGCAAGTGCCTGGAAAAGAGCGCGGAGCGGCGCTATCAGAGCGCCGGCGAGCTTGCCCGCGACGTGCGGAACTTCCTGGCCGCCCGGCCGATCGACGCGCGGCGCGACAGCGCGCTGTACGTCCTGCGCAAGTCGCTGCGCCGCTGGCGCGTGCCCGTCGCGGTGGCGGCCGCATTTTTCGTGCTGTCGATCGCGTCGGCGGCGGCGCTTTCGGTCATGTACGGACGGCAACTGGCCGCCACGCGACGCGCCGAGACGCACGAGCGCGAGGCCGTCCGGCTGCGCGACGAGGCGCGCGACAGCGCCGTGCTCGCCGCCCGCGAGCGAGACCGGGCCGAACACAACGCCGAGGAGGCGCTCGAGAAATTCCATCTCGCCCGCGACACGGCCGAGTTCGTGCTCGATCAGCTCTCCGAAAAATTGCGCCGCGTGCCCGGCACCGTGGAAATGCGGCAAACGCTCCTGCGCAGCGCGTATGGGAGATTCACGGCGCTGCTGACCGAGCGAAGCGACGACCCGCGCCTGGCGCTCGACTATGCCCGCTCGCATCTTCTGCTCGGCGACATCGCGCGCGACATGGGCGAATTGCCGCGGGCGCGCGAGCACCTGGAGACCGCGGCCGAGCGCATGGAATGCCTGCGGCTCGATGGTCCGCCCGAGCGCGCCACGGAAGAGCAGCTGTCTTCGACGCTCATCCTGCTGGGCGACCTGGCGCTCCGCGAAGGCCGCGAAGAAGACGCCGATCGGCACTATTCTCGGCAATACGCGCTGGCCGAGGCGCTGCAGCGCGACTGGCCGTTCGAGCCGAGCGCCGTGCGGGCATTGTCGCTGGGCTGCGAACGGCTCGGGCGGCTGGCGCAGCGGCGCGGCGAGCGCAGCGCGGCGATCTCGTGGATGCGGCAGATGCACGACCTCAAGGCCGCGTGGATCATCCTGGAGCCCGAGCGCGCGCTGGCCGTGATCGAATACACGATCGCGAAGGACGCGCTGGGAGACCTCTACTGGAACGACGGACAGCGCGAGTCGGCCGCGCGCCTGTACGCCGAGGCGCTGCGCATCCGCCAAATGCTCTATCCCGACCCGCCGAGCGACGTGTCGGTCTCGTCCAGCTTCGCCGCGAGCTACGAACGGGCGGCCCTCGTCGCGCTCACCAACGGGCGGCTGGGCGAAAGCCGCGAGTGGGCCGACAAGACGTACGCGATCAAGCGCCGCCTGGCGACGCTCGATCCGCGCAACCGCGATTACCAGGCGGACCTGGTCACGGCGATCACCCGGCTGGCCCGCCTCGACGTTCTCGAAGGCGACAACCCGCGCGCTTACGAGCGATTCGGCGAAGCGGTGCAGCTCGGACGCGAGCTTGCCGCGGCCGAGCCCGGCAATCCCAGCTACTGCGTGACGGTCGGGAGCTGCCTGGCGAACCTGGCGAATCTGCACTTCGACGAAGGGCGCGACGGCGACGGATGCGCCATCGGGCGCGAGGCGATCGCGCTGGCCGAGCGCGGGCCGAAGGATTGGGAACTCGACTCCGACATCGCGGCGGAGTTCCGCAAGTTGCGCGAGCGGCTGGCGACGTGCGAACCGCGCGCGGGCGGGTGAAAGCGCGGGAGAATAGCGGAGACAAGCGAGCTTCCCCCAGGTGGGGATATCGCAGGAAAGAGACCGGCCGGAGGCCGGCCCCCCAATCTTCTCCGCGCCCCCAAACACCCCTGACAACCCCGCAGAAGTTGGTTCTCCAGGGCCGGTTTCCCCGCCGGCCGCCGCTATACTGGCCGGCGTGGCTTGGGATTCCTTCCTGGCACAGATCGGCGACTGGCTCGCGGAGCGGGGGCTGTACGTCCGCGACGCGCGCTGGGTGGTCGGCGTGTCGGGGGGGCCGGATTCCACGCTGCTGCTGCACGTGCTGCGCGAACTGTCGGTCCGGCATCATTTGAACTGGCAGCTTCACGTCGCCCATCTGCATCACGGCCTGCGCGGGGCGGAGGCCGACGCCGACGCGGGCTTCGTCCGCGATCTGGCGGCCCGGCTGAACGCGGCGTTCCACGAAGAGAAAGCGGACATCCGCGCCGCGGTCGAGCGCGAAGGCGGCTCGACCGAAGAAGTGGCGCGGCGACACCGCTACGCATTTCTGGAGCGCGTCGCGCTGCGCGCCGGCAGCGAGAGCGTCGCCGTCGCGCATCACGCCGACGACAACGTCGAAACGCTCATCCACCGCGTCTGCCGCGGAACGGGACTGCGCGGACTCGCCGGCATGTCCGACGTGCGGCCCATGCAGACCGGCAGCCGCATTCAGCTCGTCCGGCCGTTTCTGCCGGTGCGCCGCAAGACGATCGAAGCGCTGTGCGAGGCGCGCGGTTTCGAGACGCGCACCGACAGCACCAATCTCTCGACCGAGTTCACGCGCGGGCGGATCCGAACCGTCGTGTTGCCGCTGCTGCGCTCGGCGCTGAATCCGAACGTGGACGAGGCGCTGCTGCGCCTGGCCGAGCTGGCGCGGGGGATGAGCGCATATCTCGAGGACGCGGCGGCCCGCACGTTCGACTCGTTGCTGGTGAGCGAATCGCCCGGGCGCATCGTGCTGAACACGGTCGCGCTTCTGAGCAAGCAGCGGATCGTGCAGGCGGAGATCGTGCGCCGCGCCGTGGCGCTTGTTCTGGGCGGCGAGGAAGAGCTGGGCTTCTCCCACCTCGAAACCGTGCTGCGCCTGGCGGAAGACAGTTCGAGCGGCAAGGAGCTGCACCTGCCAGGCCCGGTGCTCGTTCGCAAACAGTACGATCGGCTCGAATTCCGCCCGCTGTCGCAGGATGAACCCTCGCCGGAGCTGGCGTCGGTGTTCGTGCAATGCCCCGGCCGCACGCCGCTGCCGGGGACGGGCTTCGAGCTGAGCGCGGAGATACGGCCGCTGGAGCCGGGCAAGATCGACGAACTTCGCCGCACGCCGCATCCGCACGAGGAATGGATCGACTTTGAGCGCGTGCGGCTGCCGCTGATCGTGCGCGGGCGGCGCGACGGCGACCGATTCCGCCCGCTGGGCGCGCCGGGCGCCAAGACGCTGAGCGATTTTCTGGGCGACGAGAAGGTCGATCCCCAGACGCGCGCCCGCACGGGCGTGCTGTGCGATCAGGACGGCCCGATCTGGGTGATGCCGCTGCGAATCGACGAGCGCGTGAAGCTGCGGCCCGGGACGCGAACGGCGCTGCGGCTCGTGCTGTCGCCGGCCGCGCCGCGATCGGGGGATGCGTCGTGATGCGCGGCGACGCGCGGCGCGTCCTGCTGCTGGCGTTGCTGGCGCTGCTGCTGCGTCTGGGCTGGATCGCCTACGCGGGCTGGACCAGCGGCGGGGGATTCTCCTACGACGACGAGCGGCTGCACTGGCAGCTTGGGCGCAACCTGGTGACGGGCGGAGCGCTGGTGAGCGACGACGGACGCTACGCCGCGCGGATGCCGCTGTATCCGCTCCTGCTGGCGCCGTTCGCGGCGCTGGGGGGCGCGGGCGTGCTGCTGGCCCGCGTGGCGCAGGCGACGATCGGCGCGGCGACGGTGGCGCTGCTCTATTCCCTGGCGCGCGAGGGGCTGGGGCGGCGCGCGGCGCTGCTGGCCGGCCTGCTGCTGGCGCTCGATCCATTTTCGATATTCTTCGCGAATCTGCTGCTGACCGAAGTCGCTTTTACGTGCGTGGCCGTCGGGCTGACGCTGGCCGTCTGGCGGCTGCTGCGGAATCCGCGCAGCGCGGCCGCGCTGATATCGGTCGCGCTGCTGGGCGGCGCGGCGGTTTTCACGAGGCCGTCGTCGCTGGGCTGGGTCGGCGCGCTCTGGGTCGTGCTGGCGATATTCGGGCCGTCGCGTCCGCGCGCCATGGCGCAGGTATTCTTGTGCGCGACGGCGCTGGCCGTGCTGCTCGTGAACTGGGGCGCGCGGAACCAGCGCGTGATCGGCGAATACGCGCTGTTGTCGACGAATGGCGGCGTGACGCTGTACGACGCGCAGGGTCCGCAGGCCGACGGCAGCAGCAATCAGGCGTTTCTGCGCGAAATGCCGGAGTTGGAAGGACTCAACGAGCCGCAGCGCGACCGGCGGCTGCGCGAGCTGGCGGTGACGCAGATGCGGAGCGACCCGGCCCGCGTGGCGCGGCTGGCGTGGGTCAAGTTTCTGCGGACGTGGTCGCTGACGCCCAACGAGGCGAATCATCGATCGGGCGCGACAGCCGTCGCCAGCGCGGCGTTCACCGGACTGGTGCTGCTCGCGGCGCTGACGGCGCTGGCGCGAAGCGCGCTGCGCCGGGCGCGACGCGCGGCGCCGGCGAAAGACGGGCGCGACGCGCGCGGCGCGCCGCCGGGCGCGCGGCGCGGGCTGTTTTACGCGCTGCTCCTTCTGCCGATCGTCTATTTCACCGTCGTGCATTGCGTTTACGTCGGTAGCTTGCGCTACCGCATTCCGCTGATGCCGTTTCTGGAAGTCCTGGCCGCGGCCGCCGTCGTGGGCGGAAGTCAGAAGTGGGACGGAAGAATTCAGAAGCGCTCCGAGCCGCGAGCGTAAGCGAGCGCGACGCTCGGATCGTGGTCTGTCGAAAAAGCAGGATGGCCGTCGGTCGGCGCGCTCGTTTGACTTGGCGTCGTTGGACGCAGTGATCCGGAGCGACGACACGACGCGCATTCGCGCGACGA
Organism: uncultured Planctomycetales bacterium; assembly: GCA_964532435.1. GTDB lineage: Bacteria > Planctomycetota > Phycisphaerae > UBA1845 > Fen-1342 > CAZHIE01. Next base: position 25,150 of record CAZHIE010000029.1, read on the forward strand.
GCGCCGCTCCGGCCGCGCGAGGGCGCGGGCCGCTACGTGCGACGCGCGGGCCGCTACAGGGCATTGCGACATCAGATGTCGACGATGAATCGGGCGGAATGACCGTCCGCGGATGACTCGATCTGCAGCTCGTGATAGGTGACGGCCTTGACCTCGCGCAGCAGTGCGCTGCGCTGCCGATCGAGCGCGCGCCACACGACGTCGACGCGCAGCCTGTCCTTTCCGAATTCCCCCACGCGCACGTCGGTCGCGAGAAGTTGCGCCGTCTCGAAGCGCAGCAGCAAGCGTTGTAACAGATCTCGCAGCAAATACGCTTCGTCATCGCCGGCGAGCTCGATCCGCTCGATCGACGCCGGCTCGCCGGCCGCGGGAACCAGCTCGCCGATCGTCGCGTACAACCCGTCGATCGCCGGCGCGATCAGCGCCTCGCGCGAAGGCGCGACGACCCGCACGCCGACGTCGGCCGTGTGATCGAACAGCTCGAAACCCGGCGAATGCACGGACGCGACTCCCGAATTGCCGCGCGACACCGCTCCTACGCACCCGGCGGCGCTTCGCCCACCGATTGCAGCAGCAGCTCGGCCACGTCGCGCTGTTCCACGTCGCCGTGACCCTGATCGCGCAGCCCGTCGCCCAGCATCGTCATGCAGAACGGGCAGGCCGACGCGACCTTGCGCGGCGGGCCGCCGTCGGGCGCCTGCGGCAGGACGCGCAGGAGCTGGCGCACGCGGGCATGATTGACCTTGCCGGCGCCCTCGCGGCTGTCGGTCCGGCGAACGTGCTCTTCCTCTTTCCACATCTGCGCGCCGCCCGCGCCGCAGCACATGCCGCGATCGCGGCTCTCGCGCGCCTCGACCAGCTCGAGCCCGGGGATCGAGCGCAGCAGCTCGCGCGGGGCGTCATAAACGTCGTTGTGCCGCCCGAGATAGCAGGCGTCGTGATAGACGACGCGGCCCTCGACGCGCTGCGCCGGGCGCAGCCGCCCGGCGCGGACAAGCTCGGCCAGAAACTGCGTGTGATGCACGACCTCGTACTTCGCGCCGAGGTCGGGGTATTCGTTGCGATGGGCGTTGAAGCAGTGCGGACAGGTGGTGACGATCTTTCGCACGTTGTAGCGCGTCAGCGTCTCGACGTTTTGCTTCGCGAGCGTCTCGTAGAGATACTCGTTGCCAGCGCGGCGGGCCGGGTCGCCCGTGCATAGCTCCTCGGGACCGAGAATCGCGAAGCGCACACCGGCCCGGCGCAGCAGCGTGGCCGTGGCGCGCGCGATGCGCCGCGCGCGGTCGTCGAACGAGGGCGAGCAGCCGACCCAGTAGAGCACATCCGCGTCGGGCGATTCCGCCAGCAACGGGATGTCGAGCCCGGCGGCCCAGTCGGCGCGCGTTCCGTTATCGAAACTGTAGACGTTGCCCGCCGATTCGAGCCCGCGAAAGGCGTTCTGTAGCTGCGCCGGGAATTCGCCCGCCTCCATCACCAAGTTGCGGCGCATATCGACAATCTTGTCGATATAGGAAATAAAGACTGGACATTCCTGCTCGCACGCGCCGCAGGTCGTGCAGGCCCACAGCACCTCCGGCTCGATCCATGCGCCGACCAGATTTCCGCCGGACTCGTCGGGCCGCCCATCCTTGCGGACGAACGCGGGCGCCGCGCCCGGCGCGACGAGGGCGCGCTCGTTGCGATACATGTGGTCGCGCAGGTCGAGCGTCAGGTGCTTCGGCGAAAGCAGCTTGCCGGTGTTGTAGGCCGGACAGTGATCGGAGCAGCGGCCACACTCGGTGCAGGTGTACAGGTCGAGCACGGTCTTCCAGGAGAAGTCGGCGATGCGCTTGGCGCCGAGCGTCTCGCCGCGCTCGATGCGGCCCTCCATGTCGGGGATGCCGACCAGCCGGCCGCGCGGCTGGGGGTTGGAGAAATAGACCTGTGGAACGATCGTCAGGACGTGAAAGTGCTTGCCATAGGGGAGAAAATTCAAAAACGCCAGCACGATGATCGTGTGGCCCCAGAACCCCGCGCCGTGCAGCGCCGCGACGATCGACGCGGGCAGCGACGCGACCGCGAACGAAATCGCCGACCCGGCCGGCGTGGCGGCGTGAAAGCCGGGGCTTGCGCCGCCGGCGCGCAGGACGTAACCCGAAGCCTCATACGTGAGGTCGCACAGCATCAGACCCAGAATCAGCAGCAGGATCAGCAGCCCCTCGGGACTGAGCGTCATGCGGCGCGGACGGACGACCAGCCGCGCGTAGAGGAAGTACGCGACGCCCGCGATCACGGCGACGCTGATGAGGTCTTTGAGGAAAAGGTACGCGACGCCCAGCGGCGCGCCGTCGTCGAACAGCCAGAAGCCGAAGTCGGAACGCGTGTAAGCGCGCGCGGCCATGATGACGGTCCGCAGCGCGAGAACGACGAAGCCGCCGAAGATGGCCGCGTGGGCGATGCCGGCGCCGCGGTAGCGAAACATCCGCAACTGGCCGAACACATAGAGAAACACGTTTCGGAGGCGCCGGGCGGGATTGTCCGTGCGATCGGCGGGCGCTCGCGCGACGCGCAGGAGCGCCCAGCGGCGTCGTGCGGTCCAGGCGAAAACGCCGAGCCCGGCGGCGAGGATGACGGTCATGGCGATCGCGTGCATTGCGAACCTCGGGTCGTTGGGCGTGAGCGTACAGGGAAGAGCGGACCCGGAACAGGGAACAGAAACGCACGCGGACGCACACGGCGCCCGAGTTTGCATCATTCCGACGACACGCGGGCCGAACGCATCCGCAGCCGTCGCGATCCCGCCGTGCGAGGCTTGATTCCTGCGATTCGCACCGCTATTCTACAGCGGTATCGCTCTCCGAATCCGCTTGCAGCGGTGTGCGGCCGCTGTAACCGGCTTGGTTTCGTCTGGGATATTTCGAGATCCCGGGCGTACGCCGGTATTTTTTGAGACGGCCGCGTGATTGCCAGGATTCACAAAGCGTTCTCTCGACTCGCGCGTCAGGCCGTGCTGCTCGCGGCGATTCTGCCGTTGCTGATCGGCGGCCGCGCGCTGGCGCATCGGCACGAAAGCGCCGTCTCGCCGTCCAAATGCGAAGCGGGCTGTCGGCTGCACGCCAGCGATTCGGAACGAACCGCGCCGATCCGCCACGAAGGGCCGCTGCATCGCTGCGATCCGCACGATCATTGCGCGCTCTGCCTGCATCTCGTCACGATCGCTGCGGCGGATTGCGCCTCGCTTCCGCTGCTGATTGCCATTGCGCCGACCGCGACGCCCGTGCCGCCGCCGGCCGACAACCGTCCGCTCCTCACCCGCCAGCACAGTTCGGCGCAACCGCGCAGTCCGCCGCCGGCCTGATTTCACCTGCCAGGGCCTCGTGTGCCGCCAGCGATCGCGCCGGACAAGCAAGCCGCTTGTCGCCGGCGGTCGTCGCGCGCGACACGCGCGTCGCCCCGACCGTCCATTCGCGTCGCTGAAGAGAAACGCGCGCCCGGCCGATCGTGCCGCTCCGACCCCGCACAAAAGGAGTTGCCGGCGGTCGGGCGCGTTCCTGATCGTTTGAATTGCGAGTTTCGGCGTGGCTCTCACGCCCGCGATTCGGGAGCAAGCAAATGCACCGCAGGCCCGCTCCGCGCGCCGCTTTCACGCTCATCGAACTGCTGGTCGTCGTCGCGATCATCGCGCTCCTGATCGCGATGCTCCTGCCCGGCCTGGGCCGCGCCCGAGAACAGGGCAAGGCCGTGAAGTGCGAGGCAAACCTGCACATGCTGGCACTGGCAAACTTCCTGTACGCCGACGCCAACCGCGGCTGGTTTCCGCAGTGGGGCTACGCCCACGGCGGCGGCGAGGCCGCGGCGCCCCGCGCGTGGCTGAACACGATGGAAGCCGAGTACGGCCGCAACCGCGGCGTGCTGCGCTGCCCGTCGGACCGCAGTCGATACTGGAACGTCCCATTCGGCGAGGCCGACCCGCCGCGCCTGCGAAAAACCAGCTTCGCCAGCAACTTCTATCTTTCCGAGGCCGACACGCCGCTTCGTGATCGCGACGGCCATCCGTACAACCGGCTCGATTGGATCACCCGGCCGGCTGCGACGATCTACTTCGTCGAGCTGACCGAGGAGGGCGCCTTTGCGCTCTCCGATCACGTGCATCCCGAGCAGTGGGACTTCTACATCCCGCAGGAAAAGCAGTTCGTTGCGACGCAGATGGCGCTCGAACGACATCTCGGCAAGGCAAACTACGGAATGGTTGACGGCCACGTCGAACGACTCGCTTTCGAGAAGACGTTTTCGCTGGATGGACCGTCGAGCGGCGACGGCCATCTCATCTGGTTCCACAACAAATATGACCCGACGGTGGCGCGATGAACGCGCGGCGCGATCTCGACGATGCCGCCGCGTCGCGACAGCCGTTCGGGCGCCGAAGGAGGATTCCCGTGAACAGGACATTGCTGCTACTCGCGGCGTATTCGATTGCCGTGGCCGGAGCTCTCGCGGCCTTCGCCGGCGTACACGGCGAAGACTTTATCGTGGGGCAGAACCCCGCGACCGGACAGCTCGCCGTCGAGTATCCGCTCGACATCTATCCGTTCGAGCTGCCGCCATCGGCCGAGCCGGCCCTTGCGGGTTTCGCGCTCGACGATCCGGGATTTTTGAGCCTCGACGCCGTCGAAATTCCGAACGCGTTTGAGCCGATCGACCTCGACGCGATCGTTCGCATGGAAGTTCTCGCGAGCAGCCGTCCGGCGATGAAAGTCTGGAACCCGCTCGCGCCGGGCACGCCGGGGTTTCAGATCGTCGGGGCGAATCATTGGGACATCGGGCAGCGGCCGTTCGACGCGCATCCGTACTGGCACATCGACAGCAGCGATCCGTCGTACGTCCCCGCCGACGCGCCGTGGTCGGTGACCTTTCGCCTGATCGACGCGCGGGCGGAGGGCCACGTGGCGTCCGAACCGATCACGGTGACGTTCCTTCCGGAGCCGGCGACGATCCTGTCGATGATCGCGCTGCTGACGCTCGCGCCGCAGCGCCGCTTCCGACGTCCGACGAAGAGCATCAAACCGCGCGCAGGACTATCCGAGCGCGCGTGTTTCTGCGCGGGCGCCACGCATCGCAGGAGGCTCGCCATGACGCCGTTTCGACGAATGTGCGTCGCCGCAATCGCCGCAAGCGCCGCTTCCGCCGCGCTCGCGCAGCACGCCGGGGATCTCCAGATCGGCAGGACGCAGCCGCCTTCGGGCGACACGCCGGTATTGCGGCTGGGCGGTTTTGCCGCGGACGGATTCGACCCGCGGCGCGACATCGCCCTGCTCTCGCCCGTGATCGACACGTTTCGCACGGTCGATCCCGGCTTCGATGCGAACGTCGCGCCCGACCCCGCCGACGACTTCTGGCCGCTGCAATCCGGCGCCAGCATCCGCCTCGTCGCGGTCGCGGATCCGACAGCGGCGCTGCACGTCGAGTACAGCAGCTTTCGCATCGACGCGGCGGGGGATTCGATTCCGCTGGGCGACGCGACGCTGCACCGCCATTTGCGCTTCGTCGTCGACGCCAGCGCGGCGCCGCCGTTCGACCCGCTGCGGACGTTGTGGTTCCTGCCAGTCCGGCTGGAAGACGTCGGCACGACGGCCTACCTTCCCTCCGAACCGTTCGTCCTTCGATTCGCCATCGCGGACTGTGTTCGCGGCGACGTGAACGGGGACGCCGCGACCGACAACGGCGACATCGATGCGTTCGTCGCGGTATTGCTCGACCCGGCCGGCGCGACGCCGGAAGGGCGCTGCGCCGCGGACACGAATTACGACGGGCGCGTGGATAACGGGGACATCGATTCGTTCGTGCTGTTGCTGCTTGGGTAATCGATGCGGGCGATTCCATGTCGCGGCGAAAGGGCGGGTCGGGTGGAACAGA